>NZ_MVBK01000118.1:0-6593 GCF_002000365.1 Thioalkalivibrio denitrificans | reverse complement strand
GCGAGGATGTGCGCCGCACCCGCGCGCTGCTGGAGGACACCACCGGCACGCCGGTGCTGGGCTACCGCGCTGCCAGCTATTCCATCGGGCGGGACAACCTTTGGGCCCTGGACGAACTGCAGGAATCCGGCTATCGCTACAGTTCCAGCATCTACCCGATCCGCCACGACCTCTACGGCATGCCCGAGGCGCCCCGTTTCGCCTTCCGTTATCGCGATGACGCGGGCCTGCTGGAGGTGCCGGTGACCACCGTGGAGATCGGCCGGCGCAAGTTCCCCTGCGGTGGCGGGGGCTACTTCCGGCTCTTTCCCTACGCCCTGTCGCGCTGGGCGCTGAACCGCGTCAACCGCCACGACGGGCAGTCCGCCGTATTCTATTTCCACCCCTGGGAGATCGACCCCGACCAGCCTCGCCAGGAGGGCATCGGACTCAAGACCCGGGTGCGCCATTACCTCAATCTCACGCGCATGGAGTCACGCCTGTCGCGTCTGTTGCATGACTTCCGCTGGGACCGCATGGACCGCATCTTTCTGCCGGAAGCGGAGCGGTCCCGATGAGTGTGGTCATGCATGATCTCCCGCGCACCGAGGCGGGAAACGGGATCGTATCCGTCGGATTGCTGGACGATGCGCGCGCGCCGGAATGGGACGCCTTCGTGGAATCCTGTCCGGATGCCACCTTCTTTCACAGGGCCGGCTGGCGCCGGGTGCTGGAGCAGGTATTGGGCCATCAGGCCCATTATCTTTATGCGGAGCGCGACGGCGTCATTGTCGGGGTCCTCCCCCTGGGCCACGTCAAGACGGTGCTGTTCGGCAATGCCCTCATCTCGGTGCCGTTCTGCGTCTATGGCGGCGTCGCCGCGCAGGATGAACGTGCCGCCGCGGTGCTCACCGATGCGGCCTGCGACCTGGCCGAGCGTCTGGAGGTGGATTACCTGGAGCTTCGCAACCAGGTGCCGCGCAATCCCGGCTGGCCGCGCAAGGACGATCTTTATGTCACCTTCCGCAAGCCCATCGACGCGGACGTGGAAAAGAACATGCTGGCCATTCCCCGCAAGCAGCGGGCCATGGTCCGCAAGGGGATCAAGCACGAACTGACGGGTGAGCTTGATGGCGATGTGGAGCGTTTCTTCCCCATCTACTCCGACAGCGTGCGCCGCCTGGGCACGCCGGTGTTCGCGCGGCGCTATTTCGAGGCCCTGATGGACGCGTTCGGCGACGACTGCGAGGTGCTCACCGTCACCCGCAACGGTGAACCGGTCTCCAGTGTGTTGAGCTTCTACTTCCGCGACCAGGTGCTGCCCTACTACGGCGGCGGCACCGAGCAGGCCCGCGAGGTGGCCGGCTACGACTTTCTCTACTGGGACCTGATGCGCCGTGCCTGCGAGCGGGGTTACCGGGTGTTCGACTACGGCCGCAGCAAGGTGGGCACGGGTTCATACAGCTTCAAGAAGAACTGGGGCTTCGAGCCTGAGCCGCTGCACTACGAGTACCACCTGGTCCGCGCGAAGTCGGTGCCCGACATCAACCCCCTCAACCCCAAGTACCGCCTGTTCATCGCAGCCTGGAAACGCCTGCCCCTGCCCGTGGCGAATCTTCTCGGCCCCATGATTTCCCGGGGGCTGGGCTGAAAAGGACTGTTGAACCACGAAGCGCACGAAGGACTGTGAATGATTGAACAGGAATGGGGCCTCAGAAACATGAGTGCCGTGGCTGACTGACTCCGGGTGGCTTCGAAACAGGGAGGATTGGACTCTCGCGAAGGCGCGAAGCCCGCAAAGGGAAGGGCGGATTCAATGGAAGAACAAATTGGAAAGCATGTTGTTGACTGCGCCGTTCAGATCCATAGGGAACTGGGGCCGGGGTTGTTGGAATCTGTTTATGAAGTCACGCTGGCGCATTCATTAGGGCAGCGTGGGTTGCGGGTTGAGCGTCAGGTGCCGGTCTCGTTTGTGCATCGAGGTATTACCTTCGACGAGGGGTTCAGAGCGGATCTGATTGTCGAACGACGCGTGATCGTTGAACTCAAATGCGTGGAGAGGCTGAACAATGCCCACAGGAAGCAGCTATTGACCTATCTGCGTCTCACCGACCTGAAACTGGGGTATTTGCTGAACTTCGGTGAGAGTTTGATGAAAAGGGGCATTTGCCGAGTCGTGAATCGGTTGCCCGACCAACGTTAAGGATTTCCTTTGCGGGCTTCGCGTCTTTGCGAGAGTAATGAATTTTGTTCAGACAGGGCACGTGAGCTTCGTGGTTAGAAAAGGGGTTCCATGAAAGATTTGCTCTACCTCGTCCACCGGATTCCGTTCCCCCCCAACAAGGGGGACAAGATCCGTTCGTTCAATCTGCTCAAGCACCTCGCCGGGAGATTCCGGGTTCACCTGGGCAGCTTTGTGGACGATCCCCACGACTGGCGCTACCAGGATGAGGTGGCCGCCTACTGCGAAAGCCTGTGCCTGCTGCCCCTGAATCCGCGCAGGGCGCGGCTGCGCAGTGTCGCGGGGCTGCTTTCGGGCGTGCCGCTGACGGTGCCCTATTACGCGGACCGGCGCATGGCGCTGTGGGTCAGCGAGACGCTGGAGCGGGGCGTCGATCACGCGCTGGTGTTCTCGGCCGCCATGGCGCAGTACCTGCCGCGAGAACAGGAGCAGCTGCACACGGTCATCGACTTCTGCGATGTGGATTCCGACAAGTGGCGCCAGTACGCGCAGGGCCATCGGTTTCCCATGAACTGGGTGTACCGGCGCGAGGCGCGCACCCTGCTCGGCTTCGAGCGGCGGCTTGCCTCGGCCTGCGATGCCTCGGTGTTCGTCAGCGAGCAGGAGGCGAAACTGTTCCGGGAACTGGCCCCCGAGTCGTCCGCGCGCGTGCATGCCATCGACAACGGCGTGGATACCGATTACTTCTCACCGGAACGGGACTACCCGGATCCGTACAAAGGGAAGGGTGCCGCGCTGGTGTTCACCGGCGCCATGGACTACTGGGCCAACGTGGATGCCGTCACCTGGTTTGCGAAGGAGGTGTTCCCGAGAGTTCGCGCGGCAAGGTCCGATGCGCGCTTCGTGATCGTGGGCGCGCGGCCGACGCCGGAAGTCAGGCGTCTGGAGGAACAACCGGGCGTGCATGTCACCGGTGCCGTGCAGGACGTGCGCCCCTACCTGGCCCATGCCCGTGCGGCGGTCGCGCCCTTGCGCATCGCCCGGGGCGTGCAGAACAAGGTGCTGGAGGCGATGGCCATGGGGCGGCCCGTGGTGGCCACGCCCCAGGCCCTGGACGGGCTCCGGGACTGCCCAGAGATGCGCTGGCTCGTGGCCGAGGCCCCCGCCGATCTTGCGAAGCTCTGCCTGCAGACGCTGGAGGACGGCGATTCCGCGGGGCACGGAGCGAAGGGGCGCGCCTGTGTGCTGGCCCATTACAGTTGGGCGGAGCACATGGATCGGCTCATGGCATTGCTGGACGCACCCACCGCCCCGGAGCCGGATGTACTGCGTGCGGGGGCCGGCGGGTGAGCACCGTCGTCTTGCAGGACATGCGCATATGTAGGTCGCCCTTCAGGGCGACGGCCGCGGCCTGGTCAGGCACCGCTCGTCGGGCTGAAGCCCGACCTACGGTCGAAGACAGATCGTCGGCCGCAGCAGGAAGGTGGTGAGGTATGCGGGCTGGCCTGCGCTACAACTGGAGTGCCGCTCTGGTATTGCTGACGGTTCTGGCCGTGCTGACCATGGCGCTGCTGTGGCCTTCGGTGCAGAGCATCAGCCACATCTGGTTCAATTCCGAGACCTACGCCCACGGCGTGCTCATCCTGCCGCTCGCCCTGTTCCTGGCCTGGACCCGGCGCCGGGATCTGGCGCGTGTGGTGCCTGAGCCGTCCCCCTGGGGCCTTGCCTGGCTGGCAGCCGCCGGACTGGCCTGGGTGCTGGCCCGCAGCGTGGACGTGAAGCTGATCCAGCACTTCGCCCTGGTGGCGATGCTGCCCGGGCTGGTGATCACCGTGCTGGGCGCACACGTGGCGCGCATGCTCGTGTTCCCCCTGGCCTACCTGTTCTTCGCCGTCCCCTTCGGCGAGTTCATGGTGCCGATCCTGCAGGAATACACCGCCTGGTTCGCGGTCTGGCTGCTGCAACTCTCCGGACTGCCCATGTACCGGGAGGGTCTCTACATCAGCATCCCCGCCGGCGACTTCGTGGTCGCCGAGGAATGCAGCGGGGTCCGCTACCTGATCGCCAGCATCGCGCTGGGGCTGATCTACGCGTACATCAGCTACCGGAGCGTCTGGCGCCGTGCCGCGCTCGTGGCCCTGGCCATCGCGCTGCCCATTATCGCCAACGGCATCCGCGCCTGGGGCATCATCATGATTGCCCACTGGACCGACATGGAGCACGCCGTAGGCGTGGATCACCTGATCTACGGCTGGATCTTCTTCGGCTTCGTCATGCTGCTGCTGTTCTGGCTCGGATCGTTGTGGTGGGAGAAGGGGGAGAAGAGCGACGCGGGCACCGAAATCACCGTGGCACAGCCGCGTGCGTTGGAGCCGTTCTCCACCGGCGTACTGCTGCTGGCCGTCGTGGCGGTGCTGGCCGCGCCCCGCGGAGGAGAGCTCTGGATGGAACAGCGCGCCCGGAACGCGGCGGTGGATGCGCCGCCGACGCTGCCTGCGGCACCGGGCGCGTGGCAGGGCCCGCAGGAAGCCGGCGGGGCCTGGCGGCCGCGGTACTACGACGCGGACACCGAACTGGCGGGGTTGTACCGCAGCGACGGCGAGGCGGTGGAACTGCACCTGTTCCGTTATGTGAACCGCGGCGGCGGCACGGAGATCGTGTCCTGGCGCAACCGCATGTTCGACGGAGACACCTGGCGCCGCTCCTCCGAGCGTGCCCACACTGTGGAGCGCCCCGACGGGAGCATGCTTCGCGTGCACGAGACGGTGATGCGCGCCGGCACCACGCGCCGGGTGGTGTGGCACTGGTACCAGGTCGGCGATCACACCACCACCCGGGGCATCGAGGTGAAGCTGCGCGAGGCGGGCGCCGTTTTCGCGGGCGACGGTCGGGGTGCGTTCCTGGTGGCGGTCAGCACGGAGGACGCCGAGCCGCTGGATCCTGCCCGGGAACGCCTGACCCGGTTCATCGGGGCGCTCCCCCTGCCGCTGGGGTATGCGCATGAGTAAGGCCGGTTCGGGCAGACCCGTGCCCCTGGTCGCCCATGTCATCCACCGGCTCGACGTGGGGGGCATGGAAAACGGCCTGGTGAACCTCATCAACCACATGCCTCCGGGCAGCTACCGCCATGCCATCGTGTGTATGACCGACTACACGGATTTCGCCCGGCGCATTCACCGCGACGACGTCACCCTGCACAGCCTTTACAAGCGCGAAGGCAAGGATCTGCGCGTACATCTCAGGCTGCGACACCTGCTGAAGACTCTTCGTCCTGACATTGTACATACGCGTAATCTCGCCACCCTGGAGGCCCAGGTTACCGCCGCTCTTTCCGGTGTGAAGGCACGGGTGCACGGTGAGCACGGCTGGGACGTGGGCGACCTGGACGGCTCCCGCGGCAAGAATCGCCTCATGCGCCGCCTGGTGCGCCCGCTGGTGGGCCAGTACATCGCCCTGTCGCGCCACCAGCTGGATTACCTGACCCGTTCGGTAGGCGTGCATCCCGAGCGCCTGAGCCACGTGTGCAACGGCGTCGACATCCGGCGCTTCAGTCCGAGGCCGCACGAATGGCAATCGCCCCTGCCCGAGGGGTTTGTCGCGACAGACAGCATCGTCATCGGCACCGTCCTGCGCATGCAGACCGTCAAGGCCCCCGAAGACCTGGCCCGGGCCTTCATCCTGCTGCGCGAGCGTGTACCGGAGCTGTTTCCCCGATTGCGCCTGGTGATTGTCGGTGACGGCCCCCTGTTTGAGGCCGTCTCGCGCATGCTGGCCGAGGCGGATGTCGACGCCCAGGCCTGGCTGCCCGGCGCCCGGGAGGACGTCCCCGACCTGATGCGCGCCATGGATATCTTCGTGCTCCCATCCCTGGCCGAAGGCATCTGCAACACCATCCTCGAGGCCATGGCCAGCGGCCTGCCCGTCATCGCCACCGACGTGGGCGGCAATCCCGACCTGGTCACCGTGGGAGAAACCGGCGCCCTCGTGCCGGCCGGCCAGCCGAATGCACTGGCGGACGCATTGGTCGATTACCTGACCAACGCCGATCGGCGCGAACGGGAAGGAAAAGCCGCACGCGCGCGGGCAGAGAAGGAGTTCAGCATGGAGGCCATGGTGCGCGGGTACATGGAGGTCTACGGCCGGGTCCTGCGGACGCATGACACTTGAACCACGAAGCGCACGAAGGCGAAGAGCCCGAACATGAAAGGCATTCTCTCCCGCAAAGAGCGCCAAGCACGCCAGGAATGTGAAGGCATCTCAGGTTTGTCCCCTCTCCCTCAGGACAAATCCGCCGGGAGCGGATTTGAACAGCCGACAGGCTGGCCCGAAGGGTGGAGGGCAGGACGCCCGGAATTTGAGGGTAGGGTGAGGGTGGTTTTGATCCTGCCTCGGCGGGCCCCCACCCCAACCCTCCCCCGCAAGCGGGGGAGGG
>NZ_MVBK01000117.1 GCF_002000365.1 Thioalkalivibrio denitrificans | reverse complement strand
AGTCCGACAGGCTCCTAGCCCGCATATTTCACCAAGACGGCCGGCGGCGGAGGTACAAAACGTCACCGCGGCATTTCGGCCAGATACGCCGATTTATGCCACTCATTCAGAAGGTTGCACGAAGCCGCCGGCCGTCTTGGTGAAATATGCGGGCTAGCCCCAGGAGCGGCGCCCCCGCCGCGAACGGCCTTGCCCCGATGCACGCCGCCTTCGGCCCGGGGGCGGGCCTCCGACATTTCAATTGGGCTGGTGAGCGCCTGTGGTCTCCCGGCCATGCCGGCGCAGGATGCACGCCTTGGCTGCGTTGTAGGTCTCGGTATCCAGTCCACCGGCCCCGACCAGGCGGCGATGTTCCTTGAGTTCTTCCACCAGGAACCGGTCGGGCTCCCGGGGCAGGCCGCTGTGGGACGCATCCATGGCCCGACGCAGTACCTCGAGAAATTGCTTGCAGCAGGCCCCATCCGGCAGGCCTTCCATGACCCGGAACAACGGCACTTGTCCGTTGCGGGACACAAAGCTCAGGCTGCGCCCGTAATCCCGGTAGGCCCACCAGGCAGCACCCGCGCCCGTCAGCCCGAGCAGCGCAACCAGTCCCCACAGTGGCATGGCACCGTGCACAACACCGAAGCCATCCAGCCACAGGAGCCCGGCCGACAGGCCCAGCGCCACCGCGGCGACGGCCATCTGCCACCGGGGCAGGTGCGTGTGGCGCACGGGTTCGGGATCCAGGTAGCCGGGACGCACGTAAAAGCGCGTATGTGTCTTGCCGTGCCGGCGCTCGACCCTAAGCAGGTTGCCCTCCACGACACTCAGACATTGCACACCGGGCAGTTGGACGTGCTGCTGTTCCAGCGTGCTGATGGTATTGCGTTCGTCCCAGGCGCCGCTGTCGTCCGGCGCGTCCTCGGCACTGATGTAAATGACTTCCTCGACCATGAGGTTCAGTCCCTGTTGCGTGATGCCTCTGCGCACCGCACCAGCCCGGCTTCCAGCGGCTGCATGCGTCAACGCTTCAATGAAGCCGACGGACTTTCTATGGAGCCACAGAAAACGGGGCATCACCACACCGCTTGTCCGGTGTATCGGACCGGCCAGTAACGGAATGCGCCACCGCGCGTTCACCAGCTCCCGGCGTTCTGGATCACACACCAAGCTCCGGGTGTTCTATGTTCAGTACATGCGCGACACATTCACCCAGAGACCACCCCAATGAAGCACGGTGCGGGTCTGGCACGCGCTGCAGCGGTGATCGCGGTGCTTGTCCTGGTGGCAGGTGCCCTGCTCATGGCGGGATCGGGCATGGCGTACCGGGCCGGTCTGCTGCCCCTGGGGACGGCCTTCGACACACTGCGCTACGGCGTGTTCACGGCCATGGGTGCGGGTGTGCTGGGCATCGTCATCCTGCTGGTCGCGGGGTGGGGCCGGCGCATCGGATCCGCCCTGACGGGTGCCCTGGTCGCCGTCGGCGCAGCCGCCATGCTGGCGGTTCCGTACGGTCACTGGCAACAGGCACAGCGCGTGCCGCCCATCCACGACATCACCACGGACATGCGCGATCCACCGGCTTTCGTGGCCCTGGTGGAGGCCAGGGAGCGCGCCCCCAATGCAGTGGACTACCCGGGCGAGGACACCGCCCGGCAGCAGCGCGAGGCCTACCCGGACATCGGGCCGCTCAGGCTGCGCGCACCCCTCTCCACGGTGCGCGAGGCCGTGGTGGAGGAGGTGCACGCACAAGGCTGGGAACTGGCGGCGGTGAGCGGGGAGCGAATCGAAGCCACTGCAACCACGCGATGGTTCGGCTTTCGCGACGACGTGGTGATCCGGCTGCGCGAAGAGAACGATTCCGTGCGCGTGGACATGCGCTCTGCCTCCCGGGTCGGGCGCAGCGACGTGGGTGCCAATGCGGCCCGCATCCGGGCCTATCTGGACGCGCTGGAGCGCCGCGTGGCCGTCACCGACTGAACCACGCCGTCCCCTTACGCCTGCGATGCCGGCGTGGCGCCGCGCGGCGGCGAAAGGGGAAAGACCTCGGGGGCGTCGGGCAGCGTCTCCAGGTAGACGGAACGGCTTGGGAACGCAAAGCCCGTGCCCGCCCCTTCCACGATCTCCTTGATCGCGTACGCAAGGCGCTCCTTGATCTCCAGCCAGTCGCCCCACACGATCGTGTTGGTGAAGCAATACACCAGGATATCGATGGAGCTGTCATTGAAGGAGTCGATGCGCACGAACGTGGGCACTTCAGAGGGATCGGCAAACTCTTCGTTCTCCAGGATGTAACGCTCGATGCCGTCTCGGATCTGCCTGAGCTGCTCCATGGTGGTGCGATACTCGACACCCACCATCCAGCGGATGCGCCGGTGACTCATGCGCGAGAAGTTGGTCACCGCGTTGTCTGCCAGGCGCGCATTTGGCACATAGACGGGCGCACGATCGAACCGGCGCACCGTGGTGGTACGAAAGCCGATCTCCTGTACCGTGCCTTCCACCACCCCGTCCACGTTGATCCAGTCACCGGGGAAGAAGCGCCGCTCGCCGATGACGAACAGGCCGGCAATCAGGTTCTTGAACAGATCCTGCGCACCCAGCGCGACCGCCACACCGAACAGGCCCAGGCCCGCGATGATAGGGGCGACCGCAATACCCCACAGTTCCAGGATGGTGGCCGCACCCAGCACGATGAAGGCCACCTTGGCCGCCTTGACCAGCCATTCCACCATGGGCCGGGTGAGCACGCCTTCGGCCTTCATGAGCAGTGTGCTGGCCGGTGTGGTGATGCGGTAGAAGGCCCAGAACAGGGTGAAAGCGATCAGCGTTCGGTTCACCTTGTAGAAGACCTCGCGCGTGCCCTCCTCCACATCAAGCACACTCAGGGCGAAGAACACGCCCATGACCACCGGGATGAACCGGATCGGCTCATACAGGGCATTGACGATGCGGTTATCCATGTCGGTGCGGGTGCGCGCCGCGGCACGCCGCAGAAACCGGAGAACGAAGCGGCTGAACAGGTTGCGGAACACCATGAACAGCCCGAAGATCACCAGCGCGACCAGGACCTGGGCGATGTTGATGCCGTATACGCCCTCCTGCCAGACCTGCACCACCAGGTCCCAGAACTCCCCCAGCGTGGCCATATCCATCGTGCTCTCCCCTTTCAGTCACAGTGCCCGGGCCGGTACCGACAAGCAGATCGGGCAGACTGACAAAAGTCCCTCACGGGGGCAAGTTTTTGTCCGCCCCTGACCGGGTCACCCCTCCAGGCTGACAGAAGTCGTCCCACAACCCTGTAGGTCGGCCTTCAGGCCGACGATGCAGCCACTCTCGTGCTCTCCCGTCGGCCTGAAGGCCGACCTACAGACACGCCAGAGACGGGAATGGGTAACCACCGCTGAAATCCCACGGACTGGATGTCCTGGAACGGTAATGAGAGCATGAAAGCGAATCGTCCCATTCATCTCGGAATACCGGGGAACATCATGGAAAAGCAAGTCGACGTCGCCATCATCGGGGCCGGAAGCGCCGGCCTGTTCGCGCTGGGCCAGGTGCGCAAGGCCACCGACAGCTACGTGCTCATCGACGGCGGTGAGCTGGGCACCACCTGCGCCCGGGTGGGCTGCATGCCCTCCAAGGCGGTCATACAGGTGGCCGAGGACTTCCATCGCCGCACCCTGTTCGGGCGCATGGGCATCGAGGGCGACGATGCCCTCTCGCTCAACGCCGCCGATGCCATGGAGCACGTGCGCGATCTGCGCGACGTGTTCGTGGACAAGGTGCTGACCAACAGCACCGACAACATGGGCGAGGAGTTCATCGAGGGGCGGGCGCGATTTATCTCCCCCACCGAACTCCAGGTGGGCGAGGACCGCATCAGAGCGCGAGCCGTGGTCATCGCCACGGGCTCACGTCCGGTGGTGCCGGAACCGTGGCGTGCCTTCGGCGACCGCATCATCACCACAGATGACCTGTTCGAACTGGAATCCCTGCCGGCCTCCATGGCGGTGATCGGGCTCGGCACCATCGGCCTGGAGATGGGCCAGGCCATGGCGCGCATGGGCGTGGACGTCACCGGCATCGACCAGCTCGACCACATTGCCGGCCTTCAGGATCCCGAGGTGCAGAAGGTCGCCGTGGAGATCATTGGAAAGGAATTCCCCCTGTGGCTGGGCGCCGGCGCCGAACTCACCGAGGATAACGGCAGCCTCCGCGTGAGCGCCGGCGGGCAGTCGGTTCAGGTGGAGCGCGTGCTGGCCGCCATGGGTCGGCGTCCCAACGTGGAGGACCTGGACCTCGAGAACCTGGGCATCGAACTGGATGAGCGCGGACTGCCGCCCTACGACCCGGCCACCATGCAGGTGGGAAATCTCCCCGTGTTCATCGCCGGGGATGTCACGGGCGAACTGGCCATCCTGCACGAGGCGGCCATCGAGGGGCGCATCGCCGGTTTCAACGCCGCGCGCCGGGAGCCCGAGGGTTTCGCCCGCCAGACGCCGCTCGCCATCAACTACTGCGACCCCAACATCGCCGTGGTCGGGCGTGCCTGGAACGAACTGGATGCCGAGCGCACGGCCGTGGGCGAGGTGAAGCTCGGACCGCTCGGCCGTGCGCTGATCATGGGCCGCAACAAGGGCATGATGCGCGTCTATGCGGACCGCGAGGACGGGCGCCTGCTGGGCGCCAGCCTGATCGCGCCGCGAGGTGAACACATCGCCCACCAGCTCGCCTGGTCCATTCAGCAGGGGCTCACGGTGTTCGATCTGCTGCGCATGCCCTTCTACCACCCGTCCATCGAGGAGGGTCTGCAATCGGCCCTCTACGATCTTGCCGGAAAGATCGAGCGGCAACCCGACCTGCCTGTGGAGCTTCGGCGGGCCTAGCCCGGATATTGCATCAAGGATCGCGAATGATTGTGGTCTCTGGGCCAGTCTCGCGCCGTCTCTGGAAGGAGAAGCATAGCCATAGGACGGCCGGTGGCCGTCCTATGAGCTCGCCCGCGAAGCGCATCCACCGCGCCTCTAGCAGGCTGTTGAAAAAGCCTCCGGTGGATGCCAGGCAAGGCGGAAAGCGGCGAAAAAACGCGGTGTACATGCAAGCACATGAGCATTTTGAGCCGCTTTCCAACGCAGCATGGCGCCGCCCGAGGGTTTTTCAACAGCCTGCTAGCGCCCGTCAGGCGGGTGAAGGCTGCCGTAAGCCGGGCGGCTCGTCACCTGTCTCATGCGCCATGACACAGTTGCGACCCGCATCCTTGGCACGGTAGAGGGCTGCGTCTGCTGCAGCGATCAGCCGCTCGGGGGTCAATGCGTCGCGCGGCACCCGGGTGGCCACACCAACGCTGACCGTGACATGTGGCCTGGGTTGCCCTTCGCACGCCTCCAGGGTGAGTCGGGACACCATCTCGCGGATGCGTTCCGCGACGATTTGCGCACCGTCCGTACCGGTCTCGGGCAACACCACCACGAACTCCTCGCCGCCGAAACGTGCCGGCAGATCCGCCGGCCGCTGCACGGCCGAGTGAAGCACGGCCGCCAACTGGCGCAGACACTGATCCCCGGCCAGGTGCCCGTAACGGTCGTTGTGCCGCTTGAAATGGTCGATATCCACCATGAGCAGGCTCAGGGGCATATCCTGGCGTTCACTGCGGGCCCATTCCCGGGCCAGTACCTCCTCGAAATGCCGGTGGTTGGCGAGCCCGGTCAGGCCGTCCTTGACGGACATCTCCTGGAGCACCCGGTTGGATTCCTCGAGTGCGCCGGCGAGTTCCAGCAGCTGCGCCTGTGAGTGACTCAGCCTGCGATTGATGCGCATGATGTAGGCGGCCACCATGCTGACCACGACGAACAGGCCGAACAGCAGCAGAAGCCAGTGCCAGAAGTGGCGCAGCAGGGTCTCCAGATCGATGCGGTCCAGATCCGCGTAGGGGCCGATACGCAGCTCCCGCAACAACTCGTGCACCGGCGTGTAATCCAGCGGCATGGTCCAGCCGGCAGACTGACTGGCGCGCGTCTCCGGGCTGTCCGGCGCGAGCTGCAGCAGCGCCATGCCCACCTGGTGGGCAAGCTGTTCCGGAACGTGCGCACTGCGTGCGAAGGCCCATTCCGGATACAGCCCAGTGCTGAGCAGGAAGGGAAAGCCCGTCACCTGCCTGCGATTGATCACCTTGAACCGGTCCATACGCACCAGCCCATCGGCGGCCATGCGTTCCAGGGTGTCCGTGCGCACGGTACCCGCATCCACTTCGCCCGCGGCGACGGCCAGCACGATCTGGTCCTGGGGCAGACCGACGTACTGGATGCGGGTGAAATCCCGCTCGGGACGGATGCCGGCCTCACGAAACTCGCGCAAGGCCATCAGGTAACCTCCGAATGCGTCTGCGCGCACCGCCATGAATGACTTGCCGCGCAGGTCCCGGAGGGTTTCGATGTCGTCGCGGTCCGCACGTGTGAAGATGACCGCGCCGAACTGTGTATAGACCCCGTCCTGGCGCAGGTTGCGCAGCGTGAGGATGCGCGTCACACCGTACGTTGCCTCGAGTATCGCGTAGGAACCGGGATTGGTGATGACGAAATCCACCGAGCCGGCGGCCACGGCCTCGTCCAGGGTGATATTGTTGAGGGGAACGACACGAAACGTCCGCCCCGGCACGGTGCGGTTCAGGTACTCCGCAGTGGGTGTCCAGGCCTGCACCGCCGCCTCCGGGCCGCGATGGGCCAGCACGCCGATACGGACCTCCTCGCCCGATTGTGTTTCGTCCCCATGGGCCATCAACGGCAACAGCGCGATGAAGGCCATAAGCATGGTCTTGCGCACCGACCGCATATGCACTCCTGCTCTGCGCAAACGCGCCCGCGCCAGGTGGTTCCGGTGCGGGTCTGTCCGTGTTCTTGTTGTTCATCATCCATGGGCCAGGGCGGTCGTCGTCCGGGTATCGAACCGCGCGTACGCCTATGGCCGCCGACCCACTATCCCACACCCGGGGGCACGCACGATTATTTCCCACCAACCTTGTAAGGCTTAAACCAGAAACAGGCAACACCGGTGCACTGAACTCCGGAGCGGCTGCCTCACATCCTGGCAGGTTTCCCACAGGGATCAGCCGGTTGCAACCCGTGCTCAGCGTGGGGTCTATACTCTATAGTTGTGCTTGTTTGAAACCGCCCATTCCGGCCGTGCGTGTGACACATGGCCGGTACGGGCCATTGTCAATCCAGCGATGAGGAGAGCTGCAAACACACGCGAGAGGAGACCTGCCATGACTTCCAGTGTCTGCCGCCAGTGTGGCGCCGACGTTTCCCTGGTGCACGTGGATCACATCGAGGGCGAGGAGGGGGGCATCCGCGTCGTCATCGACGGCCTGCCTGTACTCAACTGCGCCAGCGGCCACAAGCGCTTCACCACCCCCGATTTCCCGCTTGAGTTCGTCCAGCGCCTGGCCGAATCGGGCGCTCTGGACGAGGTCACGCCCGCGGTCAAGAAGGGACTGTTCCGAACGCGCCTGCTGTGTCCGTCCTGCGGCCAGGAGGTGTCGACCGAGACCAACGGCGATCTGGACGGCAAGGCCCAGGTGGAGGTTCCCGACGGCGATCCGGTGGCCGTGAAGGTCAAGGTGCCGCTGTTCCGCTGCCCCGGATGCAATCAGGAGGTCACGGAACCCAAGTCCGGCCTGGAGCGGGACCTGATGCAGGCGGTGGCCAACGCCTTTCGCAGCGCGGAGATCCCCCCCGGTTGACCGGTGAGCGGCGCCGGGGCTTGCCCCGGCGCCGCCCTTGAGGGTTGGCCCATTCTCATGAAAACCCTTTGATTCAGGGAACTACCGGAGACTTCGCCGAGTCGAATCCGGGAACTTGACCTGACAGTCGGGGAATGGGTACCGTAATCACGTGCACAGCATGACCAAGAGGCAGGGCGAGATGCGATTACTGCAGCGCATGAATGTCATCCGCAGGGACGACCGGTTCGTCCTGTCTCTGCTCGTGTTCGCGACCGGGCTTGTGCTCACCCTGCAGAACCCCCTGGCCCAGGACTCCCTGAGCCGCCTGGCCTCCAGCGTGGAGATGCCGAATTTCGAGCAGGTCTTCGAGATGCGGCCCCAGACCCCGCCCCCCGTGATGGAGGGCGACCAGATGCTGGCCGACGAGGGCGAGGAAGTTCAAACCCTCGTCACCACCGAGCGCGAGTTCAGCCGCGACACCGATCTGCGCGCAGCCCCGCAGCGCTAAGGCAGGCAAAGCGCACCCGCGCTCCTGCCCTGCCCCGTTTGTTGCCGCCATCCCGAGCGCTTCCTTCAAAACCGGTATGACACCCCGAGGATGCTGATGGCCCGGTAGCGGTCAGTGGTGAGCGGGCTGTCATTGACCTCGTTGCCGTAGCGTGTGCCCGCGACGATCCCCTGAAACGTCACCCGCGGCGTCAGCGGCGCCACGACACGCGCGCCGTAGATCACGTTCACGGTGGCCGATCCGTCGTAGGCGGGCCGATCCGAACGCGCCTCGGATGAGGACACGCCGTAGTAATAGTCGACCAGACTCGCGCTCATCCATTCCAGGCCCGCATAAGGCACGAACATCAGGCGCGGCGAACCGAAGCTGCGCGCCACCGTGCCGGAGAGCGTCTGTCCGTGGTGACGCCCCAGGGCGTCCGTGGTGGCGGTTGCCGTCAGCCGCCACGGTCCCATGCCCTGGCTGACACGCAGGCCCGCGTCGGCGGAGTTGCGCCGCGCATCCATGCCATCCAGAAAGGGATCGTCGTCCGCACGGTAACCGTCCAGGCGCGGGCGGATGAACAGGCTGGTATGACGCGACTCGTCACCGAACAGGAACATGCCGGCCTCGATACCCCGCAGGAAGAAGCGTTCCCCCGAGTACTGGATCATGGGCACCACCAGGGGATCACTGTCGGCGCCGCGCTGAATGGGATCACGTGCGATCACCGCCCCACCCAGTTCCCACTGCGCGGGGGCGGGTGATGCACCTGCAAGCAACACGGCCGCGATGAGCCAGGAGTTCGTGCGCGGTATCGACATCAGGGGTTTCCTTGTTTTGGTGAGGGGATTGCAGGGACAGCAACCACAATGAACCGACACTGTGCCGCACGGCAGGTTCCCGGAATCACGCAGGAAGAGCGGGCGGGAGTGCGGCATGAACGTCCTCCCGGCCCTCGAATCGAGCGCCGTTTGCGCATAAGGTGGCGGTTCGTCATGCGCCTGCCCCAAAGACACACGAAGAACCTCCGGATGCCACCGACCGACCCCGATTCCAAGAACGGTTCCGCGCTTCGTGCAGGCCTGGTGCCCCCGCCGACAACGATCGGCGCGCTTCTGGCAGTGGGCGCGCTGCTGCTGGTCAATGGCGTGATGCTGGCCGTGACGCTGGCGCTCTCCCGCGAGGCCCAGAACCACGGACTCTCGCCTGTCGCCTACGGCTTCTGGATGACCCTGGGCGGCGGACTCATCCTCACGTTTGCGGCGTTGTGGCGGCGGCCGCAGGCTCCGACCACGGGACAGCTTCGCTACTGGCTGATCTCCGGCCTGCTGTCGCTGGCCGCGCCGCAGTTGCTGGTGTTCATTGCCGTCACCCGCGTGGGCGTGGGACTTGCCAGCATCACCTTCGTACTGCCCACGCTCGCCACTTGGGTCGTAGCCCGAATCATGGGCATCGAGGGCCCTTCACGACTGCGCCTGATCGGCGCGGTGCTGGCCACCATCGGTGCCACCTGGCTCATCATCCCGTCCGCCGCCCTGCCGGCCGAAGCCGCACCGTGGATGCTCCTGCTGCTCGGTGCCAGCGTCGCGCTTACCGCCGGCAACATCTACCGGCGCGTGGCGTGGCCCTTCCATGCGCGTCCCGTGGAACTGGCCGCGGGGATGCTCATGGCCGCCTCAGTCATGTTCCTGCTGCCGGCCCTGGCCCTTGGCACCGAACTGGCTTTCTGGAGAGTCGAGGGCGCGGCCGCAATCGTGGCTGCACAGATGATGCTGAGTGCCCTGCACTTCTTCGCCTACTACGTACTGCAACAGCGCGCCACGCCGGTGATCTTCAGCCTGCTCGGCCATGTCACCCTGGTGGCCGGCATGGTGGGCGGCGCCCTGCTGCTTGGCGAGCGTTACCCGCCGGCCGCACTGATCGCCGTCGCGGCCATCTTCACGGGGTTGCTGTTGATGGTGCTGCCCCGGCGTAACGGTTGACGTAAGGGGACGCGGCGCGGCAGAACGCATGCCCGCCCTTCCCCGCGGAAGTCCAATGGCCCATCATGGAATGCACCGGCCCAATCCCGAAGCACAATCATGCAGCAGACCACTTTGGCCGAACGCGTCCAGTCCAGTCTCGTGGAGGAATGCGCATTTCTCGCGTGCTGTTCGATGCACGGCCGGGTGCTCGCGCTGCCCGGGGTGATGGTCGCCATCAACCCGGCGATGCCGGATCGATCCCTGTTCAACGGCGTGACCTACGAATCAGCCGGCGCCCTGCAAGAGCAGTACGATGCCATCGCCGAGGCCTATGAGGCGGCCGGCGTGCGCGCATGGTCGGTGCGCGTCCGGCTCGGCGACGCGGTCACCCCGTCCTTTCTCGAGTCGGGCGGGCACGTGCGCGATCACGACACGGTGGCCATGGCAGCGCTCATGGGCGACCTGCGCCTTCCATCCGTTCGGGACATGGAGTGGGAGGAGACCGACGACCTGCGCATCATCGGCGCCATCAACGACGCCGCGTTCGGCTTTCCGTCCGCCGTCTTCGAGGCGGCCTTCGACCGCTGGCCCAACAGCCGCTGGCGCGGTTACATCGCGCGCGTGGACAACCTGCCGGTGAGTTCCCTGCTCACCTGCGATTCACCGGACGGCGACTGCCGGATGAGCGGCGTGGCGACCCTGCCGCAATGCCAGGGCCGCGGTCTGGCCACCGGGCTGATGGCCGCCGCGCTGCGCGCTGCCATGTCCCGGGGCATGACCACCACCTCGGTGCAGGCAGACCCGTCCGGGACGCATGGCTACGCGCGGCTCGGCTACCGTGAACTGGGCCGCATGCCCGTGTGGGAACGGCGCAGGTCGGCCGTTGAGTAAGGGATTTTCGGAATGCGCCGGGGAACTGCGGCGCCCGGTATTCGATCCAATGATTGCCTGCCGCACACGGACAGGCCGGTTCGGCCCGTGGCCGTGTTGGCGGAGGTACTTTCGATGGGCGTGCTCAAGGGTGTGGCGGCCGGCGCGGCCGTGATCTCGGCAATCGTGACCCTGTGCCTGGTACCGCTGTTCCTGCTGCTCGGGCCGGAACGGGTGCTGGTGGACAACAGCATGGAGGCGGGCGCCATCTGGATCTGGATGGCGATGGTGGTCTGCCTCACGGCGGCCAGTCTGGGCGGATGGATCACGCACCGGGTGTCCGGGTCCATCGGCGCGGTTGTCGGCCTGCTTGCCGTAGTGGTACTGGCGGGGTTGCTGGACGCCGGTTACCACCAGTGGCTTTCGCCCGCCGATGCCATCGTGCGCGCCCAGGCGAGCTGGATCGGCCTCCTGGTCGGCATGCGGGAACCCCTGTGGTATGACCTCGCCCTGCCGGTACTGATGGGCATTTTCGTCTGGGTGGCCGGCTCCGGTCGCGCCATGGAACATCGCCCATCCCCGGGCCGGCACCGCTGATTGCCCTCCGGGCGGATCGATGATCGGCAGGGCAACCGCGACGCAAAGGCGCAATGGAACGCAAAGGGAACGTCTTGATATCAAGAACCTTCGCGTCTTTGCGCCTTCGCGAGAGAGGTTCTTTCGATTCGGTGAAATAGCCGGATCAGGCGTTCAGCGGGCAAAGATTCGGTCGAAATCCGCGAAGGCCTTGAACTCCAGCGCGTTGCCGCTGGGGTCCAGGATGAACAGGGTGGCCTGTTCGCCGGGTTGTCCCTCGAACCGTACATAAGGTTCGATGACGAACGTCACATCCGCAGCGCGCAACCGTTCGGCAAGCCGGCGCCATTCGTCCATGCTCAGGATGACGCCGAAATGCGGCACCGGCACGCGGTGCCCGTCCACCTCGCTCTCGGCCACCGCCCGGGAACGCTGTCCGGACAGGTGGGCCACGATCTGGTGCCCGTAGAGATCGAAGTCGATCCAGTGATCGGCACTGCGGCCCTCGCGACAGCCCAGCAGCCCGCCGTAGAAGGCGCGCGCCGCGTCGAGGTCGTGAACGGGAAACGCAAGGTGAAAGGGATTGCTCATGAGGACCTTCCGCCGGTTCTCCAGCCCTAGCCCGGACATTGCACCAAGGATCGCGAATGATTGTGGCCTCTGGGCCTGTCTCGCGCC
>NZ_MVBK01000116.1 GCF_002000365.1 Thioalkalivibrio denitrificans | reverse complement strand
GCAAAGCCGCGAAGCCCGCCAAGAAAACCGATTCATGGGGCGGGCCGCGCCCGCCATGCGGACACCGTTTACGGTGGTGCGGCGCCCATAGAAGGGCGCCCAATGATCAAAAGCCCTTCTTTGCGGGCTTCGCGGCTTTGCGAGAGTAATGCTTTTCTTCCGTGTCCTTCGTGCCCTTCGTGAGCTTCGTGGTTAAAAAACGCGTTCCCCCACCCCGAGGGCACAAAAAAACCGGGCAGGTGAACCCTGCCCGGTTTCGGTGTCAACGCAGCGCGTTCAGCCGTAGGCCGGACAAAGCGCGAGCGATGTCCGGCATAAATGCCCGATACCGCTTGCGCTTTATCGGGCCTACGGGGTTGCCGTGTGTATCCAAGGTACGAGGTACAAGGGGTTTTCCCCCTTGTACCTTTGCCCTTGTATCTTGTATCTGCCTTATCCGTAGTTCTTGGCGACGAAGTCCCAGTTGACCACGTTCCAGAACGCCTCCAGGTACTTCGGGCGGGCGTTGCGGTAGTCGATGTAGTAGGCGTGTTCCCAGACATCGGCGGTCATCAGCGGCACCTGGTCGCCGGTGAGCGGCGTGGCGGCGTTGCTGGTGTTGACGATCTCCACGCTGCCGTCGGCGTTCTTCACCAGCCAGGTCCAGCCGGAACCGAAGTTGCCGGCGCCGGAGGCGTTGAACTTTTCCTTGAAGTCGGCAAAGGAACCGAAGGCCTTGTTGATGGCATCGGCCAGCGCGCCGCCGGGCTCGCCGCCACCATTGGGGCCCATGCAGTTGAAGTAGAAAGTGTGGTTCCACACCTGCGCGGCGTTGTTGAAGATGCCGCCGGCGGGCGCCTTCCTGACTATCTCTTCCAGGGACAGGTTCTCGAACTCGGTGCCCGCGATCAGCTTGTTCAGGTTCGTCACGTAAGTGGCGTGATGCTTGTCGTGATGGAACTCCAGGGTCTCCGCGGAGATGTGCGGGGCCAGGGCGTCTTTGGCATAGGGGAGGGGAGGCAGTTCATGTGCCATGGGAGTTCTCCTTCTCTGATTTTGGGTGCTTGATTGGAAAAACCGCTGTCCGCAGGGGCAACGGCGCAGGACATTCCGGAAAAGACGCCTAAGATAGGACAGCGCATCCGCCTAATGCAATAATCCACTCCCGGCGTCATGAATTGCGGTTGTTCCCGAAATCAATGAAATCCCTGGATCCGGTTGAACTCAGCCTTTTTGCAAGCCGCGTGGATTCCGTCTGCGGCGAGATGGGCGTGCAGCTGGCGCGTTCGGCATTCTCACCCAATATCCGTGACCGGCTGGATTTCTCCTGCGCCCTGTTCGATGCCGACGGGCGCCTGTGTGCGCAGGCTGCCCATATTCCCGTGCACCTGGGCAGCATGGCGTACGCCATGGCCGACATCGTGGCGGGTATCCGCTGGGCCCCGGGCGATATGGTGATGCTCAACGATCCGTTCCTGGGCGGCACGCACCTGCCGGACGTGACCGTGGTGGCGCCTCTGTTCGCGGACGACCGGCTGGTGGCCTTCGTGGCCAATCGGGCCCACCACGCGGATATCGGCGGGGAATCCCCGGGATCCATGCCGTTGTCCCGCAGCCTGCATGACGAGGGAATTCTGATACCGCCGGGACACATCGTCCGTTGCGGCGAGCTCGATCGCGCCCGCCTTGACGAGATCACCGGGGCGACCCGCAATCCGCGCGACGCCCGGGGTGATTTTGCCGCCCAGATCGGTGCCAATCGCCGGGGGCTGGATCGGCTGGGGGATCTGGTGAACGCCATGGGTGTGGACACCTGGTTGGCCGCGGTGGCGCAGCTCAACGACTACGGGGCCCGTTTGGCATGGGACGCCCTGGGTGCCATCCCCGACGGCCGTTTCGCGTTCGAGGACTTCATGGATGACGACGGCCTGGGGCACGAGGACATACCGATCCGGGTGAGCATCGAACGACGCTCCGATCACGTGCTCGTGGACTTCTCCGGGACCGCGCGTCAGGTGTCCGGCAACATCAACTGCCCCCTCTCGGTGACGGCCGCCGGCGTGCTCTATGCCATGCGCTGCCTGATGCCTGCTCAGACGCCGGCGTGTGCCGGCACGTTCGAACCGGTGCGGCTGAAGGTGCCTGAAGGCTCGCTGCTCAATGCGGTTCGTCCGGCGGCCGTGGCAGCCGGCAACGTGGAGACCAGCACACGGGTGGTGGACGTGGTGCTCGGGGCGCTCGCCCGGGCGATGCCGGCGCGCATCCCCGCCGCGAGTCACGGCAGCATGAACAACGTGGCCATGGGTACGGCGGGTGTGCGGCCCTGGGGCTATTACGAAACGCTCGGCGGCGGCATGGGCGCCGGCCGCCACGGTGGCGGGCTCTCGGCCGTGCAGACGCACATGACCAACACCCGAAACACGCCCATCGAGGTCCTGGAGTCCCGCTATCCCATTCGTGTGCGTCGCTACGCCGTGCGCCGGGGTTCCGGCGGAGCGGGTGCGCGCCCGGGCGGTGACGGCCTGCTGCGCAGTTACGAGTTCCTTGCCGACGCGCGGTTCACCCTGCTCACCGAACGCCGCCGCCGCGCCCCCTGGGGCCTGGAAGGCGGCCGAGACGGCGCTTCCGGCATCAATCGCCTCAACGACGAGGTGCTGCCCCCCAAGGTCAGCGGGGAGGCCAGGCGGGGCGACGTGCTGACGATTGAGACCCCGGGTGGCGGCGCCTATGGCGCTGTGCGCCAAGGATGAAGGTTGAAGGCGGAAGGATGAATAGCTCTTCCCTTGCATCTTGTATCTTGTAACTTGTATCTGTTCTCCGATCCCCCTGATTCCTCCCCAACCCACCACACCCACAAGATCGAAGAGAAATACCAGAGCAACAAATGTGCGGCATCTGCGGTGAACTGAACTTCAACGACACGCCCCCCGATCCGGGTCCGGTGCGGCGTATGCTCGACCGGTTGGCGCGGCGCGGACCGGACCACGAGGGGATCTGGAGTGACGGGGCGCTGGTGTTCGGTCACCGGCGCCTGTCGATTCTCGATCTCTCGGAGCGCGCCCACCAGCCCATGGTGGATCCGGGTCTCGGGCTCGCCGTGGTATTCAACGGCACCATTTACAACTTCCGTGAACTGCGTGCCGAGCTGGAGTCCCTGGGCCATCGGTTTTTCTCCACCGGAGATTCGGAGGTCATCCTCAAGGCCTACGCCCAGTGGGGCGGGGACTGCGTGCGTCGGTTCAAGGGGATGTTTGCCTTCGCGCTGTGGGATCTTCGCGATCGGCGTCTTTTCCTGGCCCGCGACCGCATGGGCATCAAGCCCCTTTACTACAGCAAGGATGGGTCGCGTCTGCGCTTCGCGTCCAATACCCAGGCCCTGCTGGCGGCGGGAGGCGTCGATACGGCCATTGATCCCGTGGCCCTGCATCATCACTTCACCCTGCACGCCGTGGTGCCGGCGCCGCGCACCCTGTTCCGCGGCATCCGCAAGCTGCCGCCGGCACACACGCTGACCGTCGAGGCCGATGGCAGGTCCCGGCTGGAACGCTACTGGCACCTGGAGGCCGTGCGCCCGGCCGAGGCACGCAGCGAGGCGGAGTGGATCGAGGCCGTGCACGACAGCCTGCGCCTTGCCGTGGAGCGCCGTTTGCAGATCGCCGACGTGCCGGTGGGCGTGCTGCTCTCGGGGGGGCTGGATTCCAGCCTGCTGGTGGCCCTGCTGGCGGAGAGCGGTGCGCGGGGGCTCAAGACCTTCACCGTCGGTTTCGAGGACCAGCCCGAGGAGAAGGGCAGCGAGTTCGAATACTCGGATCCGGTGGCGGCGCGCTATGCCACCGAGCATCACCGCTTTCATGTGCCCAACTCGGATGTGCTCACGCGCCTGCCCGAGGCCGTGGACCACATGGCCGAACCCATGGTGGGCCAGGATGCGGTGGCCTTCTATCTGCTCGCCGAGCAGGTGTCGAGGCACGTGAAGGTGGTGCAATCGGGGCAGGGGGCGGATGAGGTGTTCGGCGGCTATTTCTGGTATCCGCGCATGGCGGCGGAGACCGGGGGCAGCCGCGTGGAGCGCTTCCGCAAGCATTACTTCGACCGCGACCACGACGAGTATGCCCGCATGATCGACCCCGCCCTGGTGGACGGCGATCACACGGCGGCGCTGATCGAAGAGTTGTTGGACGCTCCGGGAGCGGACAGCTTCATCGACGCGGTGCTCAGGCTCGACGTCACGACCCTGATCGTCGACGATCCGGTCAAGCGCGTCGACAACATGACCATGGCCTGGGGCCTGGAGGCCCGGGTGCCGTTCCTGGACCACGAACTGGTGGAACTGGCTGCGGCAATGCCTCCGGAACTGAAGCTGGCCGAGGGCGGCAAGTACGTGCTGCGGCAGATCGCCCGCGGCTGCCTGCCCGATGCGGTCATCGACCGGCCCAAGGGCTACTTCCCCGTGCCGGCGCTCAAGTATGTACGCGGCGAGTTCCTGGACTTCATGCGCGATATCCTCGATTCCCGAGCCTGCCGGGAACGCGGCCTCTACCAGCGCGACTACGTGCAGACCCTGCTGGAGGCCCCCGAGCAGCACCTGACCCGCATACAGGGCAGCAAGCTGTGGCACCTGGCGCTGCTTGAGTTCTGGCTGCAGCGCAACGTGGATGGGACCTGAAAAACCTTTTGCCGCAGAGGCGCAGAGGCGCAGAGAAAACCAGGACAGGATGAACAGGATAAGAGCGGATTGGCAGGATCAGGCCATTAACGGGTTGGCCCTATTCAAGTGCCTTATCCTGTGAATCCTTGAAAATCCTGTTCATCCTGTCCATTCACGCCTCTGCGCCTCTGCGGCAGATTGCCCCACAGCCGGGGCGTTTATTTGGCGGGGATCGGGGTATAGACTATCCGGCCATCAGACAAATCCAGTGTTTTGCGAGGAAACAGACGTGGACGCCCTTGAACGGATCAAGCAGCATGTGGAAAGCCATCCGGTGGTCATCTTCATGAAGGGAACCCCCCAGTTCCCCATGTGTGGCTTCTCCAGCCGTGCGGCCGATGCCCTGAAGCAGTGCGGGCAGGAGTTCGCCTTTGTCAACGTGATCGCCGACCAGGAGATCATGCAGGCGCTGCCCCAGTTCGCAAACTGGCCCACTTTTCCCCAGATTTACATCGATGGCGAACTGGTGGGCGGCTGCGACATCACCCTTGAGCTGGCCCAGAGCGGCGAACTGAAGAAGATGGTGGATGAGGCGATTGAGAAAAGAAAAGGATGAGCGCCCTTCGGGCGAAGGTTGAAGGATGAAGGCTGAAGGTTGAATGAAACCACCCGCTTTGAAAGGATGAAGGTTGAAGGATGAAGGTTGAATGAAACCACCCCTCTTTTGAATGCTGAATGCTGAGTGCTGAGTGCT
>NZ_MVBK01000115.1 GCF_002000365.1 Thioalkalivibrio denitrificans | reverse complement strand
CCTGTCCGTGCCCGGGATCATCGAGGAGGTGCTCGAAGGCCACGGCTGGAGCGCCGATGCCTGGCGCCTGGAACTGCAGGACGACTACCCGGCGCTGGAGCTCACCGTGCAATGCGCCGAGAACGATCTGCACTTTCTCAAGCGCCTGATGGCCCGCCACGGCCTCTACTACCGCTTCGAGCAGGACGACGCCCAGGCGGTCCTCGTCATCCATGACACCGTTGAAGGACTGCCGGAGGCGCCCGTCGGGACACTGCCCTACATCCCGCTCAAGGGCGAGAACCGGGGCCATGACGCCGTCCACCGGCTGGAGGCCCGGGCGTGGCTCCTCACCGAGTCCGTCAACCTGCGCGACTACAACCCCGAAACGCCCGCCACCGCCCTCGTGGCCGATGCGGCCAACGCGGCCGAGGTCCCCGGCGCGGGCGAGTGCCGCCACTGGGGCGAACACCTGCGCGACCCGGACGGCGCGGCACGGCTTGCGCGCCTGTGCGCCGAGCGCCTGGCCTGGCGCCGCCAGGTGCACATCGCGCATACCGACCACCGCGGCCTCGCCCCCGGTATGCGCATCACCCTCGCGGACCATCCCCAGGCGGCCTGCAACATCACCTACACCGTGGTGAGCCTGCGCATCAGCGCGGACCAGCGCGCCGCGCTGCCCATGGGGGGCGAGGAGATCGGCCCCACCTTCGAGGCCGAGGTGACGCTCATCCCCGCGAGCGTGTGCTTTCGCCCCGAGCCCCTGAGCCCGCCGCAACTGGGGCGCGTCTCCGCGCGCATCGAAAGCCGCGGCGGCGACTACGCCCATCTGGACGAGCACGGCCGCTACCACCTGCGCTTCGACTTCGACGAGCGTGACAACCCCGAGGCCGAGGCGAGCCACGCGGTGCGCCTTGCGGCGCCGTTTGCCGGCGACGGCTACGGCTTTCACTTCCCGCTGCTCAAGGGCACCGAGGTGCTGGTCACCTTCGAGAACAACGATCCCGACCGCCCGGTGATCCTCGGCGCGTTGCACAACCACGCCCAGCCCTCACCGGTCAACGCCGCCAACGCCAGCCAGAACATCCTGCGCACGCCCGGCGGAAACGAACTGCTCATGGACGATCAGCGCGGTGCCGAGCGCATCGCGCTCACCACCCACGACGAACAGCACGGCCTGCTCATGGACGCCACCGAGGGTGCGCATCGGCTCTCCCTGCGCACCGAGCAGGGCGACATGGACTGGTACGCGGGCGAGGGGCTCACGCTCGAATGCGGTGCGGACCAGACCGTGCAGGTGGGCGGCGATCAGAACGTCACCGTCGAGCAGGGTCAGCGCCTCGTCACCAAGCACGCCGGCATCGACTACCAGGCGGCCACGGATCTTCGGCTTACGGCGAAGGAGACCGTGCGCTTTGAAGCCGAGACCGCCGACATCGCCCAGCGCGCCGAGCGCGATGCCGCCATCGAGGCGGGCCGGCACATGCGCCTCAACGCCCGGGGCGGGGACATGGACTGCCTGGTGGAGCAGGGCGCCGCGCGCATCCGCGCGAAAGGCGAGATCCAGTGCCTGAGC
>NZ_MVBK01000114.1 GCF_002000365.1 Thioalkalivibrio denitrificans | reverse complement strand
TCATGCAACATTGGGGCTAGGAGTCTGTCCGATCATCCACTGCTGGCAACGCCGGGCATGATCGGATGCCAGTGCACATCCGGTATACTTCGCTTATGTCTGCAACCGTCTCTCAGCAGCTTGCGAAGTTCCTGACGGCGGACCCCGGGGTCCGTCTCGCCATCCTGTTCGGTTCGGCCGCGGGCAAGGAACCGCTGCGCGTCGACAGTGACGTGGATATCGCCGTGGCCCGTGCCGGGCCCCTGGGCGCGGCCGACAAGCTGGCACTCATGGATGCATTGGCCGGTATCACGGGGCGGCCCGTCGACGTGGTGGACCTCCTGACCGCAGGGGAACCGCTGCGGGGAGAGATACTCACCAAGGGGCATCGCCTCGTGGTCCGTGACAAGGCCCTCCTGGCGCGGCTCATGAGCCGGCACATGTGCGATGTGGCCGATTTCCTTCCCATTCGAAACAGAATTCTCGAACAGCGGCGAAGACAAGCGAACCTGCCACAGATTGCGTCAACAACAAGGAATCCAAAATGAAGGTCCTCGTCACCGGCACCGCCGGTTTCATCGGCCACGCACTTGCCGCCCGTCTTCTGGATCGGGGCGACCAGGTGATCGGTGTCGACAATCTCAACGACTACTACGACGTCAATCTAAAGAAGGCGCGCCTGGCGCAGATCGCCGAGCGTGACGGCTTCACCGACGTGCGCATCGACATCGCCGATCGCCCGGCCATGGAAGAGGCGTTCGCCACGCACAAGCCCGATCGTGTCGTGAACCTGGCCGCCCAGGCCGGCGTGCGTTATTCCCTTGAGAACCCGCACGCCTACGTGGACACGAATCTGGTGGGCTTCATCAATATCCTTGAGGGCTGCCGGCATCACGGCGTGGAGCATCTGGTCTATGCGTCGTCCAGCTCGGTCTACGGCGCCAACACGAACATGCCTTTCACGGTGCACGACAACGTGGACCATCCCATGAGCCTGTACGCGGCCAGCAAGAAGGCCAACGAACTCATGGCCCACACCTACAGCTCACTCTACAAGCTGCCCACCACGGGTCTACGGTTCTTCACCGTGTACGGACCGTGGGGCCGACCCGACATGGCGCTGTTCCTGTTCACGAAGAACATCCTGGCAGGCAAGCCCATCGACGTCTTCAACTACGGCAAACACCGCCGCGACTTCACCTACATCGACGACATCGTCGAAGGCGTCATCCGCTCCCTCGACCGTATCCCCGAGCCCAATCCCGCGTGGAGCGGCGACAGCCCCGATTCCGCCACCAGCTACGCGCCTTATCGTCTCTACAACATCGGCAACAACAAGCCGGTGGAACTGATGCACTACATCGAGGTGCTGGAGGACTGCCTGGGCAGGAAGGCCGAGAAGAACCTGCTTCCGCTGCAGCCGGGAGACGTGCCGGACACCTATGCAGACGTGAAGGACCTCGTGGATGATGTGGGCTACAAGCCGGATACCTCGGTGGAGGAGGGCGTGGCCAATTTCGTCAAGTGGTATCGGGAGTTCTACAACTGCTGATGCCAATGCCTGCACACCCCCCCCGTAGGAGCCCGGCCCTCCGGGCGAATCCCTGGATGCAGCATCAGGCAGCTATTCGCCCGGAGGGCCGGGCTCCTACGAGGGATGCGGTTCATGTCTGACGCCCTGCCGTGCTTCAAGGCCTATGACATCCGTGGCCGCATCCCCGACGAACTGAATGCCGATCTGGCCTGGCGGATCGGGCGCGCTTATGCAGAGGTCATCCAGCCACGCGGACCGGTGGCAGTGGGCCAGGACATGCGCCTCACCAGCCCCGAACTGGCGGAAGCGGTCATACGGGGTTTGAACGAAGGGGGCATCGATACCCGCAGCCTCGGCCTGTGTGGCACGGAGATCGTGTACCACGCCGCCTCGCTGCCCGGCATGGGTGGCGGCATCATGGTCACCGCCAGCCACAATCCCATCGACTACAACGGGATGAAGCTGGTGCGTGAGGAGGCGATCCCGGTCAGCGGCGACAGCGGTCTCGGGGAGATCGAACGTCTGGTGCGGGAAGGGCACTGGCCGGCGGCCACTGCCCGGGGCAACGACGCGCCCCTGGATGTCATGTCAGGCTACGTGCGGCGTGTGCTCTCGCTTGTGGACGTGGCGTCGCTCAAGCCATTGCACCTGGTGGTCAACGCCGGCAACGGCGCCGCGGGCCCGGTCTTTGATGCCATCGCCGAACACCTGCCGTTTCGCATCACCCGGATCCATCATGAGCCCGACGGCCGTTTTCCCAATGGCATCCCCAACCCGCTGTTGCCCGAGAACCGGGAAGTGACGGCCAGTGCCGTGCGTGAACAGGGTGCCGACCTGGGCATTGCCTGGGATGGCGATTACGACCGCTGTTTCCTGTTCGACGCCGATGGCCGCTTCATCGAGGGCTACTACCTGGTGGGCCTGCTGGCGGAAGTCATGCTCGCCAAGTATCCGGGTGCGAAGATTATCCACGATCCTCGCCTGACCTGGAACACCATCGAGCAGGTGACCGCCGCCGGCGGCATTCCCGTGATGAGCAAGACGGGGCATGCCTTCATCAAGGAGCGCATGCGCCTCGAGGACGCCGTGTATGGCGGCGAAATGAGCGCCCACCACTACTTCCGCGACTTCGCCTACTGCGACTCCGGCATGATCCCCTGGCTGCTGATCGCCGAGCTCATGTGCAAGGCCGCTTCGGTTCACTCCTCCTCATCAGGAGAAGAGCGTGTTCAGCGCTCTCTCTCAGCAGAACAGTCTGTTCACCCCTCACCCTCAGTAGAACAGCAAGTTCACCCCTCCCCCTCAGGAGGTCAGCCTGTTCACCCCTCCCCCTCAGGGGGAGGGGCAGGGGAGGGGGTGGTTTCAGCCCCCATCACCCCTCTCGCCGCCCTCGTCAACGAACGCATGACCGCCTATCCCTGCAGCGGCGAGATCAACTTCCGGGTCGACAGCGTGCCCGACACCATCGCCCGCATCGAAGCGCACTACCTGCCCCACGACCCCGCTGTCGACCGCACCGACGGTCTGAGCATGGCGTTCGACACCTGGCGCTTCAATCTCAGGGGCTCCAACACCGAGCCGGTCATCCGGCTCAACGTGGAGACGCGTCACGATGCGGCTCTGATGGAAGAGAAAACGACGGAGATCAGCCGTCTGATTTCGTCCGTGGGGCGTGAATAGCCCCTTGCCCTTCGCCTTTCCTGCCCCTGCTGGCTAACGCTCAAAGAACAGCGTCGGATCCACCGCCGTCCGATTGAGGTAGATCGTCCAGTGCAGGTGCGGCCCCGTCACCCGGCCGGTGGCACCGATCTCCCCGATCTGCTCGCCGCGTTCCACGGACTGACCGTCCTGCACGTGAATGTCGTTCATGTGGGCGTAGAAGCTGATCACGCCGTGCCCGTGATCCAGGAACACGGACTTGCCGGCAAAGAAGAAATCCCCCGTGAGGATCACGCGCCCCGGCGAGGGGGCATGGATGGGCGTGCCGGTGGGGGCGGCGATGTCCAGGCCGTTATGGGGGTTGCGCGGCTGGTCGTTGATGTAGCGGCGCAGACCGAAGCCGGTGGTGAAGCGCCCTTCCGTGGGCAGGACAAAATTGAAATCCGGCGCGGCGTTTGTCCAGGTGCGCAGTGCTTCGCGGATGCGCGCCCGTTCCGCCTCGATGCGCTTCATGTCCTCGGGTCCGGGGCTTACCAGCCGTTCCTCGGCAATGGTGATGCGGCTCTCGCCGTATTCCCGATCCTGCACCGTGAAGCGGTGCCATGAGCGGCGCCCGTCGGCCCAGGCCACCTCGATGCGGTGATCTCCCGGCTCCAGCGACAGCGGCAGCCCCACCAGCGCTTTCCAGCCGTTCTCGCCGGGCAGCACTGCCACCTGCTCGTCATTGAAAGTGGCCTGAGGCCGTTCATCCGCCTGGCCCAGGCCCAGGATCGCCACACCCCCGGGCGCCGGCAGTTCGGTCGGCAGGGCAAGCAGGAGGGAGGGCCAGAGTGCAAGCAGAAACAGGAGTGTTGCGCGCATGGCCGCCATGCTATCACGGGCTTTTTGAACCACGAAGCGCACGAAGGCCACGAAGAAAAGGAACTGTTCTCTCGCGAAGCCGCAAAGCACGCAAAGGAAAGATTTCAAAGCTCTTCTTGGGGTTTCTTGGCGTGCTTCGCGGCTTCGCGAGAGACCATTTTTTGTTTTGGATCTTCCTGCCCTTCGTGGTGAAAGCCCTCCGTTCCGGGTTAGCATTTGGGGATGGACAAGAGAGCCGCACATATCGCCCGCCGCATGGCGGACATCGAGCCGTTTCACGTCATGGACCTGCTGGCGCGGGCGCGCCGGCTGGAGGCGGCGGGGCGCAGTATCGTGCACCTGGAGATCGGGGAGCCCGACTTTCCGACGCCTGAGCCGATCATGGAGGCCGGGCGCAAGGCCCTGGCCGATGGGCATACCCATTACACGCCTGCCGTGGGCCTGCCGGCACTGCGCGAGACCATCGCCGGCTTCTACCGGGATCGCCACGGCGTGGACGTCTCGCCGGAGCGCATCATCATCACGCCGGGCGCTTCCGGTGCACTCCTGCTGGTGATGGCCGTATTGCTGGATCCCGGCGACCAGGTCCTCATGGCCGACCCCGGCTATCCCTGCAACCGCCATTTCGTCCGGACCTTCGAGGGTGAGGCCGTGTCCGTTCCGGTCGGGCCGGAGAGCGCCTACCAGCTGACGGCGGAGCACCTGGAGTCGCACTGGGGCGAGCGCAGCGTGGCGGCCATGGTGGCTTCGCCCGCCAACCCCACCGGCACGCTCGTGTCGGCGGATACCATGAAACGCATGCTCGCCTTCACCGCCGGGCGGGGAGGGCGGCTGATCGTGGACGAGATCTATCATGGCCTCGTCTACGACGAAGAGGCCATCACCGCGCTTGCCCATTCGCCGGACGTTTTCGTCATCAACAGTTTCTCCAAGTACTTCGGCATGACCGGCTGGCGCCTGGGCTGGATCGTCGCCCCCGAGGACTACGTGCGCTCCATCGACAAGCTGGCCCAGAACCTCTTCCTTGCCGCGCCCACCCCGGCCCAGCATGCCGCACTTGCCGCCTTCCAACCCGAAACCCTGCAGATCCTCGACGCCCGCCGCGAGGCCTTCCGCGAACGCCGCGACTTCCTGCTCCCCGCCCTGCGCGACCTGGGTTTCGGCATCCCGGTGACGCCGGAAGGGGCGTTCTATATCTACGCGGACAGCACCGCGTTCGATTCGGACAGCCAGCGATTGGCGGAGCGGCTGCTGGAGGAGGTGGGAGTAGCCATCACGCCCGGCCTGGATTTCGGGCACCACAGGCCGCAAGCGCATGTGCGGTTTGCGTATACGCGGGAGATTGCGGAGTTGGAGGAGGGGGTGGCACGGCTGCGGCGCAGCCTTGGTTGAAGTGGGAAGGGGGAATCAGGAAGTGGGAAAGTACTCTAAGCTCAGGGAAAAGATCCTTGCCGGCAGCGCCGATTCGAACATCGAGTTTGCTGAGCTGTGCAAGCTGCTTGATCGCCTGGAGTTTGTGGAGCGTGTAAGAGGCGACCATCACATCTTCACTCGGAATGGTGTTGCAGAGATCATCAATCTGCAGCCCAAAGGCAAGAAGGCCAAACCCTACCAGGTCAGGCAGGTCAGGGGTATTCTTGTGAGATATCAGTTGGGAGAGAGCGATGTCGATTAAGTATGAACTTGTCATCTACTGGAGCGAAGAGGACCACAGCTTCGTGGTTGAAGTCCCAGAACTGCCTGGATGCATGGCGGATGGAGAAACCTACGAGCAGGCTGTTACAAATGCGCAAAAGGTAATTGAGGAGTGGATCGAAACGGCGAAGGACCTAAATCGGCCGATTCCGGAACCCCGCGGCCGGCTGATGTATGCATAACGAGTCCGTCAACCGGAGACGACGAGTTCCGAGGATTGGAAGGCTATTACGAACCGGGTTCGGGAGATCGGACGGCTAACCGCTATAGTCGTCGGTTCTAACGGCGAACAATGCGTTGCTCAATCGTCATCATCCCTGAACGACGATCAGTTACCTGATCGTATCTCGTCTGTCTCGTTTGATAGTTCGGCGGCGCTGCAACGAGAAAATATCATTCCGCTGAATCGCTTCCGGCTCAACCTGGACTTCACCGAGCCACCGATATTCGGGGCCTACAACCCTTGGGACGAACCCACGCCAAATGGCAGTGGCGTCGAAGTGACCGGTGCAGATGTTACGTGGGTAACCGGAGTATATGAGTCGATTCTCACTTTCTTTCGAGGGCGCGCTCGTCGGAGGGGTTGGCTTCATAGCCCCTTGACGTTTAACTTGCTGAACTGGCTGGTTGGTATGCCTGCGGGATTGTGGATTGTGTACCGCATGGATCAAGTGGCCGCGGAGTTCTTTAGCGCGCCCGACACTGTGCTACGCGGGGCAATTTACGTGTACATCGTACTGTTCGTGTTCTTCATATTCCGCGCAATTGTCGTAGGCTTCAGATGGACGTTTCCGGTCGTCGAAATACAAGGTGCTAGGAGCGCAGCGGTTCGAAGGTCAATGAGCATCGTATTAAGCAGTGTGCTGCTGGCATTGTGCTACGATGTTCTTAAGACTCTAACTTGGGCATGAAAAATGGTGACAGATCGTTCTGCTGCGGAAGTTGATCTGTTACCGTTTCGTTTAGAAAATGAGAGTGTTCTGATCCACCGCCATTGACATCATTTCTAACTGCGCGCGATCATGCGGTATTCCCGGCCCTGAGGGTGCCGGCATCGAATGCCTCCATCGTCAAAAGGAACTTGACCATGCCTCCCATCCTTCGCTCCGTTTCGAGTCTTCGCGCCACTGCCGCACAAACCCAGTACGGCCTGTGGGTCCAGGGCCACGAAGGCGACGCCCTCTCGGTGCTCGGCTTCACGGCTCAGGACTACGGCCTGAGCGCCGAGTACCGCTTCGAGATCGAGTTCGAGAGCCGCGAGCCGCTCTCCCCCGACGTGGTGGGCCGGCGCACGCGCCTCGATCTGGAGGCGCTGCCGGGCGGCCCATGCGTGCACGGCGTGATCCGGACGCTCGAGGCCCTGGAGGGCGGCAGCGACGGGGTGCGCCAGCGCCTCTCGCTGGTCTCACCCCTGAGCGTGCTCGCCGAGTCCGCGCAGACCCGCGCCTTCCCCGGCCTGTCCGTGCCCGGGATCA
>NZ_MVBK01000113.1 GCF_002000365.1 Thioalkalivibrio denitrificans | reverse complement strand
CTCCCCCATGATGGGGAGGGGAAGAAAACAAAGCATTGAGGGCGAGGTAGGCAACGACAGGGAACCATGGTGTCGAGATGGATTCAGCCAGGTGAGATATGCGGGCTGCGCCTGGCCACAAACAACAGCAATACAAGGAAAAACAGCAGCACCAGCCGAGGCGACCAGAACACGCCGCTGAAGACACCCACGGTCAGCACACCCGTCATCGACGCCAACGCACCCAACGCCAGCGGATCGGCGTCCAGCGTACGCCGCAGGAGGTGGAGCCAGGCGATCACCGTGAGAAGCACGAATCCGATCAACCCCGGCCAGCCCTGATCGAACAGGATCTCCAGCCAGACGTTCTCCACCCGGAAGGCATCCAGCGAATCTGACGTGAAATACCAGTGGTCCGCGCCGCGGGAGAAATCCCCGTTGCGCAGCAGCTCCCGCCCGCGGTCGTCCCTGAGCGTCACCTGCGCGACGCCCACCAGCGAATCGCGGCGCATGTTGGACAGCGCCAGCGTGATGCCCCGGCGGGCAAACCAGGGCCCGATGCCGAGACCGCCGCTGTTGAACGCCCATTCCATCTCCTGCCATTCGCCGCCGGTATCCGGGATCTGCAAATTCGCGCGCCGGCACTGGAACGAATGCTTGATGTGCTTCTCGCACACGAACAGACCCAGCACCGCCCGGCCGTCGCCGCGCACGCGAACGCGCAAGACGTGATCGGTGTGCTGCGCCATGCGGATGCGCTGGTTCATGTACAGGGAATCGCCGCTGCCGAGACGCAGGACGATCTCGCCCGGCTCGATTTCCGCGAAGGCAAAATTCAGCGGAATCCTTCCCTCGGGGTTGCGCAATTGGAAATACCCGGGAAAGCTGCCGGGCCCCTGTCCCAGCAGGCGCGCGGCGAGACCCGGGTCGCGCAGATCCAGGGCCTGTTGCCACAGATCCCGGCGGAACTCGAGATCCTGCTCCACCTGTCCCAGACGCCGCTCCGCGAAACCGTCGCCCACCTGCCCCCAAAGGCCCGCCACCAGTGCCACCGGCAGCACGGCACTGAAAAACCACGCCACACGCTCTCCGCCCTCAGTGCGCAGGGCCTGGACCAGCGCACCCAGCACCAGAAGCGCACCCATGACACCGAGCCCCAGATAGCCCGCCCGGGAATAGGTCATGAACAACCCATAGACCCCCGCCGCGAGCACACCGACCGCCAGCGGCCAGACCCACCAGCGGCGCATGCCCACGGCCCAGATGAGCGCGAAGGGCAGCGCCATGAGCAGATAGGCCTCGATGCTCGGGCCGCCCACGTGCATGTCGGCAAACAGCCCCGTCACGCGATAGCCGCTGTCGAAGTTGAACAGTCCCGGATAGGTCGTGCGTTCCCAGAGCAGGATCGCGGCCAGCCCGGCGAGCCCCAGCGTCATGCCGGGCAGAAAGCGCCGTTCAAGCAGCGCGGGCAACAGCATCCCGGAACGCGATACCAGCAGGTAAAGCACGATCGCCCATGCCAGCCCCTTGGCCACGCGCAACCCGTTCCACGGGCTCGTGTAATCGACAAACGCGTTCAGTGTCACGGACGGCAGGGGCCACAGCGCGGCCCCCAGGCTCACCACCATGGACGCCGCGAACAGGCCCAGGGCCCACGTGAAACCCCGATGCAGCATGACCCGGTGCTGATCATCCGGTCGATGCGCCAAAAGCATGAAGACCGTGACGGCCAGCAGCAGATCAAATTCGTCCAGGAACAACCGCCCGGACCACGGCGCCAGAAACAGCACCGGCAACGCCGCCGGGACCACCAGCGCCCAGACATGCGGCCAGCGCCAAAGCAGCGCCGCGTACAGCGCCAGGCCCATCGCAAGCCACACGCCCGCCACCGGCCACGTCAGAGCGTAGAGACACACCAGCGCCACCGGCACGAGCAGCGGCCAGCGCGGACCACCCGCAGGAACCGGCTCCGGCTCGTCAGTTCGCTCTGAAGATCGCCCCACCGACCATGTGCCGGGCCTCGACGCATCGCCGGGTACAGGTTCTTCCGCATACTCCGTCTGTGCGCCCGGAACCACCCACCACCACAGCCCCGCGTACACCATCCCGGCACTCAATGCGGCCAGGATCGGCGCCGACGTATCCGGACGCACGCCCACCAGGAACAGCTTGCTCAGCTCAAGCAACAAAGCGATCAGGGCCGCCGCCAATGCGGCAGGCATGCCACGATGACCCTGCGGCCCGCCCCGACCGCGAAGGTCCCACAGCCAGAACCCCAGACCGACGAAGGCATAGAGCGCCAGGTGCATCAAGACGCTCTGGATCGCCGTGGCCTCGGCCACGAAGTAATGGTAATAAAGCGGCAGCCAGCGCATGGTCTCGAACTGCGCCGCCACCTCCTCCCACGACGAGATGCCGCGCGCCCCGGCCAGCACCATCAGCGCAGCCAAGACCAGATAGAACGGCAGCGCCATGATCACCAGTGGACGCAGGTTGGCGTGAATGTCCCGCCAGGGAATGCGGCCCCGCACGATCCACAGCGCCGCGCCCAACGCCCCGCCAAGCCCCCGCAGGAGCACGGACACGCCCTCTGCAATGCCGGACACCGTGAGAAACTGTCCGACCTCGATCAGGACACCCAGGGCCAGACCGGCGGCAAAACCCGCCATCAGCCGGCGCCACGCGCTTCCCGTCAACCGCCACGCCACCCACAAGCCCAGCGGCGCCACCAGCAGCACCTCGAGCCCCCGCATGGCGATACAGCGAATCCCCCACCAGCAACCGTCGGGCGCCGTCACCCAGCCCCAATGGGTCGAAGCGACTTTCGATGCCAACTCCCTGGCCGCGACGATGAAATCCAGAGGCAGCAGGCTGGCAAACACATACGCCGCCACCCAGATCGCCACCCAGGTACCGACCTGCCCGCGCCGATGAAGCAGTTCCCGGAAGGAATAGCGCACCACCGGAACCCGCGACACCAGCCACCCCAGCACGCCGACGACCCCGCCGGTGGCATTGGCGCTGATGTCCGTCAGCGACGGACCGCGATTGGGAATCCAGATCTGTAAGAACTCGACCGTGGCCGTCACCGCCGCGCAGAAGAGCACCACAGGGACCGCCCCGAGCACATGCAACCAGGGACTGCGCACCCTGTGCAGCCACCACGCCGCCCAGAAAAACCCCAGCGGCACGAACATGAGCACATTCGAAGCCCATTGCTGCCGCGCCCGCGGACCGCTGCCGTCGAAACGGATGTTCTGGTAACGCTCCCAGGCCTCCGCGAGCGTAGTTGGCGCGCTGAAGTCGAACGGCAGCAGGGTGAGATAGACCACCACCCCCAGGTAACCCAGGGCCGCCAGTCGCCAGGTACGTGTGGAGATGGGGTTCAAGACGTGAGAAGCAGTAAGTGGATCCTTGGCGCCTGATTGTCAGCCTGCCACAGCATAACCGGGTTTGACTGGGCGGCAGTAACAGAAGCCACCCTCACCCTGCCCTCTCCCTGAGGGCGAGGGGAAAACCCCAGGACCCAACCCCTTGCCATCCCCTCCCCCGCCTGCGGGGGAGGGCCAGGGTGGGGGCCGCCCATGCTTCGTGAAACCACCACCCTTACCGTCCACAGCCAGGACCTCGTGCCCGCCGAGCCGATGCGGTCCAGGCCGGTGAGCATCATCGACCTCCCGGGCAAACCTTGAGGGCCCATTCCTCGAGGGCTATCATGCCGGCCACGGGACATCATGGAAACAGGGAAAAGGGGTTCAGGGAATGAGCCGCAACACGAAAGGACACGATCACGGCTACAAGCTGCTGTTCAGCCACCCCGAGATGGTGGCGGATCTGATCCGCGGCTATGTGCGCGAGCCCTGGGTCGAACGACTCGACTTCTCCACATTGCACCGTGTCGGCAACGGCTACGTCAGCGACGACCTTCGCGAGCGCGAGGACGACGTGGTCTGGCGGGTGCGCTGGCAGGGAGACGGCCACTGGCTCTACATCTACCTGCTTCTGGAATTCCAGTCCCGGCCCGACCCGTTCATGGCGCTGCGGATGCTCACCTACGTGGGACTCCTTTACGAGGACCTTCGCAAGGGCGATCAGCTGACACCCTCGGGAAGACTGCCGCCGGTGCTGCCGGTGGTGCTCTACAGCGGAGACCGGCGCTGGGGTGCGGCCACCGACGTGGCTGATCTGATCGAGACCATTCCCGGCGGTCTGGAACATTACCGGCCGCAGATGCGTTACCTGCTGCTCGATGAGAGCCGCCACCGGGACGACCCCCTCCCGGAGGTGCGCAATCTGGTCTCTGCGTTGTTTGCCCTGGAGAACAGCCGGGAGCCCAAAGACATCGAGCGGGTGCTGTCGCGGCTGGTAGCGTGGTTGGGGCTGCCCGAGCAGACAGGGCTGAGGAGAAGCTTCACGGTATGGATCAAGCGGGTGCTGTTGCCGGCGCGGGTGCCGGGTGTAGACTTTGAACAGGTGTTGGATCTTCAGGAGGTACGCAGCATGCTGGCCGAGCGAGTAAAGGAGTGGACAATGGACTGGAAGCAGCAGGGTATCGAGGAGGGCCGCGAGAAAGGTCTCAAGGAAGGCGAGGCTGCCGTCTTGCTACGCCAGATCGAGCGCAAGTTCGGCGCTGAGGCGGCCGAGGCCCATCGAGCCCGGATCGACCAGGCGGACGCCGACACGCTGCTTGAGTGGTCGGAACGTATTCTCACCGCCGAGCGGGTGGAAGAGATCTTCGACTGACGGGTGGGAACTCCTCCCGGTCCCACATCTTCGCCTTCCACTTGAAACCACCCTCACCCTACCCTCTCCCTGAGGGAGAGGGGAAAACCGAAAGGCCGTGTTCCCCTCCCCCGCTCGCGGGGGAGGGCTGGGGTGGGGGCCCGCCGCAGC
>NZ_MVBK01000112.1:8370-20699 GCF_002000365.1 Thioalkalivibrio denitrificans | reverse complement strand
CGCAATGTCTCACCCCGACCACGACAGGGAATCGCGGTCGGGGCGCGGCGTCGGATTACCCCGCGATCGGCGCGGCCCTCAAGGCAGTTGTGCCCCCGGTACCGAACAACGCTCGTAACACGCGGCACGTGCCCGTTCATCGCCCTGCCCCGCTGAGGCACAGCGGCGCACGCAGGCACTGTCCGCCAGGGGCACCCGCAGGGAGGCGGGCGGATCGGCGGGCGCCGGCGGGATGATCCGGCCGGCATCGCTCAGGGTGCAGCAGTTCTGCCAGGCACCACCCACGCGGCACATGGCCTCGCGCTCGAACGGGCAGCGTGCCGCGGGTGTCATGCGGGGCGCCACGGCCGCGCGGGGTGTATCCGGCCGGCCGGCCGGCGTGACGGGCTCCGCCGGCCTCGCCATCTGCCGCGAACCCGCGGGGGCGGCCTCACGGGCGCTGCCCGGCAACGGCGGTTGCGCCGGTACCCCCAGCTGCCCGGACCCGAGCGATACCTGGGGCATGGGCGGGGGCTGCGGCGTCGGCGTGGCTGCCAGGCCGTCGGCGCCATGGGTGGCGTCGCAGGTGACCGTGTAATGGACCGCATCGGAGATCTGCACGCCGGGCGTGTCCACGATCTTCACGCGCACATACCCCTGCACCTGGTTCTCCCCCCCGGGCTGCTGGACCATGCCGAAGCCGCCGCCGGTTCCGCCTCCGGGGGTGGGCGCAAATCCGCCCTGTGCCGGGGCGCCTACAGTGAGGTGGGTCTCCAGTTTGGCGGTGCCGCCCTGGTGGAAGGTCACGCTCGCCACCGGACCTTCGGCGTTGTTGTGCACCCAGCGGTATTGCACCGTCCCGGGCCCGGTGGTTGTGATATTGGCCTGGGCCAGCAATTGCGTGGGGCAGGCCGCGGTCTTGATGGACTGGGGCAGGAACACGGAGGCCGCGGTGACCCCGAAGGGCTGTTGAAGGTCCGCGGCGCCCGGTTCGGGGGGCGGGGGCGGCGGTTCGGGCGGGGCCTCGGCGAGGGCCGAAGGCATGCAGTGGACCCAACCGCGCAGGAGTGCGGTGCGCTCGTCCGTGCCCACGATCACCGCACCGCAGCTGACCCGCAGCCTGGCCGAGTAGGCGTTGTCCACCTGGATGGCGAAACCTTCCTGCAGGGCCTGCCAGCGGGGCACCCCGGCATTCTCCAGTTGCACCAGCCGGTTGTTGCAGGCCGCCACCGGCGAGTGCGGCAGTGACGGCGACTGGTAGGCGGTCGTAACGGATACTTGCTTGCCGGCGATCAGGTCCGCGAAAAAACTTCCGCCGGTACCCGAGGCCAGCACCTCGCTGTGCGGCCCGATCTCCAGCTTCACCTCACTGTCCAGGGAACCGAATGAGCACATGGACTGGGCCCACACCCCGAAGTCCAGGGTACCGCCCTGGGCCTCGTGGTAGTGCTCGCCGTCATGGGACAACACTTTAATCACCGGCCCGGGCACCGGGTACTGGGTGTTCAGGCCCGCCGCCGTCATGGTGGACTGGGACAGGTCCTCCTGGATGTCGATGAGCTCCACCTTCCCGGCCCATGCGGACGAAGACACCGCGAGCAGTGCAAGCAGGGTGAGAACCCGGGCAGGGCCCGGCGCCCCACGTGCACACCAATCAGGATTCAAACCAGGATCATCGCTGTACATGACACACCTCCTCCGGCCCTTGGCCGGCCTGCGCGGCCGTTGCCGACTGCCGTACCCGCCAGGGCGGGTCACTTGCCGCGGTCCATCGCCGATCCGCGCCCGCCGACGTCACGGAGCAGGACCGGCGACGGACCCTGGAATCATCGTTCGGGCGTGCGCTCGCGCACCTCGCCGTCGGGTCGACCGCGCGGGTCGGTCTCACCGGTCTGTCCCGCTCTGTCAGTCGCGCGGCGTGCCGGCGCCGTCTGCTCGCGATTGGGCACGGTCCCTGTCACTACGGGGCGATCGGGATCCCGGTCAAACTCGGGTGTGGCCGGAACCGCCATTCCGCCGGGTCCGGCCACCCCCGGGCGCACCCGGGGTTCGCAGACGATGTGATAGGACGCGGGGGCAGACTTGACGTTGGCGGCGGAGAGGACCACCAGGCGCACGCTGCTCTTGTGCTCGTTGGCGGGCAGCGTCGCGCCCTGGAGTTGCGGGCCGGCGGGCTGCGGCGGAACGCCCTCGGGGAGCGGTCCGGGCGGCGGCGGGGGCGGTTGAAGCTGCGCGAAGCCGCCGGGGGCGGCGCCGCCGCCTCCCTGCGGCCCGGGCACGGCCGCCGATGGCAGCGGTATCTCCACTTTGTGAGCCACCGGGGCACCGGCGGACGGGTTGGCCACGTGGACGGAGAAGATCGTGGACTTCTCGCCAGTGGGCCACTCGAAGCGGTACTGCACGGTGGTGGGCACGGTGCCCGAGGTCTGGATCATGCCGTTGAAGGTCAGCTCCACCGGGCAGGTGGCCTGCACCTTCTGGCCGGGAGAGACGGAGAGCGACGCACCAGTCACCTGGAACGGCGAGGCGATGGCGCCCGCGGACGGGATCTGGGGCGTGGTGTCGTGAGCGAGGCAGCTGACGGTGTAGTGGTGCACCTCGCCTTCCGTGATGACGTTCTTGTTGCCGATGGTCAGGTCCACCTCCTTGCGGAACCCGAGGTCGGAGAACTGCAGCACGTGCGTCTGGCCGAAGATCTCCGCATTCGACTTGCCCTGTGAACTCAGTACGTCGCGGTTGATGTTGCAGCGGGCCACCGCGTGCGCCTCGATCAGGCTGAGCGGGAAGATCTCACCCACCGGCTTGTTGACGCTCTTGGGCCGGTTGCCCACGGAGTAACTCTGCGAGGCCGCGAAGAGACTCAGATTCAACTCCGGAAGGCCGATGCCGCCTTCCACCACGGGCCACACCTTCCAGCTCTTGATGCGTGCGGCGCCCCAGGTGCCAATGGACAGGTCCGCCTGCCAGGCACCGCCGATGCCGGGCTTGAGGCCGGTGTACTCGACGCCGTTGCCAACCACCTCCACGCTGGGCAGCTTGCCCTGGCTTGTGCCAATGCTGCCGCCGGCGGCATGGGCCAGGGCGGGCAGCGCGAGGAACACCGCGGGAACAACGATCCGGGGGATCAACTTGTGATGGTGTTTCATGACTCACCTCCTCGGAGCGGCGAGCGGGCATGGCCCCTGGACCGTTCCTGTTTGCGGTTTCGACACCCTTGTGTCGATGCCTCCGCGAAACCGGTTCACTGCGGTGCCTGCACCCGGTCCGGCACTCAGCCGCCGCAGGACGCGTAGGCCCGGACCAGCCCCCAGCCGTAGACCGGGTCGCGGCCCGGTTCACCGAGATCCTTAGCAGCCTCCGCCAAAGCAGTGACGTGCCATGACCAGTCGGCGTCCGGGTGCGCAGCCCGCCCCGCCGCCAAGGCGGCGGTCACGTGCGGTGCGGCGAAAGATGTTCCGGAGACATGGGCATGGCCGTCCGTGCGCGGCAGCCAGAGATCCACGCCGGGGGCGGCAAAGGCGATGTGGTCCCCGCGCGCGGCGTTGCGGTAGGGTCGTCCGTCGGCGTCCACCGCCGTCACGGCGATCACGCCGTCCTGGGCGCCCGGATACAGCGGCGGCGCCCGGGGACCGGCATTGCCGGCGGCGGCCACCACCACGATGCCCTGCGCCATGAGCCGTTCCAGCGCCGCCTGAACCACCCGGTTGCGCGGCCCGCCCAGGCTCAGATTCACCAGGTCCACCGGCTGAAGCGCCAGCCAGTCTAGACCCTGCACCAGGCGGTCCACGGTGGTGTCCGTGTGGCGCCCGTCCCGAAGCCGCATCACCTCCCCGTGGAAGAGTTCCGCGCCCGGCACCAGCCCCCGCCCCTGACCCGCGAGGATGGCGGCCACCGCCAGAGCGTGATCCGGGGGTGGTACGGTCACGCCCCGGGGAAGGAAGGATTGTCGGGTGAGGCGCACCCGGGCCAGGTTGGGATGGTCCTCCGGTAGCGGACCGTCCAGGATGCCGATGCGCGTGCCCCTGCCGCAGTCGCCGCGCACCTCCGGCCAGTCCATGAGCCGGGCGGAGAGATCACCCGGCGCGTCCACGGACTGCGGCGTGTAGCGATGATTGAGGTCCGCCCACAGCTGCGGTGCCCGCCCAGCCAGGGTCTCCAGGGCCGCCTCCGGCGTCATCCCCTCGGGCAGGCCGAAGACGGTCACCACGAGCCCAAGACCCTGCAGCACGTTGCGGCGTCTGACACCCAGGCCCATCTGCGCACCCAGCTGCTGCACCTCCAGGGCCTGCGGCAGATCCGCGGAGACCACCAGCAGTTCGTCCGGCTCGTGCTGCCCGGCGACCGCTTGACGCACGCCGAACCCGGGCAGGTCAGGCGGAGGCGGCAGCGAACGCCCCATGAGGGAGCCGCTCCCGGGACGGCGCGCGGGCGATGTGGTCGCTTCAGTTTCCTCGGCGGGCGGATCACCCGGCTCACCGCCCGGCGTGACCGCCCTGAAGCCCGGCGCGGGAGCGCCCGGGGTCTGCCGGAATCCGGGTTCGGCAGGTTCATCCGGAGGCGGCCGCTGCTGAAAGCCCTGGCCCCAGACCGTACCCGCCGAGAGAAACACAATCAGCAGGCATGGACCGAGGCGAACCATCTCACCGCTCCAGGGCGAAGTGCGGAATCAGGTCGGATCGCTCGCGCAACACCCGCGCCGCGGCTTCCGGATCCCGATCCGGTTCCACGGCCAGGCGATACACGCCCGCGGCGCTCGGCCCGTCCACGATGCGCACACCCGCCTCGCGCAACAGGGCACGCAGGTCGGCCTCGCTGGCCTCCGGCGTGAAGCGCACCTGGGCCAGCACCTCCGTTGGCACGGGGTCGGCCAGGGGTTCGTAGCGGACCGTCTCCGGCGCCCGGGTCACCAGCAACGCCGCCTGGGCGACGATCACCAGACTCGCGGCCATGGCCGCCGGAATCACCCAGCGCGGCGTCACCGTGCGCACCTGACCGCCCAGGCCGCGGCGCAGCCGCTGCCAGCCCAGCTCCCCGGCCCCGGCGGGTTCGACGGCCTTCACGCCGCGGCGCATGGCGCGCAGCAGGCTCACCTCCGCCTGGCACGCCGCGCACGCGGCCACGTGACGGCTCACCGCCTCGTGCTCGGCCCCGTCCAGGGTGCCATTCACCAGCCAGGGCAGGAGTTCGCGGGGATGCTGTTCAGTGGATTCCGGCATGGTCTGTCTCGTATCGCGGTCACTTACCCGATCAGTCGTTGCGCAGGGCGCAGGGGTTCAAGGGCGTGCCCCCAGTTGCTCCAGGCACTGCGCCAGGGCCTTGCGTGCGTGGAACATGCGGGTCTTCACCGTGCCCTCCGGGATGGAGAGGATCTCGGCGATCTCGCCATACGGCAGGTCCTCGAAAAAGGTCAGGTGCACCACCTGGCGCTGCGCCTCCGGCAGCCCGTGCATGCAGCGGCGGATGTACTCGCCGTTCTGGGCATGGGCGACAGCAGCCGGGCCCGGGTCGGGGCGGTCATCCACCACATCGAAATCCAGGCTGTCCGCGGCGCGCCGGCCCCGGCGACGCAGGAGATCGATGCTGCGGTTGTGGGCGATGCCCAGGAGCCAGGTGGTCACCTTGGCGCGTCCGGCGAAATGCTTCGCGCTTCGCCAGACCTCGAGCATCACCTCGTTGAGCACCTCCGCCGCATCGGCGGCATTGCCGAGACGCTGCATCACGAAGGCGTACACGCGCGCCTCGTGGCGGTGATAGAACACCCCCATGGCCGCCTCGCTGCCGGTGGCGATGCGCGCCAGCAGGGCGGTGTCCTCGGCATCTGGCGCCAGGGCGCTCTCCCCGTTCACGGGGTACGGATCTCCTGCAGTGGACTCTCGCCTATCACGCCGCCGTCGGCGCCGATGGCGCGCACCCGCCACCAGTAGCCGCGCCCCGGTTCGAGGCGCTCAAGCACGAGGCCCGAGAGCACCGTGGAGCGCGTGTCGCCGGGCACCAGCATGCCGGTCATCGGGGGTTCGTCCACGCCCACCGGTGGCGGCTCCACGGGCCCGCCCAGCACGGGCAAACCCGCCGCGACTCCCGGCGCATGCGGGTAAATCTCCACCTGATAGGCGCTCACGGGGCCGTCGGCGCGCCAGGCGAAAACGGTGTGCGAATCCACCAGTGCCCCGTTCGCCGGGCCCTCGGGACGCAGGTTCACGGGCGGCTGCCGGTGCAGCGCATCGCTGGTGACCACGTAACGGATCAGTACCGACTCGAACTCGGTGGGCGGATCGGTGATGCGGAAACGCAGCAGGTAGGCGCCCTCCCGTTCCGTGGGCAGTTCCGGGCTCTCAATGCGGATATTCTGCGCCCCCACCAGCGAGGTCCGTTCCATGCGCAGGGGCCGGAACAGGGGGCGACCCGCGGTGGAGGCGGGATCGGCCAGTTCCCAGACTCCGGCCAGTTGGCCGCTGCCGGTGAACTGGATGTCGAGCACCGCGTGCAGGGCATCGCCTTTGGGGACGAGCCGCACGGTGCTCCGGTCGTCGAAATAGAGGGCCAGGCGGGCGATGTCGAACAGGCCGCCACCGGCGCCGCCGGTGAGGTACAGGTTTGCGGGCGCGGATGCGACAGTGACCCCGCTGGCAGGGTCGGTGAACTCCCTGCGAACCTCGAAATGGGTAAAGCGATTGCCGCCCGGATCCCTCGCCCGGAAGAGAGTCTGCATCAGGCTGCGTGGGAGCTGAACCGTCTCCATGATCACCGTACTGCCGCCCGTTGGCACCGACCCCCGCAGGTTGCGAGGCACGGAACCGAGCACGATGCCCCCGCCGGGACTTGTGACGATCAAGGTGGAGGACCGGGCCTCCACCGGGCCGGGGGCGCTGCCCGCCGTCACTGTCCAGCGCAGCGTCAGGGTGGCAGGCCGGTTGAACGGCGCGCTCAGGTTCCCGGGCGCCACAGAGGCGCCGGTGAGATTCGCCCAGGCGGGCCCCACCGGCAGAAAGGTCACGAGCAGCACAAGCCATCCGAATGATCGTTTCATGTGAGTTCCCTTCGCCTTTCAGTAGGACACCGGCCACCCGATGCGCATGCCGGCAAACAGCTGGTACACGTCATTCCCGATGCCGGCCCCGTTGTCGTTGTCCTGGTAACTGCCGCTGGCAAAAAGCGAGATGCCGGGACGGTTCTCACGCGGTGTACGCAGCTGCCAGTTGAGCATGCCCGTCACCGTCTGTGTGTCGGTATCCACTGAGTCGTCGCCGCCCTTCGTCCGGTTCAGGCTGTAGTCGAGACTGACGTCCACCCGGCCCGGCACCAGTGCCGCCCACACCCCCAGGCCGGCGGTGGTGGTACGGGTGGTGGTGTCGTTGTCCCTGTCGCGCAGCGTGTTGTACTGCACCCGGGGCCGCAGGCTGTAGCGGTCCCCCACCATGACGTCGAGGCCCAGTTCCGTGAGCCCGTTGTCGTAGTCCGGCTGGGTGCCGGCGTGGTTCTCGAATCGGGTGAAGGTGTGGCTCACATCCCAGGCCCAGGTGCCGGGCACGAAACGCAGGCCGGCGTGGATCACGCGTGTATCCTGGTCCACATCGTCACCTCCAAAGGCCGCGGGGACACGGTCATAGCGCTGCGCCATGTCCTGAATGACCAAGGCGAGGCTCGGCTGGTTGAACAGGCGCGCAATGCCCTCCTCACGCGGCACCAGCGCAGGCGTGTACTGGGTGCCGAGCGTGAGGTAGTCGGTGCGAAGCCGGGGGAGGTTCGGATCGTCGTCCACGTTGTCGTGCTCGCGGGCCACCTGCCCGTTGATCCCCAGACCGCCCCACTGAAACCCCGAGAAAGCGCGTACCAGCCGTCGATCCGCCGCCAGGGCCGGATTGCCGAGGCTGAAGAACCAGGGCCCCACGAGGGTGTGCTCCGCACCGGCATGCCAGTTGAATGCCGCGCCGTTGGCGAGGTGCTGCGGGTGCGTGTACATGGCCAGGAGGCTGTGTGCGGTGTCGGACTCGCTGACCGACGGCGCCGCTTCGTCGAAGCGTGCGCTGCTGCGTGCCAGCTCGGCACGCAGACGCCAGCGCTGCTCGCCCAGCAGGCTGTCCACGGCCACGGAGGAGGCATTGCCCCGGCTGGTTTCGGTATCGCCCTCCGTGCCGCTGCCCACCGTGCTGCCGCTGGCGTCCAGGTACAGGACCTGGATCTGCAGGCGCTCGGGCCGGTCGGTCAGCGGTGCGACGCTCAACATGGCGCCGTCGGTGCGATGACCGGTGTCGCCCACGCCGAAGCGGTGATGGAAGCCGCTGATCGCCTCGGTACGCATGGCGAACGCGGTGACCTCGGAACGAAGGTCATCGAAGCGCAGACTGCCCGAAAGACCACGGCGGGCGAAATCGCGCATCACCAGACCGGTGGCGGGAATCGCGTGATCTCCGGCACGCAGCACCACCGGCCCGCGGCTCCCCTCCACCAGCCCGGTTGCGAGATCGACGTGCTGGTCGCGGGGCATCAACTCCGTCTGGCTGTTGTGCAGGAGGCCGATGTGACCGCGAAGCGCCCAGTCGTCGTCGGCGACGCGCCCTTCGGCAGTCAGCGCACCCTGGGCCGTGTTGCGCGGCACCCCGCCGTCCAGGCGTCGATCGCTGACCCGGTTGCTGAGGGCCAGATCCAGGTTTGCGCGCCCGTCGGCCTCCTGAAAGGCACTGCTCCTGCGCACCTGCACGGTCCACAGGGCCAGTTCATGGATGGCGCCGTCTTCGGCGTGTTCCACCAGGCGCAGGCGGTGCGTGCCGTAGGCCAGCGGTTGCGGTGGCGAGAATATCGCCCTGTCGGCCTCGCGCCGCACAAAGGCGGTGACATCGATATCGTTGAGCGCCAGCCTGAGCCGCTGCAGGCGTTCCGGTGGCATGTCGGCGGGCACCACGAACGAGAAGGCATCCGAAGGCCGGTAATAACCCTCGGGCGGCGGCTCCAGATCCACCTGGGCACGGGCCTGGCCGGTGCCCGCGGACATGAGGACAGCCGCCAGTAACGCGGCCGGGAACTGCCGTGCGAGACGCCTCATCGTGGTTACCCCTCCCTGTTGCGGGTGCCGCATTCTTCGGGCGGCATCCCTTCCCCCGGTCACCCCTGGGTCGTACCGACCGACCCGGCGGTTCAACGCGCCCACAGACCCGCGTCTCCCGACACGGGCGAGCAAACCGGAAAAAACGGGAATCGCGGGGCCCTTTCCACCCCCGCCACATCCGGACCGATACCGGATCGTCATCCCTGACTATAGCCCAAGGGGCCGTGAGGGGCCCGAGGGCCCCGAGGGGCGCTCAGGCAGACTGCGCGAAATATCGCCTCAGGTATTCCTCGAAGCTGCAGTCGTCGGCCGCCTCGATCTCGCGCTGACGTTCCATGGAGGCCCGCGCCTCGGCCTCGAACAGGGTCTCGCGCCCAGGTGCCAACACGAGGTCACGGAAGTATTGCTGATGACCGCGCGACAGGCGCCGCGCGAACTCGTAGAACCCTTCCCGGCGCTCCGCCATCTCCGCGAGCATTCGGGCCGAAGGCGTCAGGGAGGGATCGAGCACCTTGTCCCGCTGACGTTCCAGCGCCGTGCTGTAAGGGCGAGTCGCATCGGTGCCGTCCATGGCGGCGCACAGCGGTTCCATGGCGTTGACAACCTCTTCGGCCCACGTGCGCAGCGGGACCTGGTCGCCGTTGCGCAGCAGTTTCAGATCCGGGTCCCGCCCGCGGTGTGCGGCGGCGCTCTGGTTGTGGTCGATCTGCAGGCGTTCCACCTCGCCGATCACCGGGCTGTCCATGAGCAGGCAGGCGAACATGAACGCTTCCAGAAAACGAAGCTGGGTCTCGCATACGCCCAGCGGTTCGAAGGCGTTGACGTCCAGCGAGCGCAACTCGACGTAGCGCACGCCCCGACGGCGCAGCGCCACCACCGGTTTCTCGTTGCCTTCCATCACAGGCTTGGGCCGCACGGAACTGTAGTACTCGTTCTCGATCTGCAGGATGTTGGCATTGAGCTGGCGGTACTCGCCGTCCACCACCACGCCGATCTTCTCGTACACCGGCGACGGCGTGTCGATGGCACACGCCAGACTGTCCGTGTAGGCCTCCAGGCTGTCGTAGCAGGCCTTGATGCCGGTCTCCTCCTCCTTGCGGTTCTGGTAACCGATGTCGCCCATGCGCAGGCTCGTGGCAAAGGGCTCGTAGTAGGTGTTCTCGTTGAACTCCGGCATGTGGGTCGGCTTGCCGCCCAGGAACGACTTGCAGACCGCCGGTGAAGCGCCGAACAGGTAGGGCACCATCCAGCCGAGGCGCTGCAGGTTGCGGATCATCGCGAAGTAGCCGGCGTCGATGAATTCACGAAGATCCCCGCCGTCGCCGCACAGGCGCTGGTACACGGGCCAGAAGCCGTCGGGCACCGAGTAGTTGAAATGCACGCCGGCGATCACCTGCATCACCCGCCCGTAGCGATGCCCGAGCCCCAGCCGGTAGACCGTCTTCATTCTTGCCGGATTGGAGGACCCGTAACGCGCCACGGGGATCGCCGCCTCACCCGCCAGCACACAGGGCATGCTGGTGGCCCACAGGAACTCCTCGCCGATGCGCGGATAGGTGAAGGTCTGCAGGTCACGCAAAAAGGCCAGTGCCTCGCCCGGCTCACCGAACGGCGGAGTGATGAACTCCAGCAGCGCCTCCGAGTAATCCGTGGTGATCCAGGGATGGGTCAGCGGCGAGCCCAGCGCAACGGGATGGGGCGTGCGCGCGATACCGCCTTCCGGGCTGACCCGCAGGCTCTCCTTCTCGAGGCCCATGAGGCCGCCGCGCAACAGGGCCTGGTGGCCGCCGTCCAGCAGCCCCTGCAAACGCCCGGATAATGTGTCGGTCAAGGGGTTTCGCTCCACGGGAAAAGGGTCTGAAGATACCTGCCCGGCCATGGCACGCACAAGTCGACGGGGCTGTCGGGACTGTCACGTCCCGCCCCCATACGCCATAATGGTCGCCCTCTTTCCCACTTTCCTCCATCCCGACCCGTGCTCTCGATCATCAAGGCCTGGCGCGACCAGCGCATCCTCAGGCACGAGACCATCGACGACCGGCTGTGGGAGGCGGGCCTTCGCGCGCTGCCCATGCTCGGGCGCCTGACCGCCGAAGAACTCCACCGCCTGCGCCGTCTCGCCACACTGTTCCTGCACCATAAGCGCTTCATGGGTGCGCACGGTTTCGACATCACCGCCGGGATGCGCCTGGACATCGCGTTGCAGGCGTGTCTGCCGATCCTCAACCTGGGCCTTGAGTGGTACGACGAGTGGGTGACGGTCATCGTCTACCCTGAGGATTTCCTGCCGGAACACGAGTACGTGGACGAGGCGGGGGTGGTGCACGTGGAGCGCAGCCCCCACAGCGGCGAAGCGTGGGAGCGCGGGCCGGTGCTGCTGTCCTGGGACGAGGTCAATCACAGCGAGGGCCTTGCGGTCCACGAGTTTGTCCATACCCTGGACATGCGCAACGGGCAGGCCAACGGCATGCCGCCCCTGCATGCCGACATGTCCACGAAAGTCTGGTCTCAGGTCATGAGCGCCGCGTTCGAAGCGCTCAACACCGCGCTCGACCGAGGCCAGACGCCGCCTCTTGATCCCTACGCCGCCACCGACCCCGCGGAGTTCTTCGCCGTTGCCAGCGAATACTTCTTCGCCGAACCGCACACCCTTTGCGAAGCCTATCCTGAAGTCTACGGGCAGTTCCGGGCGTTCTACCGGCAGGACCAGGACACTAGGCATCAGCGGACGATGACCGATCCGTGGCGGAAATTTCCGGACGGGCAGCGACCCCGCAGTGCCTCCGGTGAATAGAATGGGACTCGTTGCGGTAACGGCGCCCGTCCCTGCGGATGACGCCGTCCAGGCCAACGACAAAGTCATAGATCTTCACCATCGGGAGACTGCCTTGCATCCACTGATCAAATGGATAGCCGCCCTTGCGCTGTTGGCAGGCACCGCCCCCCTGGCGGCTGCGCCCGACGGCAGCTTCGATCCTTACGTCGCCCTGAGCGCACCCGTGGTGGTCAACCTGGCCAACCCGCAGCGCGCCACCTACCTTCAGATCGCCGCCGACCTGCAGGTCGAGAGTGAAACGGACAAGGAAGTGGTGAACAGCCACATGCCGGTCATCCGCGACACGCTGATCATGGTTTTCAGCGGAAGGGAGCCTTCCGAGGTGCGCGAAGCGGCCAACCGCGAAGCCCTGCGCGAAGAGGCCCTGGTCGCCCTGCGCGAGGCTCTGCAGGCGCGCTCCGGCCGCCCCGCCGTGAACGCCATCTATTTCAGCAGCTTTCTGGTCCAGTGAGATTTGTCAGTTGTCAGTTG
>NZ_MVBK01000112.1:397-8303 GCF_002000365.1 Thioalkalivibrio denitrificans | reverse complement strand
TTGTCAGTTGTCAGTTGTCGTGAGCCTGGGTTCTGCAGAGAGTTTGTCAAGGGGCCTTCAACAACTGACCACGGACAGCTGACAATTGACCATCCCTACTCCAGCCCCAGACCGACACGTACCCCGTCCAGGACGAACTGAACCGCCAGCGCGGCGAGGATCAGGCCCAGCAGGCGATTCACCACGTTGATGCCGGTCTCGCCGAGCGCGCCGATGATCACGGGGGCAAACCGCAACGCCAGCAGCGTCAGCCCCAGCACCAGGACCACCACCACCACCAGAGCTGCCATCACCGGTGGCGCATGACCGGCGGACGCCATGAGCAGCACGGTGGTCATGGCACCGGGGCCGGCGATCAGGGGGAAGGCCAGGGGAAACACCGAAATGTCCTGCCGGTGCGAGGCCTCCCGCTGCTCGCGCAGCGTGGTGGCCCGAAGCCCGGACTGACGGGCAAAGATCATGTCCAGGGAGAGGATGAACAACAGCACCCCGCCCGCGACACGAAAGGCGGGGATGCTGATTCCGAGCATGGCCAGCAGGCCGTTGCCAACCAGCATGAATGTCAGCAGGATGCCCGCGGCGAGCAGCACGCCGTTGCGTGCGATCCGCCGCTGCGCCTCCCGGGGCATGTCGTGCACCAACGCCGCGTAAATGGCCGCCACCCCGATGGGGTCCACCACGATGAACAGCAACACAAAGGCGCCCAGCAGGATTTCGAACATGCCGGCAGTATAGCTTGAGCTACGAGCCTGATCGCGCGCCTTCTCAGTATCTGATGCTCAGGCCAAAAAAATTCCTTAGCCACAGAGGGCACAGAGGGCACAGAGGTAAAAGACCAAATGCTCCAAAAACCTGATTTCGCGTGAAGGCGCAAAGAAGGCCATTCGAAAAGATTTCCTTTGCACCTTCGCGAGATGACCGGGTTTTCTCTGTGACCTCTGAGCCCTCTGTGGCTAACCGCCTTTCAGCATTCCCCAGACTGATTCAATGCGGGCGTTGCAGATACGGCATCTCCCCCCTGCGCGCCATGTGACGGATGAGATCCGCGCGCCCGGGCGCCTCGCGGTTGAGTTCATCAACGCACTCGGACGGCACATGGGCCGACTCGGACAGCAGCACCTCCAGTTCGCGCAGGTCCACCTTGGGCCGGATCAGGTCTTCCGGCGTCGGGTTGTCCTTCATGCCCGTCTCCCAGAACATGCGCGGATGCCAGCAGCGCAACTGCACATCCGGATGCTGGAACAGCTCGACGCAACGGCGGTTCAGCTCATCGCGATTCATCACCTGCCTCCTTAACCCTCACTCAGGCTCACCCCCTAACCTACCCTCCCGACCCGACATTGCAAGCGGGACACAACTGGAAGTGGGAAGTGTGAATTGGGAAGTCGGAATAAAACCACTCTGACCCAGACCTTACTCACGTCCCCGAAATGCGGGGAACGCCGGGGAGCGGGTCTTTTAACTTCCCACTTCCCACTTCCCAATTCACACTTCCCACTTCAATTCACCCTTCCAACTTTAAAAGCGCCTCCATCCATTCATTTTCCACCGCCTCCAGCTCCCGGACCAGTTCCCCCTGCCGGGCAAGCAGGGTCTGCAGTTCCGGTTTGCTGTTTTCGTCGTAGATGTCCGGTTCGGCAAGCCGGGCCTCGATGCGCGCCTTCTCCGCCGCGAGTTCATCGTGGCGGCTTTCCAGGCGGGCGCAGGCGTCACGCAGGGGTTTGAGGCGACGGCGCGCCTCGGCGGCCTCCCGGCGCTGGGTCCTGCGATCCGGCACCCCATCCCCTGCCGGTTCCATCGCCGTTCGGTCCGGATCCCTTCGCATGAGCCACTGCCGGTAATCCTCCAGGTCTCCGTCGAAAGGTGCCACGCCGCCACCGGACACGATCCACAGTTCATCGCACACCGACTCGAGCAGATGCCGGTCATGGGACACCACCACCAGCGCCCCTTCGTATTCCTGCAACGCCAGTTCCAGAGCCAGGCGCATTTCCAGGTCCAGATGGTTGGTGGGCTCGTCCAGCAGCAGCAGGTTGGGCCGCTGCCAAACCAGGATGGCGAGCACCAGCCGGGCCTTCTCGCCGCCTGAGAACGGCGCGACCGGGGCCAGCGCCATGTCGCCCGCAAAGCCGAAACCGCCCAGGAAGTCCCTGATGGACTGTTCCGTGGCCCGGGGATCCAGGCGCTGCAGGTGCAGCAGCGGTGAGGACTGGGGATCCAGCTGTTCCAGCTGGTGCTGGGCGAAATAGCCCGTCGCGAGATCCGTGGCCGGCTCGCGTGCACCGGCGATCGGTGTGCGTTCACCGGCCAGCACCCGGATAAGCGTCGACTTGCCGGCCCCGTTGGGCCCCAGCAGCCCGATGCGATCGCCGGGCCTCATCGCGACATTGACCCTCTCCAGTACCACGTGGCCCGGATACCCGGCCACTACATCCGCCAGCTGGAGCAGGGGGTTCGGCAGCCGCCCCGGCGGCGGGAAGGTGAATCGGAACGGGGAGTCCGCATGGGCCGGCGCCACCTGTGTCATGCGCTCCAGGGCCTTGATGCGGCTCTGGGCCTGCCGCGCCTTGGTCGCCTTGGCGCGGAATCGGGCGACGAATCGCTCCATGTGCGCAATCTCGCTCTGCTGGCGCTCGAACAGGGCCTGCTGCTGCGCCAGGGCCTCGGCCCGCTGCCGCTCGAAACTGCTGTAGTTGCCCGTGTAGAGCGTGATGCTCTGCCGCTCGATGTGCGCCACATGATCCACCACCGCATCCAGAAAGGCCCGGTCGTGGGACACCAGGAGCAGCGTGCCCGGGTAGCTGCCCAGCCACTGCTCCAGCCAGAGCACGGCGTCCAGGTCCAGGTGGTTCGTGGGTTCGTCCAGAAGCAGCAGGTCGGACCGGCACATGAGCGCCTGGGCCAGGTTCAGGCGCATACGCCAGCCACCCGAGAAGTCCGACACCGGGCGGGACAGGTCGGCCTCGGAGAAACCCAGGCCGTGGAGCAACCGCGCCGCCCGGCTCTGCGCCCGCCATGCATCCACGGCATCGAGCCGCTCATGCAGTCTGCCGATCCGGGTGCCGTCCCCCTCGGCCTGGGCGCGGGTCAGATCCGACTCCAGGGCGCGCAACTCCGCGTCCCCGTCCAGCACGTGGTCCAGGGCCGAACGATCCGTGGCCGATGTCTCCTGGGCCACGGTGGCAATGACCCACTCCGAGGGCCACTCGCAGCGTCCCTCATCGGCTGACAGTTCCCCGCGCAACAGGGCGAACAGGCTGGATTTTCCGGTGCCGTTGGCGCCCGTGAGCCCCACCCGCCAGCCCGCGTGCACGGCGAGGCTCACTTCCCGAAACAGGACCCGGGGACCACGACGCAGGGAGAGTCCGCTGAGCTTCAGCATGGGCGCGCAGTGTAGCAGTCACCGGACACGGATTTCCGTCATCCGGACCGGCAAGCATCGGCCCTGCGGCGTCATTTTTCCGCCACGATTACAACTATGAATCGTAACCAACTGTATCATATAAATAATTTTTGTTGGCACGATTCTCGCTTATCTCGCCACAAGCCCTCGGATAAAAAGAACCGGCTACATGAAACTGACCTTTACGCACAACCTGTTGCTGGGCAAACAGACCCCCATGCCGGGCAACGGATCGGGTCGCTCCCCTGTTCCCCACCCGGTCTCTTCCGCTGCGGAGCTGGCACAGCGGCTGCAGACCACGCTGGACCTGGATTGCCTGCTGGAGATGTTCTCCGAGGCCATCCGCTGCAGCGTCCCTCACGACGGCATGACCTACGAGTGTTCGACCCGTGGGCTGCACCTCACCTGCGGCCGCGTGTCCCGACATTCCTGCAGCTATAACCTGATCGTGGAGAACGAGGCGATCGGCGAACTGCGTTTTCTGCGTGGGCGCAAGTTCCGGGAAGAGGAACTCCGCGAGCTGGAGCGGCTGCTGGCCGTGCTGGTCTATCCGTTGCGCAACAGCCTGCTCTACCAACAGGCGCTGATGGCGGCCCAGACCGACCCGCTCACGGGCCTGCAGAACAGAATCGCCATGGAACACGTGCTGCCCCGTGAACTGGCGGCATTGCGACGTGGCCAACAGAAACTCGCCCTGCTGGTCGTGGACGTGGACCACTTCAAGCAAGTCAACGACAGGCTGGGCCACTCCGCGGGCGACCAGGTGCTGCGAGCCACGGCGCGCTGCCTGGCAGGCGCCACACGGGAAAGCGACATGCTGTTTCGCTTCGGCGGGGAGGAATTCGTGGCGGTCCTGCGCGGCGCCGGTGTCGAGGAGGCCCGTCAGGCGGGCGAGCGCATCCGCACAGCCCTCAGGGAGTGCCCGGAAATTCAGCTCGCCGTTCCCGGCATCGCTCTGACGGCCAGCATCGGCGTGGCCGAGGCGTCGCAACTGGACACCGCCGCAAGCCTGTTCGACCGGGCGGACCGCGCCATGTACGCCGCCAAGCAGGCCGGCCGCGATCGGGTGAAAACCGGCTGACCCGAAACCCGCACTTTCCTGCCTCTTGAATCTTGCCTCTGCCGTCCTAAAGGACGGCCGGCACCTGCTTCGCCAGCGCCTGTTTCTCCTTCACCGCCTCCTCGCCGGTCAGCACGAAACCGTGGAGCCGTTCGCCGTCCCTGTACAGGGCCCGCACACCGTCACCCACGGGCTCCGCCTGCCACTCCCCGGGCGCACCGGGCACGGGTGGTGACACCACCACGGGGTGCGCCGGCGTCTTCACCACCACCGGCATGGCCGGATAGCGCACCTCCGCAGGATCGCCGGCGAGGGTCTTCGCCAGGGCGCGGGCGGCGTGCATGATGGGCATCACGAACGGCAGCACCAGTCCGGCCACCTGGGCACAGTCGCCCAACGCATACACCCCAGGCACCGAAGCGGCCAGGGTGCGGTCCACCACCACACCCCTGTCTGTCTCGAGACCGGCCTCGCGTGCGAGGCGCACATCGGGGCGAAGTCCCACAGCCGACAGAACGGCGCCTGCCTCCAGGGTCTCGCCGTTGGCGAGCGTCAGCCTAAAGCCGGAACCGTCCCGGTCGATACGCTCCACGACCGTCTCCAGGTGAAAGCGGATGCCGGCCTCCTCCAGGCCACGACGAAGGGCGTTGCCCGCCGCCTCCGGCACCAGCCTGCCCAACGGCCAGTTATCCGGACCGATTACGTGCACTTCGCGGCCGCTGCCGCGCAGGTCGTTGGCAAACTCACAGCCGATCAGCCCCGGACCGATGATCGCAACCCGATCCACGCCCTCGATGGCCTCCCGGAAACGGGCATAGTCCAACCGGTTATTGACCGAGCGCACCGCGTCCACGCCGTCACCCGCGTAGGACAGCCGGATCGGATCGGCACCCACCGCCAGCACCAGGCGATCGTATGGGAGGGTCTCGCCGTCATCCAGCACGACCGTACGCACCGTGGTGTCGATGGCCACCACGCGGCGATGGGTGACGATACGCGCATCAAGCTGCTGCGCCATGATCTCGGCGGGCTGATTGATCAACGCATCCGCATCCTTGTTTGCGGCAAACGCGTTTGACAGCATGGGCTTGGAATAGAACGCCCCGTCATCCGCGGTGACCAGGGTCAGCCGTGTCTCCTGATCCAGTTTGCGGAACTCGCGCGCCACCGTGTAGCCGGCGAGCCCCGTGCCGATGATCACGACTCCCGACATCGGTTCAGGCTCCCGCGTAACAGCGCCCGACGAGGCGCCACCACTTGATGATCGGTTTGCTTTTCATGTCGTTGCCTCCTTGAAGCCGGGTGAAGCGTGAGGTGGGAGGCGAAAGGCGATAGGGATTGCACCACGCCTCACGCCGCCACCAGCACCATCTCGAAGTCCGCCTTGGCCACGCCGCACTCGGGGCACTCCCAGTCATCCGGAATATCCTGCCACCGGGTGCCGGCCGGTATACCGTCCTCGGGCATGCCCACCGCCTCGTCATAGATGAATCCGCACACCACACATTCCCACTTCTTCATAATCGATCTCCGATACTGTGTTCAGTTGTCCGGCCGGGGCGGCTCACCGCCCCGCCCTCTTGTACCTTTACTCTTGTATCTTGTACCTGCCCTTAGGCGACTTTCCGCACCGCCTCCACGCGCGCCAGGGCCTCCTTGTAATGGTTCGCGTGACGCTCCTCGACGCGGGCCAGTGCAGCGAAACGCTTGGCGGCCTTTTCCAGAACCGACTGGAAGAAATCCGCGTGCTCGATGGATTCGGCGATCTGTTCATCGAACTCGCGCACCGCCGCCTCGTTCTTCTCCTGCATGGCCAGGTGGCGAAACTGCGGATACATCTCGCTGTACTCGTAGGTCTCGCCCTCAATGGCCAGCTCCAGGCAGCGGGCAGGATTCATGCGGTCCTTCGGGAACAGCAGGTCCAGATGGCCGAAGGCGTGCTGGACCTCCTGGGCCGCCGTGGCCTCGAAGGCCTTCGCGCTCTGCTCATCGCCCATCTCGCGACAGATCTTCGCAAAATACAGGTACTTGATATGGGCCATGGACTCGCCGGCAAACGCGGCTTCCAGGTTCTTCACGGTGACCGAACCGTTTTCGTTCTGCTTCATGATGTTGACCTCCGGGTTTGAAAATGGATGCCGCAGGGCGCGGCTTGGAGGTCATGTTAGTTATTGGCTATCAATGCATCCAATTTAATTATTAAAATAGAAACATAGACTGCGCCTATCATGGAACCGGTGGTGCTTCTTCAACGCAGGCTGGGTAACGCGGAGGGCGCAGAGGCGCGGAGGACGCAGAGAAACACTTAGAGTTTCAGCCTCTTACCTCTGCCTTCTCCGCGCCTCTGCGCCCGCCGCGTCCCCTACAGACACCTGCAAGTAACCCGACTCAGGGCTTGATCGGCTCCACGCAGGTCAGGTCCGCGTCCAGGATGGCCTGGCGCACGGCCTCGATGGCCTTGGGGCGTGGGAAGCTGACGCGCCAGGCGAGCGCCACCCGACGGCTGGGCACCGGCGGCCTGAAGCGGCGAAGGGTGAGCAGGCGTTGCGCATAGCGGTCGGCGCCCGCCGCGGTGCAGGGCAGGATGGTGACGCCCATGCCGGAGGCGACCATGTGGCGGATAGTCTCAAGCGAGCTGCCCTCCACGGTACGCTGGATACTGTGGTCAGAGGTCACCGTACGGTGGCAGTTGGGGCACAGTTCCAGCACCTGGTCCCGGAAACAGTGCCCGGCACCGAGCAACAGCAGGTTCTCCGAGGCCATCTCGGTGAGACCCAGTTCCTCCCGCTCGCTCCAGGGGTGACCGGCGGGCAGGACAGCCACGAAGGGTTCGTCGTAGAGCGGCAACGTCACGATGCCCGGCTCATCGAACGGCAGCGAAATGACGATTACATCCAGTTCACCGTGCTTGAGGCGCTCGGCCAGCCGGGCGGTGTAATTCTCCTCGATGACCAGGGGCATGTGCGGGGCTGAGGCACGCAGGGCCGGGATCAGGTGCGGCATCAGGTAGGGCGCAATGGTGAAGATGGCCCCCACGCGCAGTGGCCCGCTCAGCTGATCCTGCCCCTCGCGGGCGGCAGTCAGCACGCCTTCCGCCGCCTCCAGGGTACGCTGCGCCTGGGCCACGACCCGCTCGCCCACCGGGGTCACCGAGACCTCGCCCCGATTACGCTCGAACAGTGTCACGCCCAGTTCATCCTCGAGCTTCTTGACCGCGACGCTCAGGGTGGGCTGGCTCACGTGACACGCCTCGGCCGCATGCCCGAAATGGCGTTCCCGGGCCACGGCCACGATATAGCGGAGTTCGGTCAGTGTCATAAGGAAGGAATACTTTAGAGGCAAGATACAAGATACAAGATACAAGAAAACCCGCCGACCGGCGGCCCGAGGGCCCGTCTTGGCTCTTGCCTCTTGTAGCTTGTCTCTAGGAGCCTGTCGGACTT
>NZ_MVBK01000112.1:0-378 GCF_002000365.1 Thioalkalivibrio denitrificans | reverse complement strand
AAGTCCGACAGGCTCCTAGCGCCTTACTGCACAAGACGTCCGTCGGGGTGATCCAGGCTCAGGCCGGTCACGCGCTGGCCGATGCAGGTGACGTATCCGGCGTAGCGGTCGCTCCCGTCGAGGCTGAAGTCGAAGCGGTACTCACGCCGCAGGCGAAGCCGCCCATCGGCACCCCTGCCCAGGCCGAGCCGGGTCTGTGCTACCGATTGATCCAGAAACTGCACCCGGAGTTCCGCGCACGCGTTGCGCGCCGCACGGACCACGCGCTCACGGCACCTGAGTGTGTCATTCACGTACCAGATCGCCAGTCCCGCGAGCAGCGCAATCAGCAAGGGGGTCATGGCGGGAGTTTAACGTAGAAGTGGGAGGCAGGAAGTG
>NZ_MVBK01000111.1 GCF_002000365.1 Thioalkalivibrio denitrificans | reverse complement strand
GGGCAGGGTGGGGGTGGTTTAAACGCGTACCAAGGCACCACTGTCCGGTTACGATCCCCGTATCCCGCTTCGCCACATCCGGCCTACGGCACAGCCTGCCCCGCATGCGCCATCCTGCGGAACTCCGGTTCCCCGGCCATCAGCTCATCGTACGTTCCGCTCGCGACGATTCGACCCTTGTCCAGCAGATAGAGCACGTCGCAGTTGCGCACGGTCGTGAGCCGGTGCGCGATCATGATGATCGTCTTCTCGCCGCTCAACTGCTCGATGGCCTCCATCACGGCCGATTCCGTGGCGCCGTCCAGCGCGCTCGTGGCTTCGTCCAGAATGAGCAGGTCGGGATTATGGTAAAGGGCCCGGGCAATGCCGATGCGCTGGCGCTGGCCACCGCTCAGGCGAACGCCCCGGTCGCCGGCCACCGTCTCGTAACCCTCCGGGAGTTCCCGGACGATGAAATCGTGTATGGCCGCGGTCTTCGCAGCCCGGATTACTGCCTCGTCGTCGATCTCCCGGTCCGGGATGCCGAGCGCGATGTTCCGACGCAGCGTGTCGTCTGCCAGATAGATGGACTGGGGCACGTAGCCCAGCCGCTTTCGCCACACGGGCAAGAGCGCTCTGTCCAGCGTCCGGCCGTCGACCACAATCCTCCCGCTCTCGGGCTCCAGCAGCCCGAGGATGATGTCCACCAGGGTGCTCTTGCCGGCGCCCGAGCCCCCCACGAAGGCGACACTGGTCTTCGCGCGGATGGTGAGATCGAGGCGATCAAGCACCGGACGGTCCATGCCGGGATAGCGGAAGGTGACCGATTCAAGATCGAGGCGATCGTGAAGATGCACGTCCGATGCGGCGGAAGCCTCCTTCGTTTCAACGGCCTCCGCGGCTCCCAGCCGCGCCATTTCCGCGTTGATGCTCTCCGCTACGGGTCCCGCAAAGCGCATCTTTGCAGTCATGTCAAAGAGCTTCTGCAGCGCAGGCATCAGGCGATAGCCCGCCATGGCGTAGAGCGCGATCATCGGCAGCGCGGCCTGCATGGAACCACCCGCGATGACGAGGTAGAGGGCGATAATCAGCACGACCCCGAACGCCAGGGTCTCCAATGCATAACGGGGAAGCTGCGAAATCAGCATGTGATTGGATTCGTTCCTGGCGAAGGCATAGGAGGCGCCGGTATACGTATTGAGGTAGTAATCCTCCCGGTTCGAGACCTTGATGTCCTTTATCGCCCCTAACGATTCCTGGATTGTCTTGAAGCGGCGTGCGTTGGCCCTGAATCGCAGTTGTCCAAGGCGCCGGATTCGTCCGCGGAATGCGAGATAAATACCCGCATAGGCGCCGCCGAGAACCAGTCCAACCGTCAGGGCGAGTGCCGGATCGACCGCGATCAGCATGATGAGAATGGCCAGTACAACGGCGCCATTGGCCGATAGCTGTAGCACCGGAATGAGGAACCCGGATACCAGTTGGTTAACCTCCTGAATGACGTTCTTTGAGAGATCGGCCGGGTTACGGGTAAGGAAGAAGCCGTAATCCTGGCGGAGGTAGGTGCCGAGGAGTTTGCGCGAGAGGCTGTGCGCCCGCATATAGCTGAACCGGATGATCGCCCAGGTTGTGAGCGCGGCCAATCCATTCCCCAGGAATAGAAGAATCAGCGCGCCCCCGGCCAGCATGATCAGGAACTGCTCAAGAGGCGGGCTTCCGAGGAGGTCGTATACCCCTGCAATCAGCGCGTTGCGTTCCACCAGTTCCGGTTGCGCCAGTACGGCGATGAAGGGCATCACCGATGCAATACCGGCCACGTGCATGAGCGCATTGGGGAGCATGATCAGGAAGATCAGAAACAACTGCCAGCGCTCCCTGGCGGTCAGGAGCCGGAGTATGGGTCGAAAGGTGTGCATCATGGTAGGTGGTGGAGCATTCTGGCTGCTGGATGCCCGTAATGTTTCGATTCGTGCTAGTGCGTTTTCCCTGACGGATCTTGTCGGATGACGCGCTGCAGCATAAACCAGCGATCCAGCCCATTTCTTGTGGTTGCCGCCAAGCATAACACCGCAGGGGCCCGCGGTGGGCCGATGGGCGGCAGCAACCTGGGCAAGAATCTGCTGGGTGTCAAGAATTCCGACACCCGTCCGGATTTCTCGGGATGCTGACAGTCCGGCTGACCGGGTACGCCCGGCTACCTGCGGCATCGCTCCTGCCCGCAAACAGAACGATGCGATAAACTGTAAATAGGCTCCACGGGGTTAGCCCACCGTGGCAATTTTCGGGAAGATGAAGGGAGAGTCCATGCCTCAGCAGTCTGTTCTAGGCAAGATCCGTCGGCGTGCGCGGCGCGCAAGTCTGCTTGGCACCAAGGCCGCCCTGGAGGCTTGGCGCGGTCTGAGTGGCAGGGGGCGACCGGAACAGACAATTTTCGTCGCTGGTGCGCAACGTTCTGGCACCAACATGATCATGAACGTGCTCGACCGCAGCTATGAAACAAAGGTCTATCATGAGCGCGACCCTCGGGCCTTCGACGAGTATCTGATGCGCGAACCTGCGGTCATTCAAGGCCTGCGCGATTCTGCACGCGCCCCAGTGTTCGTGATCAAGTGTCTGTGCGAGATGGACAAGCTTCCCTGGCTCATGGAGCACTTCGCTCCGGCCAAGACGATCTGGATGGTTCGCCACTACGATGACGTCATCAATTCGGCCATGAAGATATTCGGAAAGTTGCCTTCCGATGTGGACAGCATTATGAAGGACCCTTCCTCACGGGGTTGGCATGGGCGAGGAATCTCAGACGAGACCTTGGCTCTGATGCGAAGCATTTATTCTCCAAGTATGAATGCTGAGTCCCGTGTGGCGATGTTCTGGTACATGCGCAACCAAATGTTTTTCGATCACAAGTTTGATCATGATATGCGTGTCCTTCCCGTCCAATATGAGAGCTTGGTAACAGATCCACATCGAGAGTTACACAGCGTTTTCGATTTTGCTGGAATCACTTATAGCCCGCGAGTTTCTAGATTTGTAAAAGCAGGTTCTGTGCGTAAGGAGTCATCTCCTCACATACAGCCAGATGTAAGGTCACTATGTGATCTTCTATTGGAACGGCTCATTTCCGAGACAAGACGGCCTGTGACTCAGATGGAGGCATGCAACGAGTCGCTAAGTTAGAGTCCGAATCGACATCGCGGGAACCTACGGACCTTGCGAGAATGAGCAGAAGGGCCCTTCATGGTTAGGCCCACAGAAAATTGGCTCTATCGGTGCTTCCGAGTGCCATAGACAAGGAATTTTGCCCCATTTCCAGTAAGTCTCTCGCCTTAGAGCGGCCTACTCGAGTGCACGAGAGTGAAATGCGATGAAATCTCTTACTTCATACCGCCACGCATGGTGCCTTGTCCTGATCGCATTGAGCGTTTGCCAAGTTGCGGTGGCTCAAACAGACATTCAAGGGATGTTCTGCGGATCCCTAGAAAACCATTATGGACCTTTCGACTACACTAATTCCCAAGAGCGCGCGCAACGACTGCCTATCGTAGAACGATTTCATTTCACAAATGAAATTGCAACGCTAACGACAACGGGCAGGGTACCGGAATATCTAGGCAGAAATATTGCCTATACTCTTCACACTTTTCCTAATCATCATCGAGCGTTGGACGCAATGTCGAGATTAAGCATAATGCAGGGCCGCCCGCATCCACTCGGGGCGCGTTATACAGTGGATTGCTACTTCGAACGCGCAATCCGGTGGCGTCCGAATGACCCCACGGTAAGGCTCGTTTACGGGATTCATCACTACAGAGCCCAACGGCTAGACGCGGCGGTAAGGGAGCTTGGAGAGGCGCTGAGGATGGCCCCAGAAGATCCAGAGGTCCATTACAATCTTGGACTCGCTTTTCTGAGCAAAGGTGATTACGCGGCTGCTCGGCGTCATGCGGTCCAGGCGTACGAGCGGGGCTATCCGCTCCCTGGCTTGAGGTCTCGGCTAGAGCGAATCGGGGAGTGGGTCGAGTAGCGTCCGCGGTCCACCCTGCTGCATGGGTCGTCGGCGCAGCAAGAAGTCGAACGTGAAGCTGTACGAGCTAGAAACGGGTGAGGCTCACTGAAAGCCGATTGCTGTGGTGACTCGTTTGAAGCGCGACATGTCATTCCAATATGTGGTTTTAAGAGCGCGGACCTAGGATCTTGACAGTGCATGGAACGAGCGGGCCCCCGCGCTATCCCATTCACTTAGCCGACGGTAAAGTTCGTAACGGAAATTGTCGCCGCCACGTTTGTTCAAAGAGTAATAGACAAAACTATAGAAAAGCGCCGAGAACAGAAAATCGCTGAACTCCCGTTCGTTCATCTCGTCGCAAAAATTGGAAACAATGTGCTCCTCAAGTTCATTAAGTGAATCCCATAGGCAAATAAACGACAAACCTCGTGCGATGTCGTAGCCGGCGGGATGTAAGCCGCACTCATCCCAGTCAATTACGACATTGTTCTGGCCGATGTTGCCCTTATAGAGATCCCCGTGCGAAAGCTGTGTCTGCACTTTAGATATCTTGTGTTCTGTCTGTTGTATGAATGTTGCTATCTCCGGAAGCCCGTTTGCCGCATATGCCCTTGCGCACCATGAGGTAACATGGTGTGGGGCGGAATCATAGTAAGAAGAATCGGTTCGAGCGAGATCGCCACCCAAGGCCCTAAGAGTGCGTGATACTTCAAGGATTCTGTCCAACACCGCGGAGTTGGAGATGGGGTGGATGTCAATGCATTCGTAATACACGGCAGCCAACCTTTGGCTGCGACTTAGCATACGAATTGTCGGGGCGCGAATATTGCTGGATAGAAGCCGATCCTGTAGATGGTTCTGAAACCAAAGGATGTTTTGAAACGAAGGAGAGTCGGCACGATAAACCTTTTCGAATAGGCGCTCACCATTGATTTCAATTATTCGATACGCATGGAGGCTTTCTGATCCGCCTCCAACGCCGACGAAGGAAGCCGCCTTAGCAGACGTTGCGTGATGTAGGTCGACGCATGGGTCAAAGTCCGCAAGAAGGCGTTCATAGAGTTCGTGATCGGAAAGATACGGCATTATCATAGAGACAACGCGTAAGTCCGCCCATGAAGCACGATTGGATCGAGTCTTTTTTAGAGCTAATTGAAGGTCCCGATCCCCGCGCTGCCGGGCGATTTTCTCGACTTCGGCCCAGCCCAAAACGATATTATGGTCACGGGCCCAGTTCAATTCATATATCACGGCTTGTCGGCGTGGCGCACTCCTCGTCCGATGCAATGTCAGCCCTAGGCGGCTGAGAGATGCATTGGTGATTTGTTTTGCGATATTTATGAATCTAAACATGTGATCCGCTCGCAATCCTCGGATTCATTTTTATTCGTAGAGCCGACGCTGACGGGGCGATTATCATTGAACGGGGTTCGACGCGGATTGGCTTTCCCGCGTGTCCGTGGCGTCGAGGGGCAATAATCGCGGTGCGGCGACCGAAGTGAGTTTCAATATTGCGCAGATACTCCTGATCGCATCTGGCGATAGCTCGTTTTGCCACCGGTAGGCAACTTCGACGGGGTTCTTGTAAACACTGTAATAGCCATCGTCGTGCTGATCGGTCGTGGCGCTCAGAAAACGCTCAGTATGTGGCCCCCATGTCAGGCCGGTGAGCTCGAAGAGATGCCGGTAACCGGTGACGGGGTCGAGGCAGAGGTCCTCGTACCACACCGGGGTGCATCGTTGGACACTGGCGAGCCGTTCAAGCGCTTGGTCGTGATCAATCACCCAGCGCCAGGTAAACCGTTCCTCCACGGTCAGATTGGCGATGTCCTGGTCGGTCAGGCCGTACCGGCGCTGTACCTCATCACGGATCCGTTGCCGAAGGGTGCCGGTTTTCCCTGTGAGTGGCGGGGCGTCACCGAATACGCGAGATTTCAGGCCCCGAATTTGCGATGCAACGAAGCCAGCGGGGTGTCGCATGATGAGTACGGCGCGGGCCTTCGGCAGGGCGTGCAGCAGGGCAGGAAGTCGGCCGATTCCGCTTACGGACTTCCACACTACACGGATGCGCTCCGGTGGCAGGCGCTTTGCCGGATTGTAGACCGGCAGGCGCAGGGAGATCTGCGCGGCGACGGTGGAGAGTAGAATGCTGGCCGTATGGAGGCGAAAGCGCACGGGCCCGAGGTAGCTCTTGGGAAGGAACGGCCGCTTCCCCATAACGCGGGGGTTCGACATGCGTACGAGACCTTGGGCGTATTCGCGCAGCGCCGTCTCATAACGGGAATAATCCTTTTCCTTGATAAAAGGCGGCACCCCCTCGATCCGGTCCACTGCCTCGGGCTCGTGGCGATAAACCACATCCGGATGGCTGTCGAACATCTTGGCGACCCAGGTGGTGCCGGAGCGTGGAAGCCCAAACAGGAGGATCAGGTTTTCGCCTTCGTAGCGCATCGAGATCGATCCTTGTGCCGATGATTAGGTGCCGTGCCCCGCATGGGGCTTTGTGCTTGAGTGGAAGTTTACAGGCCAAGTAGGCGTTAGCCTACCGTCGATCCCATGCAGGTTCCCGAATGGTCTCGCAGGCCTGGGATATGCTTCGTATCGGACAATCCCTGGCCCGGATGGAGCATCGCGGAATCCGGGGCGTCCTTCCGGTGTCGGATCTTTCGGCGTATTCGAAATCGACCTCCACCCTGGCCCTCCCCCTCATGGGGGAGGGGATTGATAGAGGTGTTTCTTGGGCGCGTGAGGTGGGAATGTTTATCATGGGTGAATCAGCCACATGAATGCCCCGTTCTGTTCTTCAGAGGATTCTGCCGCAGGCAGATTGTCGACGACGATGCGGGGATTGCGGAGTCGATATGATGCTGCAATCCATGCGCAAATTGGCCGCACTGACAGGGATGGCGGTGCTCTGGGCGGCGGCGCCGATCCATGCGGAGCCCCAGACCCCCGATCAGGGCGCACTGGATCGGGTGCAGCCGAACACCTGGGTAGTGTTGAGCGAAGAAGCCACCGGTGTTCGAGAGGCTTACTCCCCAGCCTTTTACTACGTGCCGTCACTTGACCGGTTCGTGTTATCCGGGGGCATCGCGAGGGATTCCCAGCATTTCGATACCGAGATGTTCGATGCGGCGACCCGGCAATGGCTCAATGCCTACCCGGACCACGCGCCCTATCGTAAGTCGTCCGGTCCGACGGATGCATCTTCGACTCCCAGGTCCAATCCACCTTTTATTGTGGATGAAGCAGGAGTCAGCCGAATTCGGATGGATGACCGGGTTGTGGGCTACTCGACAGGCTCCCATCTGTTTCACCAGTATGCCTACAACCCCGACGCGGGTCGCTTGTATGCCTATTTCATGGATGTGACGGCCACCTATGACCCCGAACGGCGTGAATGGCAGCCACTGGACGTGGAGAAATTCACCCGCACAGAACAGCGATCCTTTCACCATATCTACGGATCGATGGCCCATGACCCGGTGAACAATCAGATCCTGTCCGTGGGCGGTACCAGTGTGGAAGACGGCGGCTCACCGGGTGTGTGGGCCTTCGATATTGCCTCCGGCAGATGGGAAAGGGTCATCTCCGGCTCCGAGGCGTTTCGGCAGGCGGGGGGGCAGGCCGAGGCGCTGCGTCGTGAGGTGCGGGCCTTGGTCAATCGGGCGCGCAATCGCTTCTACGTCACCGAGTCCGAGAGTGATGCCCGAAGGAACCTGGCTGCGGCAGCTGAAGTGTTGGCCGATGACGTCGGGCGTCTGGCGGAGCGGCTGCCGACGTTGGGTTTGGGCGGCAGCGAAGCGGTGTCGGCGTCCGTTGCGGTGCGGGAGGCCAAAGCGCTGCGGTCGGCCTTGGAGGCGGGGCTTGGGGAGCTGGAGGGCGCGGTCGCCCGCAGAACACTGTTGAGGCTCCAGGAGGCCGATGATGCGGCTTGGCGCATGGCGCGCGCCCTGGACTCCGAACCCATCGGGCGCGGATTCTCCCAGATGGCCACGGACCGGGAGCGGGGCAAGATCGTGCTGTTCGGCGGTTCCCGTGTGGACGGCTTCCTGTCCGACACGTGGGTGTACGACCTCCGGACCCAGACCTGGGAGCAGCGCTGGCCGGAGAACAGGCCTTCACCGCGGGCGGGACATACGCTGGCGTGGCTTCCGCAGAGCCGGAAGATCGCGCTCTGGGGCGGCGAAATTCGGAACGTCGGCCCCCAGGGCGACGCCGAACACCACAGGGAACTCTGGATCTACGATGTCGAGCGAAACGATTGGCGCCTGCTGGGGCGTTATGAGGACGGCCCGCTGGGCTCGGATATCCCAGGGGCCGTCAACGACCGCGATCAACTGGTGGTGGTCAGTCGCGGCTCCAGGGATTGGCGCGACGGAGATGCCTACAGGGCCCGGGTGACTTGGGGGATGCAGATTGACCCGGACGTGGGGGATTCCACGTTACAGAATCGCGGCGACAGCGAGCCGGTGGCTTACGGTCTGACTCCAGGGCACTACGACAGGACGGTCAATCCGGATACGGATGCCATGGCGGCATGGCTCGATGAACTGCCCCCGAACAGCTGGCGCCTGTTGCCTGCCCCGCAAGTGACCACCACGCGTCGCGCCTGGGGCACGATGCCCTACGACAGTCACCGCCATCAGCTCCTCAAATGGGGCGGTGGGCATGGTACCTATATCGGCACGGATCTGGCGCATTACAGCCTGCGTTCCGGGACCTGGAGTATCGGCTACCCGGCCGAAGACATGCCGACCCGGGGCTTCTATGCAATGGCCGTGCAGACCTTTAACAATCGGCCGCAGGTGCCGAATCATGTCTGGGATGCCGCCGCCTATGATCCGGTGTCGCGGAAAGGCATCTGGATGAGCAACGATGCCGTATGGATCTATGATCCTGCCATCCGTGAGTGGGAGTATCCACCGGCTCCCTTGCCGCATCCGCGTGCGAACATCATGCGAATCTCCTTCGCCTCGACACCCCGCGGCGTAGTAGCGTGGTCGGTGGGCCGGCTCTATTTGCTTGACGCGACCGAGGGCGAATGGCGTGAGCTTCCCGTTAGGCGTGGGGAGTTGGGCGGAGCACATGGCGACCGGACAGGTATGGCATACGACTCCATCCGGAACAGCCTATGGATGGGATGGGCCGGACGGGACATCGGTCGGCAATCTCCCCGCCTGCTTCGTTACGACATGGACGACGGGAGTCTGGAGAGGCTGAACCCCCCTCCGAGCGGGATTCGCATGCGGGAGACAGTCCATGTGCCGGAGATCGATATGCTCGTGAACATCGTGCGGGTTCGAAACGGCGACGAGGTGGGTAACCTGGCCTACGACATCCGCAATCGTCGATGGGTGGGCCTGGCCTTGCCGTTTGATGGAGAGGAGCAGTACATCACCGAAGGACGCTACTGGGGCACACGTCATACCCGTACCCTGCACTACGATCAGGAATTGGGCGTTCTGATCTTTCATTTCACGTCGGATGAGATCGGTGTCGCAAGGCTGGATCCCGATTCTCTGGAGACCTTCGAACTGCCGGAGCAAGGCGGCTCCTAGCCGCTATGAACGACTTCTTCACTCCCTCCCCCGCTTGCGGGGGAGGGAGTGAAGAA
>NZ_MVBK01000110.1 GCF_002000365.1 Thioalkalivibrio denitrificans | reverse complement strand
GGCTCGATGTCCCTGGCGCGCAGCGCCTCCTGCTGTTCGTTGGCATCGAGCCATACCACACTGTCGGCACGCCGGCCCGCGAGATGCCGGTAGCGCGCCCTGTCCCGGACACATCGGGGGCAGGCGGCGTCGTAGTAGACCTTGATTGGCGGTTGAGCGGACATGAGCGGCTTCGCGTGTGCCGGCGTGTCGACCCTTTGTCCCGCCCCGAATCCGGCTCCCACAAGCGCCGGTCGTCCTGCACGGGGCACCGCCCGTGCACCGCGGCGCCCATGGCTCAAGATTGACTGCTATGCTGGGGATTCCCTGAAACGAAGCGTTCAAGACAGGTACCGGATGAGTGGAGACAACGCCCCACGCGGTGTTCCGGTCCGCATGCATCCGGTTGGACTCTGGTTCGCCTGCAGACATGCGGAGTCCGGTTACCGGGAGGAGCAGGGGCGCATCCTGCGCCACCAGGCGCGTATCGCGCTCGTGTTGGGCATGTTCCTGTACGGTGCCTTCGGACTTCTCGACGTGGCAATCAGCGACAGCGTGCCCGTGCCCGCGCTGGCCCTGCGCGGCGGGGTGTTGCTGGTGGGCCTGGGTGCGCTGCTGGTCACCTGGACGAGTCACTTCGAGCGTCATCACCAATGGCCCCTGATGACGGCCGGTCTGGCCGCCGGATTGGGCGGTGTCGGGATCATGGCGATTCTGCCGGAGGCCTTGGCGCACGGCTATGCGACCGGGCTGATCCTGGTGGTGATTGCCGTATTTCTCCTGCTGGGCATCTCCTTCCTCAATGCGTTGCTGGTGAACCTGGTCATTTTGGTGGCCTTCGCCGTGGTACTGGTGGGTGCCTACGAGGATCGCATCCAGGTCCTGACCGAGTCCGTTCAACTGCTGGCTGCACTGGTGCTGGGCGGCGTGGCCGCCTACATCCAGGAGTACCAGCGCCGCGAGCTTTATGTTCAGCGCCTGGAACTGGAGGACGAACGCAATCGCCATCGGGACATGGCGCTGACGGATGCCCTCACCGGGCTGCCCAACCGGGCACTGCTCCTGCAGCGCCTGGAACAGGCCGTGGCCCGCACGCGCCGCCACCGGATTCACGGCGCAGGCCTGTTCATCGATCTGGACCGGTTCAAGCCGGTCAATGACATCCACGGTCACGAGGCCGGCGACCGGGTGCTCCAGGCGATGGGGAAGCGGCTCCTGGCCTGCGTGCGCGAGACCGATACCGTGGCCCGGTTTGGCGGAGACGAGTTTTTCGTACTGCTGGAGGATATGGAGCATGCGGACTTCGCACGGGAAGTGGCCGCACGCGTTGTGGATGCGCTGTCGCAGCCGGTGCCCATCGATTCGGACGACCCGGACAGCCCCCGCGTGGTCATGGGTGCCAGTGTGGGCATTTGTGAGTTCCCGTCCGTGGCGGCGACAGCCGAGGCCGTGCTCACCGGTGCAGACGATGCCATGTACGCGGTCAAGAAAGCCGGTGGGAACGGCTTCAGCTCTTATCGGGGGGGCGAGCCAGGGGAGGTAGTCTGCCTCGGGTAGGATTGAGCGGGGAACGCCGGCCATACAGGGGCGTTCTCATGTCATGAAGCCACAACCGCCCGCCGAGGGGATCGCCATGAAGCGAATGATTCTTGTTTCATTGTTCTTGTCTGTCATTGCCGGGGCCGTACTGGTCACACACGCAGTGTCCGCGCCCGGGGCGGCGCCGGGCGCGATGCAGGGGGAACCCGCCTACCAGATCGCCCCCCTGGATGCGACCGCCATGGTCTGGCGCCTGAACACCCGTACCGGTGAGCTGGAGCTCTGCCATGCCACGAACCGCGGCGACTGGATGCACGAGCAGGCCCGGCTGGCCGGGCGTTGTGCCCGGATGCCGTCGCCTTCGATCTGAGAGGCTAAGGCCGTGTGACACCGCCACCCCTTGCGTTCCAGTGCCCTCGGCTTGAGCTTGATCAAGTTCCTGAGCTGCCCGGTCGGTTAAGGTCCAGCATGGGTCGGGGGAAACCGCCCCGTGTCGGGAGCGGACTGGCCGTTTGACAGATTCCCCTGGCGGGACCCGTGCGTCCGGCCGATTCTCTCTCGTGGTGTTCGGGCGTGCCTGCCCGCACGCCGCCACCGGCACGCCCGGAACCATGGGGGAAGGCGCCATGACGCCTGTCGACGAGCTGGATCTTGTGCTGCAGCTGCCGCTGTTCGACGGACTCGAACCCGAGTCCGGTCGCCGGCTTCTGGGTCCGTCCCTGCACTGCGAGGCGCAGGCCGGTGTCAATCTCTTCCAGCAGGGTGAACGCCCCGAGTACCTGCACGTACTGATCGAGGGCGCCGTGGAACTGCGGTGCGTGGATCCGACCGGCCACGAAGTGGTGGTTGAGGTGGTGCGTCCGGTGGACTGTTTCATCCTGGCCGCCGTGGTGACCGATGCCCCCTACCTGATGACCGCACGCACCCTGGAGCACTCCCGGCTGCTCCTGATCCCGGCGGGGCATCTGCGCGAGGAACTGTACCGGCAACCGGCCCTGTCCCTGGTCCTGCTGGGGTCCCTGGCGCGTCACTACCGTGCCCTGGTTCGCCAGATCAAGGACCTCAAACTGCGCACCTCTGCCGAGCGTGTGGGCGCCTTCCTGTTGTGCCTGGCCCTGGATCAGGGCGGTGCCACCACGGTGGAGCTGCCCTATCGCAAACGCGTACTGGCGGATCGCATGGGCATGACACCGGAGAATCTCTCCCGTGCCTTCGCGCGCTTGCGCGAGTGTGGTGTGCAAAACCAGGGCTCGCACGTGGTCATCGAGGATCTGGAACGGCTCGCGGAATACTGCCGCATGGACACGGCCATTGACCGCGTCGAGGCGGCGCTGCGCGTGCCCGCGCAGCAGGTGCTGCCGGACTCGTCGGAGAGTGTTCCCCCGTCCCGCGCGCAAGGCACGACGGACACCTGAGCGGCCACGCTTTCCCCACGGGCTGCTAACCTCTCGAGGGACAGACGTGCGTGCTGATCTGTGCGCGGGGGTAGCCTATGTCCATCAGGGGACCGGAGAACATCCGCAACATCGCGCTGGTCGGTCCGGCCGGTTCGGGCAAGACGACCCTTGCGGAGGCCCTGCTGAACGTGGCCGGTGCAGTCGCCGGCCCGGGCAGCGTGGAGAAAGGTTCCACCGTCAGCGATGCCGACCCCCAGGAACAGCGGCTGCACCACTCCATCTCCGCCTCCGTCCTGGGCCTCGAATGGGGAGACGCGTGGATCGATCTCATCGACACCCCGGGCTATGCGGATTTTCGTGGCGCAGCGCTCTCCATTCTGCCCGCCGTCGAGGTGGCTGCGGTGGTGATCAGTGCTTCCGGTGGCATCGACGCAACGGCGCGCAGCCTGATGGCCTGGGCGCAGGATCGCCGGATGTGCCGCATGATCATCGTCAATGGCATGGATGCCGATCCCACGGCACTGCCCGGCCTGCTCGAGGCGCTGCGCACCACGTTCGGTCCCGAGTGTCTGGCGCTGAACCTGCCCGCCGGAGGCGGCAGCCGGGTGGCGGACTGTTTCTTCGAACCTGCCGGTGAGTCGGATTTTTCCTCCGTGGCGGAGGTCCACGAGATGCTGGTGGACCAGGTGGTGGAGATGGACGACGCCCTCATGGATCTGTACCTGGAGCAGGGCGAGTCATTGAACCCGGCCCAGCTCCACGATGCCTTCGAGGCGGCGCTGCGGGACGGGCACCTGGTGCCCGTGTGCTTTACCTCGGCGGCGACCGGCGCGGGCGTGCGCGAACTGCTGGACGTGTTCGTGCGCCTCATGCCCAACCCCCTGGAGGGCAATCCGCCACCCTTCATTCGACAGGACGAACAGGGTGTTCGGGAGTATCACGCGGTCCCCGATCCCGATGCGCACGTGCTGGCGCACGTGGTGAAGGTGGAACACGATCCCTTTCTCGGCAAGGTGGCGGTGTTCCGCGTGCACCAGGGAACGGTGACCCGCGAGACCCGATTGTTCGCCGGCGATGCACGCAAGCCCTTTCGTGTCGGCAACCTGTTCCGCCTGCAGGGCCGGGAACACCTGCCCGTAGAGCGCTGCGGTCCCGGTGAGATCGGGGCGCTCACCAAGGTGGAGGAGGTGAGCTACGGCACGGTTCTGCACGATTCACACGACGAGGATCACATCCAGCTGCGTCCGCCCGAGATCCCCGCGCCCGTATTCGGTCTGGCGGTCCAGGCCGCGCGTCACGGCGACGAGCAGAAGCTCTCCGACGCGCTGACCAAACTCGTGGAAGAGGATCCCGGCCTGAACGTGGAGCAGGATCCCGCCACGCGCGAGACGGTGCTGCGGGGCCAGGGGGAGTTGCACCTGCGCATGGCACTGGAGCGCATGCGTGAGCGCTTCAACCTGGAGGTGGAAACGGCCACGCCGTCCATTGCCTACCGGGAGACCATCACCGCGCCGGCCGAGGGTCATTGCCGCCACAAGAAACAGACCGGCGGCGCCGGACAGTTCGGCGAGGTGTTCCTGCGCGTCGAACCGCTGGCGCGCGGCAAGGGCTTCGAATTCACTGACGAGATCAGGGGCGCCTCCATCCCGGGGTCGCTGCTGCCGGCCGTGGAGAAGGGCATACGCCAGGCCATGGCCGAGGGCGCCGTCGCAGGCTATCCGCTGCAGGATGTGCGGGTCACCGTGTACGATGGCAAGACCCATCCGGTGGATTCCAAGGAGGTGGCCTTCGTCATCGCCGGGCGCAAGGCCTTCCTCGATGCCGTGCGCAAGGCCAGGCCCATCGTGCTTGAGCCCATGGCCGAACTATCGGTGGAGGCGCCCGCCGAGGCCATGGGTGATCTGTCAGGCGATCTGTCGGTGAAACGGGGGCGCATCGTGGACACGCAGGCCCTCGGCGAACGCATGAGCCTGCAGGCGGTGGTGCCGCTCGCGGAACTCGCCGAGTACCCGGCCCGCCTCAACGCCCTGACCGGCGGCGCCGGCAGCTACACGCTGCAGTTCAGCCATTACGAGCAGGTCCCCGAGCAGGTCCAGCGCAGCCTCGTGCAGGCCTGGCGACCGAAGGAGGAGTGAATTTCCAGCCTTGTTTTTGAACCACGAAGGACACGAAGCGCACGAAGCAATACGAAAGAAAGATTGTTCTCTCGCAAAGCCGCGAAGCACGCCAAGAACCCCAATTGAATTTCAATAATGACTCTTCGGGGGTCCTTGGCGTGCTTCGCGCCTTCGCGAGAGACACGAATTTCTGCTGACCAGGGGCAGGAGTTGCGCACCGCCACGAATCTCATAAATGCAGCGGCGTCGAAATCGGAAAGAATTGACTCTCGCCAAGATCGCGAAGTACGCCAAGAGATCATCAGGTCTTGTCTAACGGTTCTTGGGGTTCTTGGCGTCCTTCGCGATCTTTGCGAGAGAAACGATTTTCTCCTGATCAGGAGCAACTGTTGCGCGCCGCCACGAACGTCACAAAGGCAGCGGCGTCGAAAGCGGAAAGAATTGACTCTCGCCAAGATCGCCAAGCACGCCAAGAAATCATCAAATCTTGTCTAACGATTTTTTTGGGGTTCTTTGCGTGCTTCGCGATCTTGGCGAGAGAAAAGTTTTTTGTCGACCAAGGGCAGAGACGTGTGCAACCCCGGGGAAGCTTGCAAGGACTGCGGTTACATCAAGGCGTGTTCCCGGCGTTTCATTGCGACTCGACCGGTTCCAGTAACATCCGGAAGCGCAGGTCTACGCGGTTTCTCAGGAACTCGGTGTCCTCGAACTCCCCGGTGCCCACCTGGAAGTCCAGGCGCAGGAGTTGTGCCTCGCCGGACAGCTGCGGGGGATCGCCGGGTTGCAGCTCCAGGCGCACCGGGACCGATGCGCTGATGTCACGGACGGTGAGCGTGCCCTCGGCCACGTATGCGTCGCCGTCGCGCCGGATGGTCGTGCTGGTCCAGGTACCTTCCGGAAAGCGGGCGATGTCGAAGAATTCCTCATCGCGCAGCGCCGCATTGCCCTGGCGGTTGCTTGTGTCGCCGGACCCGGTGTCCACCGCCACATGTATGTTCGCCGTGGACAGATCGTCATTGTCCAGGCACATGTCCACTGTGAATCGGCGAAACCGTCCGGTGAAGGGCGTGCCCTCCAGCACGCCGTCGAACAGCAGTTCGCCTTGCTCTGCCGTGGCCCGGTAGCACTGTTCGGCAGGCGACGCGGCCGACGCACTCATGCACGCTGCCGCTAACAGGACGGTTCGGCTCAGTCTTCGCGCCATCGCGGCAACATTCTCCAGAGCAGGCCGTCCTTGAGCAGAAACTGATGCCGCAGCGCAGCCAGCACGTGCAGGCCGGCGAGTACGGCCAGAGACAGCCCCAGACCCCGGTGGATCACGCCGAGGATGTCCTCCAGCGCTTCGTCGGTCGCCACCGGTGTGGGCAGGCTCAGCGGACCCCACCAGTAGTCGCCCAGGCCGGCCGCGGACGAGTAAAACCAGCCGGACAGGGGAAGGGCGAAGATCAGCCCGTAGAGGAGTCGGTGCATGACCTGGGCAGCGAGGTGTTCCATCCGGTGGATCGTGTCGGGCAGCGGCGGCGGAGGGTCGTACAGGCGCCACGCCAGGCGCAGCGCGGCCAGCGCAAGTATGGTCATGCCCAGGGTCTTGTGCTGCGTGACCAGTTCGAAGCGTGCGCGCAGGCCTTCGGCATTGGCAATGCGCCAAGCCCACGTGTACTGCACCAGGATCAGTACCACCACCAGCCAGTGAAACGATTGACTCACCAGGCCGTAGCTGCGGGTGGTATTTCGAAGCGGTATGCTCAACTGCGGGTATTCCGGGGACTGTGTCATGTCCACTATAGACTGCGGGCGTATGGGGAAGGCAACAGGGCTGCTGTTGGCGGCCGCGTTGTTGGCTGCGTGCCAGGCAGTGCCTCAGCCGCCTCCCGGGCCGGCCGAGAGTCGGCCCGCGGATCCTGCGCCGGTTGATCTGCCGGAGGGACGCGACTACCGCGTCGTAAGTGAGCGCTCCGAGATTCGCATCGTGCTCTACCCGGCGGGCCCACTGGCACGCTTCGGTCACCCGCACGTGATCGGCGGTCCGGTGATCGAGGGTCGTGCGGTGGTGGGCGAGGCCCTTCGGCAATCCGGCCTGCGCCTGCAGATACCGGTGCGGGCTCTGGAGGTGGACCGTCCGGAGTGGCGCGCGGACGAGGGGTTCGAGCCGGACATGCCGGAGTCTGCGGTGAGGGATACGCGGGACAACATGCTCTCCGAGGCTGTGCTGCACGCGGACGCGCATCCACAGATCCTCATCGAATCCGTCGATCTGCGCGGACCTTCCTGGCAGCCGGACATGGATGTACGCATCACGCTGCGCGGGGTGGCGCGCGAACTCACGGTGCCGGTGGCGTTGTCGGTGAACGATGATCGGCTGATCGCCAGCGGCCGATTCGTAATTCTTCAGAGCGACTTCGGCATCGAACCGTTCAGCGCCATGGGCGGCAGGCTTCAGGTGGCCGACGCGGTGCTGATCCGTTTCCGGATTCTCGCCGTGGCCGGAGACGGCAACTGATTGTCTGCCCGGCGGCGGTGCGCGGGATCCGGGCATCACCATCGATTGGGCCTGTGGTCCTGATGCGCCTTCCGTTGCCCTGTGGCAACACGGAATTCTCTCCTTTTCTCAATGGGTTGTCGGATTCCATCGGGTGCATGTTGCCCGCAGATGACACCCGGTGAAGACCGCAATGGTGCCGTTTCCGGGGTTCGCATGTAGCCGTTGAGTGACACAAACCCACGCCGGAGCCGGCGCTGCGGTTCATGGTGCAACCCGCGACATCGCGCAGATCAAGGGCCGGCGCGGCCTGCGGCTGACATGGCATCCCTCTTGCAACCGCCCTCGCGAGCCCCGTCAGGGACAGCCGGGGTGATCTATTGCCATGCCTCGTATCCGGGCATGTGCGTGGGCACAGGTTCATGCCCGGGATACGAAGCGCGGCTTCCGAATGTGGCCGGAGCCATCCTGGAAGGATGACGACCGGTTGCAGGCTCTGCAATCCATAGCGGTATGGGATGACGAACCAGAGCGAATATGCAACGAGGAGGGATTTTCATGTCTATCAACAAGAGCAAACTTCATTGGATCGGGGCCACCAGCGCTCTGGCCCTGGCACTGGCCGGTGGTCAGGCCGCAGCCGAGTTCGGCGATGCACACGAGGCCCGACTGCATTCCTCGCCGATGGTCCTTGCCCAGGCGACGTCTTCCGCTGAAGCGTCCGCAACGGCCTCTGCAACAGCAGGTGCCGACGCCACGGCCTCTGCGGCTGCCGAGGCCAGTTCAAGTGCCACTGCGGGCGCCGATGCTTCAGCGTCTGCCGCGGCTGACGCTGCGGCCAGCGGTGCGGATGCAGCCGCCAGTGCGGCCGCGTCCGCTGAAGCTGCGGCCAGCGGCGCCGATGCGGCGGCGAACGCTTCGGCTGCGGCTGACGCGGCTTCCAGTGGTGGCAATGCCGCCGCCAACGCTTCCGCTGCTGCGGAGGCCACATCGGGGATCGAAGGGGCCGCCTCGGCCAACGCATCGGCTGCGGCCGAAGCCATCTCCGGCATGGAAGGCGCGGTCTCCAACGCCAACGCTTCTGCCGCGGCAGAAGCGACCGCGGCCGGCGGTACTGCGCTGACCAACGCGACCGGCATCGCCGAAGTGACCGGTGACGGCAGTGCGACTGCGGAGAGCAGTGCCACTGCCGAGGCGTCGGGTGCCATTGATGATGGCATGGACGGACCTGATGGTGCCGCCGACGTGGATGATGGCACCGACACCGAGGCCGGAACCGACGTGGAAGGCGGCACCGAGGGTGACATGGCCGATGCTGAAGGCAGCACCGACGTTGAGGCCGGTACCGACACCGAGGCGGGCGCCGA
>NZ_MVBK01000109.1 GCF_002000365.1 Thioalkalivibrio denitrificans | reverse complement strand
CGCAGCGGGGTTCGAAACGCTTTTGACTTTGACGTCGCCTTTGACTTCGTCTTTGCCAAACCACCCCACCCCAACCCAACCCCCAGAACGAAGAAAGGGGCCAAAGGCCCCTTTCCCCGAAAACTGATGAAACAAGCACCGCCCCGTCAGCTCACTTCCTTCATGCTCAACCGGATCCGACCCTGCTTGTCCACTTCCAACACCTTCACCTTCACCGTGTCACCCTCGGAGAGCCGATCGCTGACGCTGGCCACGCGCTCCTCGGATATCTGGGAGATGTGCACCAGGCCGTCGCGGCCGGGCAGGATGTTCACAAAGGCGCCGAAGTCCATGATCTTGGCCACGCGGCCCTCGTAGATCCGGCCCACCTCCACGTCGGCGGTGAGTTCCTCGATGCGGCGGCGGGCTTCCTCGCCGGCGGCCTTGTCCACGGAGGCGATCTTCACGGTACCGTCGTCGGAAATGTCGATGCTGGCGCCGGTCTCCTCGGTCAGCGCGCGGATGGTGGCGCCGCCCTTGCCGATCACGTCGCGGATCTTCTCGGGGTGAATCTTGATGGTGGTGAATCGCGGTGCGTAGGCCGAGACCTCGGTGCGAGCCTCGCTGATCACTTCGCCCATCCTGTCGAGGATATGCAGACGGCCTGCCTTCGCCTGCTCCAGAGCCTTCTCCATGATCTCGCGGGTGATGCCGTCGATCTTGATGTCCATCTGCAGCGCGGTCACGCCGTCGCGGCTGCCGGCCACCTTGAAGTCCATGTCACCCAGATGGTCCTCATCACCGAGGATGTCCGTGAGCACGGCAAAGCCGTCCTCTTCCTTGATCAGGCCCATGGCGATACCCGCCACCGGGGCCTTCATGGGTACGCCGGCATCCATCAGGGCCAGGCTGGTGCCGCACACGGAGGCCATGGAGCTGGAGCCGTTGGACTCGGTGATCTCCGAGACCACACGCACGACATAGGGGAAGTTCTCTTCATCGGGCATCGCCGCCTGCACGCCGCGCTTGGCCAGCCGGCCGTGACCGATCTCACGGCGCTTGGGCGAGCCCACCATACCGGTTTCGCCGGTGCAGTAGGGCGGGAAGTTGTAGTGCAGCATGAAGCGTTCGCGACGCTCGCCTTCCAGGGCCTCGATGAACTGCGCATCCCGATCGGTGCCGAGGGTGGCGATCACCAGGGCCTGCGTCTCGCCGCGGGTGAACAGGGCGGAGCCATGGGTGCGGGGCAGCACACCGGTGCGCACGGTGATGGGACGCACGGTGCGGGTGTCACGCCCGTCGATGCGGGGTTCACCGGCAATGATGCGGCCGCGGACCAGCCGCTTCTCCAGTTTGCCGAAGACACCCTTGACCTGATCGGCCTCCGGCGCGCCCTCTTCTCCGGTGGCGAACTTTGCCACCACCTCGTCGCGCAAGGCGTTGACCCGCTCGGTGCGCGCCTGCTTCTCGGCAATCTGGTAGGCAGCCGCAAGCTCGGCCTCGCAGGCCGCGGCCACGGCTTCCTTGAGTGCCGTGTCTTCCTCGGGAGGCGTCCAGTCCCAGGCGGGCTTTCCGGCCTCCGACTTGAGCTCGTTGATCACCCGGATGGCGGTCTGCAACTGCTCGTGACCGTACATCACCGCGCCCAGCATGACCTCCTCGGAGAGCATGTTGGCCTCGGATTCCACCATTAGCACGGCCTTCTCGGTGCCGGCGACCACCAGGTCGAGGTCGGAATCCTGGAGGGCGGAAATCCCGGGGTTGAGTACGTACTCGCCGTTGATGTAACCGACCCGGGCGGCACCGATGGGGCCCTGGAAGGGCATGCCGGAAAGCGAGAGCGCGGCCGAGGCGCCGATCATGGCCGGGATGTCCGGATCCACGTCGGGGTTCACGGACATGACCGTGGCCACCACCTGCACCTCGTTCTGGAAGCCCTTGGGAAAGAGCGGCCGGATGGGACGGTCGATCAGCCGGCAGGTCAGCGTTTCCTTCTCGGTGGGGCGCCCTTCGCGCTTGAAGAACCCGCCGGGGATGCGGCCGGCGGCGTAGGTGCGCTCCTGGTAGTTCACCGTGAGGGGGAAGAAATCCCGGCCGGGCGCCACGTCCTTCTGTCCGACCGCGGTCACCAGGACGACGGTATCGGCCATGTTGACCAGAACGGCGGCGGTTGCCTGGCGGGCGATCTCGCCGGTTTCGATGGTGACGGTGTGCTGACCGTACTGGAAGGATTTCTTGATGGCTGTCACGGTGACTCCCGGCTGAACTTTGAGTTTATCGACGCAGGCCCAGGCTGCTGACCAGCTCCTGGTAACGCTGCTTGTCCTTGCCCTTGAGATAGTCCAGCAGCTTGCGGCGCTGGTTGACCATCTTCAGCAGCCCGCGACGGGAGTGATGGTCCTTCTTGTGGGAGGCAAAGTGGCCCATGAGGTGCTCGATGCGCGCGGACAGCAGCGCCACCTGCACCTCGGGGGAACCGGTGTCGGACGGATCGCGGCGGTACTTTTCGACGATACCGGCCTTGGTTTCGGCATTCAGAGACATACTGCAGTCACTCCTGATGATACTCGCGAGAAGGCTGTGCTTCGGATAAAGGCGGGGAATTCTATCACGCCGGAGGCCCTGCGGAACAGGGCCTTTTGGTTGAAAGGCAATGGACAGGATGGACAGGATTTTTCAGGATTTACAGGATGATCCGGAACGGGGAGCAGTCCACAGGCCCGTGGCAGGACCGTCACCCTCGATACCCCCGGCTATCGTTGTGCCTTTCATCAAAAAAACATCCTGTTAATCCCGAAAAATCCTGTTAATCCTGTCCATTACGATTTTCGGATCAGCCGCCGCGGCGCGACCCGGCCATCGTCAAGGATCTCGCCCATGCCCAGGAAGACCCCGCCGGGGCCGTAGATCCGTACCATGCCCGCGGTGGGCGCCCCGGGCACGAACACGGCCTGACCCTGGCCCAGGTAGTATGCGCTGTCCCGGTCCAGGGTCACGGCCGGCCAGTGGACCAGCGCGGCATCGATGGGGGTGAGCAGAGCGTCCAGGGCCGCATCGCCCTCGCCGGCCCGGGCCTCGATCTGCTCCAGGGTCACCATCGCCGGTGCCTCGAAGGGCGACAGGCCCAGGCGCCGCAGTTCGACCACGTGCGCCCCGCAACCGAGCCGCTCGCCGATGTCCTCCACCAGGGTGCGGATGTAGGTGCCCTTGGAGCAGCGCACGTCCAGTTCCAGGCTGTCCTCGGTGGCCGACAGGCAGGTCAGTTCATGGATGGTCACATCCCGGGGGGCACGCTCCACCTCCTCGCCCCTGCGCGCCAGATCGTACAGCCGCTGACCCTCGTGTTTGAGTGCCGAGTACATGGGCGGCACCTGGCGAATCGGACCCCTAAAGGCTTCCAGGGCGGACTCGATGGTCGCCGCGTCCAGCACAGGCACCGGGCGCTCCCGCAGGACCACGCCTTCCGCATCCCCGGTCTCCGTGGTGATGCCCAGTCGGCAGCGGGTGCGATAGTGCTTGTCGGCATCCAGCAGAAATCCGGACACCTTGGTGGCCTCGCCGAAGCACAGGGGCAGCAGACCGGTGGCCAGGGGATCCAGGCTCCCGGTGTGCCCGGCCTTGCGGGCGCGGAACAGGTACTTCACCCGCTGCAGCGCCTGGTTCGAGGTATACCCCTCCGGCTTGTCCAGCAGCACGATGCCATGCACGTCCCGGCGCTGGATCTTCGGTTTGTTCATCGGGTGCTGGCTCGAAAGGAGTTGCCGCGGAGACGGTCAGGCGAAGCAAAACCAATGGACAGGATGAACAGGATAAATGCGGATTTACAGGATTTGGTGAGAGCGAAAAGGCCCGAAACACGATACGTCTTGAATCCTGTCAATCCTGAACAATCCTGTTAATCCTGTCGTTCTTTTATTGATTCCCCGCCTCTGCGGGAAGGCTCTTTACGACCGGTCTTCGTCATCGTCCGGGTGCTTGGCACGGTCCTCGGCCACGGCCTGGTCGATGAGGGCGGAGAGGCGTGCGCCGCGTTCCTGGGTGTCGTCGTACTGGAAATGCAGGTGGGGCACCGCGCGCAGGCGCATACGCCGGCCCAACTCCCGGCGCAGGAAACCGGCGGCGCGTTGCAGGCCTTCGGTGGTGTCGGCCACCTGCTGCTCGCTGCCCAGGACGGTAAACCAGACCTTGGCATGGGCGAGATCCCGGGTGACCTCCACGCCGGCCAGCGTCACCATCCCCACGCGCGGGTCTTTAACCTCCAGGCGAATGAGGTCGGCCAGTTCGCGCTGGATCTGGTCCCCTACCCGCTCTGTCCTGGAAAAATCCCTGGGCATCTCAGTGCCCCCGCAAACGGAGAACGTGCGTCACAGGGTGCGCGCCACCTCGACGCGCTGGTAGACCTCGATCTGGTCGCCCGGCTTGACGTCGTTGTAGTTCTTCACCGCGATGCCGCAGTCGGTACCGGCACGCACCTCGTTCACATCGTCCTTGAAGCGGCGCAGCGATTCCAGCTCGCCCTCGTAGATCACCACGTTGTCGCGCAGCACGCGGATGGGGTTGCCCCGCTTGATCATGCCGTCCACCACCAGGCAACCCGCGACGGCGCCGAACTGGGAAGACTTGAACACGTCCTTGACCTCCGCCAGGCCGATGATCTCCTCGCGCATCTCCGGCGAGAGCAGCCCCGACAGAGCCTGCTTGACGTCGTCGATGGCCTCGTAGATGACGCTGTAGTAACGCAGGTCCACGTCCTGCTCCGCCACCGCCTTGCGCGCCCCGGCGTCGGCACGCACATTGAAGCCGATGACGATGGCGTCCGAGGCCTTGGCCAGGTTGATGTCGGACTCGGTGATCCCACCCACCCCGGCGGCCACGATCTTGACCTTCACCTCGTCGGTGGAGAGCTTCTCCATGGCATCTCGCAGCGCCTCGGCACTGCCCTGTACATCCGCCTTGAGCAGGATGTTGACGGTGCCCACCTCGCCTTCCTGCATCTGGCTGAAGATGTTTTCCAGCTTGGCGGCCTGCTGGCTGGCCAGCTTGCTCTCGCGGAACTTGCCCTGGCGGAACAGCGCCACCTCGCGGGCCTTGCGCTCGTCCTCAAGCACCAGCACGTCGTCGCCGGCGTTGGGAGTGCCGGACAGGCCCAGTATCTCCACGGGCATGGACGGGCCCGCGGATTTCACCGGCTTGCCGCTCTCGTCGAACATGGCGCGCACGCGGCCGAACTCCTGGCCGGTCAGGATCACGTCGCCCTTGTTGAGCATGCCGCGCTGGACCAGGATGGTGGCCACGGGACCCCGCCCCTTGTCCAGCCGGGACTCGATCACCACGCCCTGAGCGGCGCCCTCCGCCGGCGCCTTGAGTTCCATCAGTTCCGCCTGAAGGTTGACCGCCTCCAGCAGGTTCTCCACACCGGTCCCCTTGAGCGCGGACACGTGCACGAACTGCGTGTCTCCGCCCCACTCCTCCGGGATCACCTCATGCTGGGAGAGTTCGTTCTTGACGCGCTCGGGATCGGCCTCCGGCTTGTCGATCTTGTTCACCGCGACCACCAGGGGCACGCCCGCCGCCTTGGCATGCTGGACGGCCTCGACGGTCTGGGGCATTACGCCGTCGTCAGCGGACACCACCAGGATGACGATGTCGGTCACCTTGGCGCCGCGTGCACGCATGGCCGTAAAGGCCGCGTGGCCGGGCGTGTCCAGGAACGTGATGCCGCCCCGATCCGTCTTCACGTGATAGGCGCCGATATGCTGCGTGATCCCCCCCGCTTCCCCGGCGGCCACGCGCGTGGAACGGATGTAATCCAGGAGCGATGTCTTGCCGTGGTCCACGTGACCCATGATGGTCACCACCGGCGGACGCGGCTTGAGTTCGCCCGTGGGCTCCGCGGCGGCCACGGCCAGTTCCTCGTCCAGATCCGCTTGCTGCATGGGCACGGCCACGTGACCGAGTTCCTCCACCACCAGGGTGGCGGTATCGCGGTCGATGGGCTGGTTGATGGTGACCATGACGCCCATGCCCATGAGCGCCTTGATCAGCTCCGGGGCCTTGATGGCCAGCTTCTGGGCCAGTTCGCCCACGGTGATCGATTCCGGCAGGGCCACTTCGCGCACCACCGGAGCGGTGGGGCGCTCGAAGCCGTGCTTGCTCGCCACGGCAGCCGCCGCCACGCGGGTGGTCTTGCCCTTGCCCTTGCGCCGGCCGCGCTTGTCGCTGGCAACATGAAGCTCCTCGCGGCGCCCGGGCGGACCCGCCTCGCGCTCCTTGGCCGCGGGGCGCCGGCGCCGGCCGGGCTTGGCCGATTCCGCCTCCGGCGGGGGCGCGGGGATCGGTTCCGGCGCGGCCTTTTCCTGCTCCGCGCGGGCGGCTTCCTCGACCTTGCGTCGTTCGGCTTCCTCGGCCTCCTGGCGCGCGGCCTCCTCGGCCTTGCGTTCGGCCTCGGCCTTGCGTTCGGCCTCGGCGGCCTTGCGCTCTTCCTCGGCACGGCGCGAGGCCGCCACGGCGGCCTGGCGTTCCTCTTCCACCTGCTTGGCGATCTGGGCGGCCTTGCTCGCCACCGGCGCGGCGGGCTGCGGCTCGGGCGCTGCGCCTTCCGCTTCATCGCGCTTCACATAGGTACGCCGCCGGCGCACCTCCACGCTCACCGTCTTGGAGCGTCCCTGCGAGCCGGTGACACGCAGCTCCTGGGTGCTCTTGCGGCGCAGAGTGATCTTCTTGCCCTCGCCTCCGGCGCCCTTGCCGTGGCTCTTGCGCAGGTGCTCCAGAAGCTTGAGCTTCTGCTCTTCGGTGACCTTCTGATCGGCGCTCGAGACGTCGACACCCGCCTCGCCGAGCTGCTCCAGGAGCCGCTCCACCGGGGTGCCCACCACCTCAGACAACTGCTTAACCGTCACATCGGTCATCGTGTGTTACCTCCGCAAACTTTCCCTGCCGAAGCGGTCAGTCGCATCTCGTGATGCGCATCCGCCCCCGACTCATGCATGCAACCGGCCATGCAACGCTCCGGCGTGTTCTGTTCTGTCCTGTCCCGGTCCGCTCAGGCGCCTCCGGCCTGTTCCTCGAACCAGGGCGCACGGGCGGTCATGATCAGTTCGCCCGCCTTTTCGGGATCCAGACCGGCAATGTCCACCAGGTCGTCCACCGCCTGCTCGGCGAGATCTTCCATGGTGCAGATCCCTTCGGCCGCCAGTTTGAAGGCCAGCTCCCGATCCATGCCTTCCATGCCCAGCAGATCTTCCGCAGGCTCATGGGAGGAGATCTCCTCCTCGCTGGCGATGGCCTTGGTCAGCAGGGCGTCGCGCGCCCGGGCGCGCAGTTCCTCGACGATTTCCTCGTCGAACTCCTCGATCTGCAGGATCTCCGAGGTGGGCACGTAGGCCACCTCCTCGATACTGGAGAAGCCCTCCTGCACCAGAATCGCGGCCACCTCCTCGTCCACGTCGAGCTGCTCCTGGAACATGCGCTGCAACTCGGCGGCCTCCGCCTCGCTCTTCTCGGCGGCCTCCGCCTCGTTCATCACGTTCAGTTCCCAGCCGGTGAGCTGCGAAGCAAGCCGGATGTTCTGGCCGCCGCGGCCGATGGCCTGGGAGAGTTTGTCCTCGGCCACGGCGATATCCATGCTGTGCCTGTCCTCGTCCATAACGATGGACAGGACCTCGGCGGGCGACATGGCATTGATCACGAACTGGGCCGGGTTCTCATCCCACAGGATGATGTCGATGCGTTCGCCGGCCAGCTCATTGGACACCGACTGCACGCGCGAACCGCGCATGCCCACGCAGGCCCCCACGGGATCCAGGCGCGGATCATTGGAACGCACCGCGATCTTGGCCCGCAGACCCGGATCACGGGCGGCACCCATGATGTCGATGAGCCCCTGGCCCACCTCGGGGACCTCCAGCTTGAACATCTCGATGAGAAACTCCGGCGCCGTGCGGCTCACGAACAGCTGGGGTCCGCGCGTTTCCGAGCGCACCTCCTTCAGATATCCGCGCAGCCGGTCGTTGGCGCGCACGTTCTCCCTGGGGATCATGTCCTCGCGCGGGATGAAGGCCTCGGCGTTGCCGCCGAGATCCAGGAACACGCCGCTGCGCTCCGTGCGCTTCACCGTGCCCATGATCAGTTCTCCGACCCGGTCCTGGAACTCGTCGACCACCTTGGCCCGTTCGGCCTCGCGCACCTTCTGCACGATCACCTGCTTGGCCGTCTGGGCGGCGATGCGCCCGAAGTCCACGGACTCCATGGGCTGTTCCACGTACTCGCCCACCTCGATCTCGGGATGGTTCTGCCGGGCATAGGAGAGCAGGATCTGACGCTCGGGGGACTCGAACTCAGGATCCTCGTCATCCACCACCAGCCAGCGCCGGAACGTCTCGTAGTCGCCGGACTCACGATGGATGCTGACGCGCACGTCGATCTCGCCGCCGTGCTTTTTCTTGGTGGCGGAGGCGAGCGCAGCCTCGATGGCCTCGAAGATCACATCCTTCTCGACGCCCTTCTCGTTGGAAACGGCGTCCACCACCATCAGGATCTCTTTGTTCATGACAGCTTCTCCTGTGTGCCTTGCGGCAACGGCAGCCCGGCGAATCCGCCGGGAACCTGTATCTCAATTCGGGCTGGCAGCCTCATCGTTCGCCACCCGCGGTGATGTCATCCACCAGCCGCCCGCGGGCGATGGCGTCGAGCGGCACGCGCACGTCCTTGCCGTCCACCCGAAGGGTCACCGAATCCTCGTTCGCGGCCAGGATCTCGCCCGCAAAGTTGCGTTGCCCCTCCACCGGCCACTGGGTCCTCACCCGGGCCTCGCTGCCCACGTAGCGGGCATACTGGGCCGACTCGAACAGCGGGCGGTCGATGCCCGGCGAGGACACCTCCAGGGTATAGGGCACCCGGATCGGGTCCTCCACGTCCAGCACGGCACTCACCTGACGGCTCACCTCGGTGCAATCATCCAGGGTGACGCCGGACGCGCTGTCGATGAACAGGCGCAGCAGGGCGCTGCGCTTCCCGGCACGGTACTCCAGCCCCCAAAGCTCGAACCCCATGCGGTCCACCAGGGGGGCCAGCAAGGCCTTGAGTTGCAAGGAATCCTGTCGCACCACGGCACCACCATAAACAAAAAATGGGCACACGGCCCATCGTTACGTACCCCGGACTTTTCGGGCCCCGTGGGCCGGCATATCCCGGAAGACCGGTAACAAAAAGGCCCCATCCGGGGCCTTTTTTCTAATCCTTGGTAGCGGGGGCAGGATTTGAACCTGCGACCTTCGGGTTATGAGCCCGACGAGCTGCCAGACTGCTCCACCCCGCATCGGAGGGTGCTTAATATAGTCATTCGGGCCGGGGATTTCAAGGCCAATGGGGGCTGCGGGGGCGCGACTGCGGGGAAAAGCCTTTTTGCCACAGAGGGCACAGAGGTCACAGAGAACAATGCCGGGGCTTCGAAGACTGGTGGATTCTTCAGCTCTGTGACCTCTGTGTCCTCTGTGGCTAAAGCGCTCCAGGCTCCTGGCCCGAA
>NZ_MVBK01000108.1 GCF_002000365.1 Thioalkalivibrio denitrificans | reverse complement strand
GACCCAATGCGGCGTTGCGGTCCTTGCCAAGGGCTTGCCATTGCCTGCGGCCCGCGCCTTGCCTTGGGTCTTGTGCGGGGCTCTGAAATGCAACGAATCTCTGACTCAGGACACTAGATGTGATCTCTCAATACGTTGTTCATCCGGGGTGAGCTGCTGGCAGGCAGGGCCGGTTGTAGGAGCCCAGCCCTCTGGGCGAACGCAACACTGGCACAACGCCGGTTCGCGCAGAGGGCTGGGCTCCTACAACGAGCATCGCAGGACATGCTTCGCTCCTTCGCGAGAGGCTCATACGCTTCTCCTGTGAACAACCTGTTGGGGTAACAGCTAGAGCACATCCAGGACCTGCGCGAGCCGCGAGACGGCGGTCACTTCCATGCCCTTGATCGCCTTGCGCGGCGCATTGGCCGCGGGAACGATGGCGCGGGTGTAGCCGTGCTTGGCCGCCTCGCGCAGGCGTTCCTCGCCGTTGGGGACCGGGCGGATCTCTCCGGCGAGCCCCACCTCACCGAACACCACCAGATCCTGCGGCAGGGGCCGGTCGCGGAAACTGGACAGCGCCGCGGCGAGCATCGGCAGGTCCGCGGCGGTCTCGGTGACGCGCACACCCCCCACCACGTTGATGAACACGTCCTGGTCGAACAGCGCGATGCCGCCGTGGCGGTGCAGCACGGCCAGCAGCATGGTGAGCCGGTTCTGTTCCAGACCCACCGTGATGCGCCGCGGCTGCGCCGCGTGGCTCTCGGCCACCAGGGCCTGGACCTCCACCAGCAGCGGGCGTGTGCCCTCGCGGGTCACCATCACCACGCTGCCCGCCACCGGCTCCTCGTGGCGCGACAGAAAGATCGCCGACGGGTTGCTCACGGGCCTGAGGCCGGTATCCAGCATGGCGAACACACCCAGTTCGTTGACCGCCCCGAAGCGGTTCTTTACGGCGCGCAGCACCCGGTAGCGCCCGCCCGGATCACCCTCGAAATAGAGCACGGTGTCCACCATGTGCTCCAGCACCCGGGGGCCTGCCAGTTGTCCTTCCTTGGTCACGTGGCCGACGATGAACAGCGCCGTGCCCGTCTGCTTGGCGAAGCGCACCAGCTGTGCCGCCGATTCACGCACCTGGGCCACGGAGCCCGGGGCCGACTGCAACTGCTCCGTGTAGAGGGTCTGGATGGAATCCACCACCATGATGTCCGGCTCCGCCTGTTGCGCGTGGCGGATGATGCGCTCCGCGCAGGTTTCGGTGAGCAGACTCAGGTCCTCGTAGGGCAGGTCCAAGCGGCGTGCCCTGAGACTGACCTGCTGGGGGGATTCCTCACCGGTGACGTACAGGCCTCGGGGCCCGCTGCCCGAATCGCCGGCGGTCATCACGGCCAGTGACTGCAGCAGCAGCGTGGACTTGCCGATGCCGGGATCGCCGCCGATCAGCACCACCGAACCGTGCACCAGCCCGCCGCCGAGGACACGGTCCAGCTCCGACAGGCCAGTGCTGCTGCGCGGCTCGGCCTGCACCACCACGTCGCCCAGGCGGCGCACCGTGGCCGCCTCGCCGCTGTAGCCAGCGAAGCGCGGGCTCGCCTCGGCGGTGCCGCCCTGCGCCACGGTTTCCTCCAGGGTGTTCCAGGCACCGCAGTCGGCGCACTGGCCGCTCCACTTGGGATGGACGGCACCGCAGGCGCTGCAGGTGAATTGTGTTCTAGCCCGCATATCTCATCACCCTTCTACTGCGGCAGCCGATCCGCTCGCTGTGACGGGGCGTCCACAGCGTAGGAGCGGCGACCCCGCCGCGAACCGCCCGGGCCCGATCGACCTCCGCCTTCGGCCCGGGGTCGGACCTCCTACATCCGGTCCCGAGCAGCGCAGTGTCGGCTACGCCTGCGCCGTCCTCCGGTCCGCGCGCCCCGTCACAGCGGCGCCTCGACGCCCTCGCCACGAACGGTGGTGAGATATGCGGGCTAGCCACGGGTGATCAGCCGCCCTGTGGCCCGGGTGCGGGCGGCTCTCCGTGCAGCCGGGCTCCGATGCGCGCGGCCTTCACGGCGTTGTGCTTCACCTGCACGATCTCGATGGGGTAGCCGTCGATGAGCACGCTGGTGTTGGCTTCTGGAATGGTCTCCAGGTGTTCGATGATCAGGCCGTTGAGTGTGCGCGGGCCGTCCAGGGAAAAATGGGCGCCGATCATGCGGTTCAATTCCCTGAGGTGCACGCCTCCGTCCACCACCCAGCTGCCGTCCGCCTGGGGCATCACCTCCGGCGACAGGGCGGCGGGGTCGGTGGTGAACTCGCCCACGATCTCCTCGAGCAGGTCCTCCAGGGTGACCAGCCCCTGGATATCACCGTACTCGTCCACCACCAGCCCGATGCGGCGGCGCTCGCGCTGAAAGTTGAGCAGCTGGCGGTTCAGGGGCGTGCCCTCGGGGATGAAATAGGCATCGCGCAGGTTCTCGCGCAGGGTTTCCCGGGAGAGTTCTCCCTGAAAGATGAGCGGCAGCACGTTGCGCACGTGAATGAATCCGAGCACCTGGTCGATGTTGCCCTGGAAGACCGGCATGCGCGTGTAGCTGCCCATGAACAGCTGTTGCTCGATATCGTCCCAGTCGTCTTCCAGGTCGATGCCCTGGATCTCGTGGCGGGGCACCATGATATCCTCCACCGTCGCCTTCTCCAGGTCCAGGATGTTGACCAGCATCTTCTGGTGCTTGCGGGGAATGAGTCCGCCGGCCTCATTGACCACGCTGCGCAACTCGTCGGAACTGAGCGCGTGCTGGTCGATGTCGCGCACCCGCACACCCAGCATGTAGAGCAGGCCGTTGGCGATCAGGTTGATGAACCACACCAGCGGATACAGCAGTTGGAGCAACGGCGCGTAGACACGGGCTGCCGGGTAGGCGAAGCGCTCGGAGTGCAGGGCGCCCAGGGTCTTGGGCGTGACCTCGGCGAACAGCAGCAGCGTCAGGGTGAGCAGGCCGGTGGCGATGGCGATGCCCACGTCGTCGTAGATGCGGTACCCCAGGTAGGTGGCCAGCTGGGTGGCGAGAATGTTGACGAAGTTGTTGCCCAGCAGGATGAGCCCGATCAGCCGGTCCGGCTTGTCCAGCAATCGCTGGGCGCGTTGCGCGCCGCGATGCCCCGACTGCGCGAGATGGCGCATCCGGTAGCGGTTGAGCGCCATGAGCGCCGTTTCCGAGCCCGAAAAGAACGCCGAACACGCCAGCAACGCGAACAGAACGACAAACAGGGCCGTAAGCGGGATGTCAGCCAAGGCGGGCCGCGAAGCAGTGGGCTAGGCAGTCATTAGAGCGATTCAAGATTCAATATTCAAGATTCAAGGGGGAAGGCGGGTGCCCGATCCATGTACCGTGGATCGCAGGGTCACCCCTTTGAATCTTGAATCTTGAATCTTGAATCGCCCTTACCTCCCCAGCACCAGTTCCAATACCAGCTTGCTGCCGAAATAGGCGACCACCAGGGCCGCAAAGCCGCCCAGCGTCCAGCGGCTTGCCAGACGTCCGCGCCAGCCGAAACGCCAGTGGCCGAACAGCAGCGTGGCAAACAGGCCCCAGGCGGCGATGGAGAACACCGTCTTGTGGACCACGTGCTGCCCGAACAGATCCTGCAGGTAGATGAAGCCGGTGAGCAGACTGGCGCTCAGGAACACGAAGCCCAGCCCGATGATCTGGAACAGCATGCCCTCCATCATGGCCAGCGGCGGCAGTGCCCGGATGAACCCGCCCGGGTGGTGGTGATGCAGCTGGTGATTCTGCACGGCCAGCAGGATGGCCTGGATGGCGGCGATGGCCAGGAGGCTATAGGCCAGCAGCGAGAGCAGGATGTGGATCTGCAGGCCGGGCGGCAGGGTGGTGGGGGCCCCGGGGCCGGGGAACGCCAGTTCCAGGGCCAGGGCCAGCCCGGCGAACGGCAGCAGGATCACGCCCAGCAACTCCAGGGGATGTCGCAGGCTCGCGACCAGCAACAGGAGTGCGATGAGCCATGCGGCCAGGGACAGGGAATTGAAGAAGCCCATGTCGATCCCGGTCGCGGTGAAGGCGTCGCCATAGATGGTGACACCGTGAAACACCACCGCCAGGGACCAGCCCGCAAGCAGGCCGGAGCGCCCGACGACGGGCACCACCGAATCGCGACTGCCCTGCCAGAGTTGTGTGGCCAGCAGGGCGCTCGCACCCAGGTAGAGCAGAATGGCGATGACGGGGAAGATCGTGGGCATGGCCGCGGGGTCCTGAATCAACTGCGAATGATTGCACAGGCAGGTTCGCCGTTGAAGCCCGCGCAGACCTCCGACCCCCGTTTACCCGGATGGTTCAGTGCGGGCTGGACGGAAATGGCCGGCTAACTGTCGAACTGTTCACACTTGTTCGCCCCTGTCCGTCCGTTCGCACCCCGGGGCTGCCGCGTCCGTGTTAGCGTAACCATCGGTATTTCAGAACCCCGCAAAAGCGCCGGGGCAAGGCGCACACCCGCACGGTCGCGGTGAAATGCCAGAAAGTGACAGGATACGGTACCAGGGTACCGGGCACCGGAAGGGAGCGTTTGATGCAGATAGAGATTCTGGGATGCAGTGGCGGTATCGGGGGGGTGCATCGCACCACCGCCCTGCGCGTGGACGATGACATCCTGCTGGACTGCGGCACCGGTGTGGGCGATCTGGACGAGGCGGCCCTGGCCCGCATCCGTCATGTCTTTCTCAGCCATCCCCACATGGATCACGTGGCCTGCCTTCCCCTGCTGGTGGATACGCTGTTCAGTCGACTGCAGGACGATCCCCTGATCGTTCACGCCGTACCGGGCTGCCTCGACATCCTGCGCTCCGACATCTTCAACTGGCGCATCTGGCCTGACTTCCTGTCGCTCCCCAATCCGGACCGCCCGGTGATGCGCTTCGAGCCCATGGAACCCGGCATGCGCCTGGACCTGGACGGGCGGCGTATCGAGATGCTGCCGGTGCGCCATACGGTCCCCGCCGCGGGTTATCGCATCGAGCATCAGGGCGCGGCGTTCGCCTACAGCGGCGACTGCACCAGCAACGACGAACTGTGGGCCGCCCTCAACGCCCATGACCGCCTGGACATGCTGGTGGTGGAGTGCGCCTTCAGCGACGACGAAGCGGACTTGGCGCGGCGCTCCGGGCACTATTGTCCCGGGCTGCTGGCCGCGGACCTTGAAAAGCTCGTGCACCGCCCAAGCATCGGCGTGACCCATCTCAAGCCGGGGGAGGAGGCGAAGGTGATGCAGGAACTGGGTCGGTGCATGCCGGATCGCGAGCTGCGTCGCCTCAGCAGCGGCGATGTTTTCCGTTTATAATGTGCCGCTGATCTGAATCGCCGCCCGATCGGCCGTATCGGAACCGCCCCATGTTCGACAATCTCACCGAGCGCCTGCAAGGCACCGTCAAGCGCCTGCGCGGCCAGGCTCGCATTACCGAGGACAACATCCAGGAGACCCTGCGCGAAGTGCGCATGGCGCTGCTGGAGGCGGACGTTGCCCTGCCGGTGGTGCGCGAGTTCATCGCCCGCGTAAAGGAACGCGCCCTGGGCCAGGAGGTCCTGTCCAGCCTCACGCCCGGTCAGGCCCTGGTCAAGATCGTCAACGATGAACTGATCGCCGTCATGGGCCAAGCCAATGAGGCCCTGCAGCTCAACGTCCAGCCCCCTGCCGTGATACTCCTGGCCGGCCTGCAGGGCTCGGGCAAGACGACTACCACGGCCAAACTGGCGCGCCTGCTCAAGGAGCGACACAAGAAGAACGTCGCCGTGGTCAGTTGCGACGTCTATCGCCCGGCGGCGATCAGGCAGCTTGAAACGCTTGCCGGCGAGGTGGGCGTCGAGTGTGTTCCGAGCAACGCCGGTGAGGACCCCGTGGCCATCGCAGGGCGCGCGCTGGAACACGCCCGCCGGAAGTTCCTGGACGTGCTCATTGTCGATACCGCCGGGCGTCTGCACGTGGATGCGGACATGATGGCGGAGATCCAGCGTCTGCACACGGCCGTGTCGCCGGTGGAGACCCTGTTCGTGGTGGACAGCATGACCGGCCAGGATGCCGCCAACACCGCCAAGGCCTTCAACGATGCGCTGCCGCTGACCGGCGTGGTGCTTACCAAGGCGGACGGTGATGCCCGGGGCGGCGCTGCGCTGTCGGTGCGTCACATCACCGGCAAACCCATCAAGTTCCTGGGCATGGGAGAAAAGACCGCGGCGCTGGAGCCGTTTCACCCGGAGCGCGTCGCCTCGCGCATCCTCGGCATGGGCGACGTGCTCAGCCTCGTGGAAGAGGCCACCCGCCAGGTGGACCAGGACAAGGCGGCGAAGCTCGCGAAGAAGCTCAAGACCGGCAAGGGCTTCAATCTGGAGGATCTGCGCGAGCAGCTGGGGCAGATGCAGAAGATGGGCGGCATGGCCTCGCTCATGGACAAGCTGCCGGGCATGGGCCAGATCCCCGAGGCCGCCAAATCCCAGGCCAACGACAGGGAAGTGGGCCGTATGATCGCCATCATCAACTCGATGACGCCGGCCGAGCGCCGTCACCCGGACCTGATCAAGGGCTCGCGCAAGCGCCGCATTGCCGCGGGATCCGGCACCCAGGTGCAGGACGTCAACCGCCTGCTCAAGCAGCACCTGCAGATGAGCAAGGCGATGAAGCAGTTCTCCAAGGGCGGCATGGGCAAGTTCATGCGCGCCATGAAGGGCCGCCTCCCCGGCGGAGGGTTGCCGTTCTAGGGCAGGTACAAGGGCAAAGGTACAAGGGAAACCGGCCCAGACCACCCGGCAACACCGGGCCCACCCCTTTACCCTTGTACCTTTACCCTTGTACCTTGTACCTGCCCGTGTATAATTGCGCGTTTCTCCGGGGCCTCCGGCCCCGTGAATCCAGACATTTACCAAGGCCAGAACCGATGGTTACGATCCGACTCGCCCGTGGCGGCGCCAAGAAGGTGCCCTTCTATCACATCGTGGTCACCGACTCCCGTCGTCCGCGGGACAGCGGCTACATCGAGCGTGTGGGCTATTTCAACCCCGTCGCCCGCGGTCAGGAGGTGCGCCTGCACCTGGACGCCGAGCGCGTGGCGCACTGGATGTCCAAGGGGGCAAAGGCCTCCGAGCGGGCCGCGCAGCTTCTGGACGAATTCAGGAAGCAGCAGCAGGCCTGACGGTCCGGCCGGCTGCACCCGGCATGCAGGAGCGGCGCATCATCCTGGGCCGGATCTCCGGGGTGTTCGGGGTGCAGGGCTGGGTGAAGGTGTTCTCCGACACCGAGCCCCGCGAGCAGATCACCCGGTTCAACCCGATCCAGCTTGGCCGTGAAGGCCAATGGCGCGAGGCCCGCATCGAGGCCGGCCGCAGCCATGGCAAGGGCGTGGTGATGAAGATCGAGGGCTGCGATGATCGCGACGCCGCCGCGGCCCTCATGAATAGCGAGATCGCCGTATGGCGTGACCAGCTGCCCCCCCTGCCGGAGGGTGAACATTACTGGGCCGATCTGGTCGGCCTGAAGGTGCTGACCCGGGACGGGACGCCGCTGGGGGTCGTGCAGGATGTCATGCAGACCGGTGCCAACGACGTCATTCAGGTGCAGGGCGAGCGGGAACGGCTGATCCCCTGGGTGCTCGGGGACGTGGTCCGGGAGGTGGACCTGGAGGCCGGTATCGTGCGGGTCGACTGGGATCCGGAGTTCTGAGTCCGTCGCCCGGGATACCTGATGCGCATCGACGTGGTGACACTCTTCCCGGACCTGGTGAACTGCGTTGCCGGTTGCGGGATCACCGGCAGGGCGGTGGAGCGGGGGCTTCTGGCATTGCACTGCTGGAATCCCCGGGATTACACGGAGGATCGCCATCGTACGGTGGACGACCGGCCCTACGGCGGCGGACCCGGGATGGTGATGAAGGTGGAGCCGCTCAGGCGTGCCGTGCATGACGCGCGTGGCGCAGCGCAGGTGCCTGCCACCGTGGTGAATCTGAGCCCCCAGGGGCGCCGGCTTGACCAGGCGGGTGTGCGACACCTGGCCTCCCGCCCCAGGCTGATCCTTATCGCCGGGCGCTACGAGGGCATCGACGAGCGGCTGGTGGAACTGGAGGTGGACGAGGAGTGGTCCATCGGCGACTACATCCTGTCCGGCGGCGAACTGGCTGCCATGGTGGTGATCGACGCCTGTGCCCGCCTGTTGCCCGGCGCGCTGGGTGACGAGGATTCGGCCGAGCAGGATTCGTTCACGGACGGGTTGCTGGACTGCCCGCACTATACGCGCCCCGAGGTGATCGAGGGCTTGGCGGTTCCGCAGGTGCTGCTCGGCGGGCACCACGGCGAGATCGAGCGCTGGCGGCGTAAGCAGGCCCTGGGCCGGACCTGGGAACGACGCCCGGATCTGCTGGAGAAGCTGGAACTGAGCGAGGCGGACGAGCGCCTTCTGGAAGAGTATCGACGCGAGCACGCACCCGGTGCGGATCGCAGCAAGCAGTGACTGACAGGGGTCAAACCATGAGCAACATCATCGAGCAGCTTGAAGCGGAGCAGATGAACCGCGAGGTGCCTGACTTCACCCCCGGAGACACCGTGGTGGTGCAGGTGAAGGTGACGGAAGGCAACCGCGAGCGGTTGCAGGCCTTCGAGGGCGTGGTGATCGCCAAGCGCAACCGCGGCCTGAACTCGGCCTTCACCGTGCGCAAGATCTCCCACGGCGAAGGGGTGGAGCGCGTGTTCCAGACCTACAGCCCCGCAGTGGCCGAGATCAAGGTCAAGCGCCGCGGCGCCGTACGCCGCGCCAAGCTCTACTACCTGCGCGGGCGCACCGGCAAGGCGGCCCGGATCAAGGAAGACATCAAGCAGTCTTAAAAAAACGCCCCGGAAGGGGCGTTTTTTTTGTCCGTTGTCCGTTGTCAGTAGTCCGTTGTTGAAACCCCTT
>NZ_MVBK01000107.1 GCF_002000365.1 Thioalkalivibrio denitrificans | reverse complement strand
GTCCGACAGGCTCCTAGTGCCAGCGGGCACTCTTTAACAGCCGTTCCGGGGTTCCTTCCATGCAACCGATGCTCAACATCGCGGTCAAGGCCGCGCGCGCCGCGGGCCAGGTGATCGTCCGTCATGCGGGCCGTATCGACGCGCTCAACGTGAAAAACAAGCGGCCCAACGATTACGTGAGCGAAGTGGACCATCTGGCGGAGCGGGAGATTATACGCGTGATCCACCGGGCATACCCGGATCACGCCATCCTGGCCGAGGAAAGCGGTGTCCAGGGCGCCAATGACTACCAGTGGATCATCGACCCGCTGGACGGCACCACCAACTTTCTGCACGACTTCCCCCAGTTCGCCGTCTCCATCGCCCTGCGCCACCGCGGGCGTCTGGACCAGGCGGTGGTCTACGATCCCATGAAGGAGGAACTGTTCAGCGCCTCCCGTGGCGCGGGGGCCACGCTCAACAACCGGCGCATCCGCGTCACCACGCTCAAGGACCTCAACGGCGCCCTGCTGGGAACCGGCATCCCCTTCCGCGAGGACCAGGACCTGGACGCCTACCTGCGCGGCCTCCGAGCCATGCTGCCCGGCACCGCCGGCGTGCGCCGGGCCGGTTCCGCCGCCCTGGACCTGGCCTACGTGGCCGCCGGCCGGCTGGACGGATTCTGGGAATACGGCCTGAACGTGTGGGACATGGCCGCCGGCGTGCTCCTGGTACAGGAGGCCGGCGGCCTGGTGGGCGACCCCCGCGGCGGTGCCGACGCGCTCTCCAGCGGAGACGTGGTGGCCGCCGGACCCAAGCTGTTCAAGGCCATGGTGCAACGCCTGGCGGCGGGGTGAGGTCAAGATTCAAAGTGGGATACCCTCAATTGCTGAGTGCTGAGTGCTGAGTGCTGAGTGCTGAGTGCTGAGTGCTGAGTGCTGAGTGCTGGACTTTGAATCTTGAATTTGAGTCCCTCCCTTGCACAATCATCAATCTATGTTATAGATGACCCGGGCCCCAACTAATGACGGGGTCCGGTTCCACTGCCCGGAACATTCAGTCGCCACACCATAACGACAAGCGCCGTTCCGACGGGCAACCACAAAGGGGGGGATTCATGACGCGAGCAACCCTGAGCCTGCTGGCTCCGCCGTTGGCGGTGGCCCGCTACGGCTGCGCCAGTCACTGTGCAGCCCCGATCGGCGTGTTCTGGATCGCCGGCATCGCGAGCCTGGTCTACGGAGGGCTCGGCGGGCCCTTGCGTTCGGGGTCCGTGGCCTGGACGGTGGTGGGTCTGGGCGTCGTGCTCCTGATCACCGCTTGCGCATGGGCGTTGCTGACGGTGCAGGGCGTTTCCGATGACCATCTGAAGGAACGACGAACCCGCCGCAACACGCGGGGGATCGTGCCCCAACCACCGGCCGACACCGACGAGAGCGATCCGCTGGAAGAAGTCCGGCGCAGTCGCGAGGAAACCTGAGCCGGGGCCTTGCCGGCATATTGGCCTATGTAGCGGGCAGACCCGCCCACCATCCGGGCTCAGGGACGCTCTTCCCCTACGGCCTGGGTATCCTCGCCTTCCTTTTTCACCGGCAGCATCACCGTTCGGTCGACGCCGGTCGCCAACGCCAAGGCCGCGGCGACGTAGATGGACGAGTATGTGCCCACCAGCACGCCGATGATCAGGGCCAGTGCGAAATTGTTGATCACGGCGCCACCCAGGAAGTACAGGGTCAACAGCACCAACAGCGTGGTGCCGCTGGTGATGATGGTGCGCGAGAGCATCTGGTTCACGGCCTTGTTCATCACCGATTCCGCGTTCTCCTTGCGCATCTTGCGGAAGTTCTCGCGGATCCGGTCGTAGACCACGATGGTGTCGTTGAGGGAGTAGCCGATGACCGCCAGGATCGCCGCCAGTACGGATAGGTCAAACTCCGCCTGGAGCAGCGAGAAGATACCCAGGGTGATCACCACGTCATGGGCCAGGGCGAGCACGGAACCCACCGAGAAGCGCCATTCGAAGCGCAGGGCCACGTAGACCAGGATGCCGAACATGGCATAGAGCATGGCCAGTCCGCCCTGCTCGCGCAGTTCCTCGCCCACCTGCGGCCCGACGAACTCCACGCGCCGCAGATCCACCTCGGTCTCCGCCCCCGCCTGCAGAACCCGGAACACCTCGTTGGAGAGTTCCGCCGTGTCCTCACCCTCCCGGGGCGCCAGCCGGATCAGCACGTCCTGGGAGGTGCCGAAGTACTGCACGATGGCGCGGCCGTAACCGCCGTCCTCGAGCTTCTCGCGAACGTGCTCCAGGGCCACCGGCTCCGGATAGCCCACCTCGATGACCGTACCTCCGGTGAAGTCGATGCCGAAGTTCAGGCCCCGGGTCGCCAGCAGGAAGATGGAACCGAGAATCAGGATCGCGGACAGCGCCAGGGCCAGCCGTCGGCGGCCCATGAAGTCGATGTTGGCGTCGGCAAAATTGAGCATGTCAGGCCTTCCGCATCAGATCGCCAGCGCCTTGAGGCGGCGCTGGCGTCCGTAAGTGAGATTAATGATGGCGCGGGTCACCAGGATGGCGGTGAACATGGACACCATGATCCCGATGGACAGCGTGATGGCGAAGCCCTTGATAGGACCGGTGCCGAACATGAAGAGCACCAGCGCCGCGATGAGCGTGGTGATGTTGGCATCCACGATGGTGGTCAGGGCCCGCGAGTAACCGGAGGAGATGGCCGCCTGGGGCGAGTTGCCGTTGCGCAACTCCTCCCTGATGCGTTCGAAGATCAGCACATTGGCGTCCACCGCCATGCCCACGGTGAGCACGATGCCGGCGATGCCGGGCAGCGTCAGCGTGGCCTGGAGCATGGACAGGATGGAGACGATCAGCACCAGGTTGAGCGCCAGGGCCAGGTTGGCCACCAGGCCAAAGACGCGGTAGTACAGCGCCATGAACACCAGCACAAGGATGAAGCCGATCATCACCGAGTTGAAACCGCGCTCGATGTTGTCGCGCCCAAGGCTCGGGCCCACGGTGCGTTCCTCGACGATCATCATGGGCGCGGCCAGCGCGCCGGCCCGCAGCAGCAGCGCCAGATTGCGCGCCTCGCGGGTGCTCTCCAGGCCGGTGATCTGGAATCGGCGACCCAGCTGGTCCTGGATACGCGCCACGTTGATGACTTCCTCCGTGCGCGTGGTGCGGCGCACCAGTTCGCCGTCTTCCTCCGTCGTCTCGGTCTTGGTCTCGATGAACACGGTGCCCATGAGACGGCCGATGTTCTCGCCGGTGACCCGGCTGAAAATGCGCGCGCCCTGGGCGTCCAGACTGATGAACACCGCCGGCCCCCCGGTGTCCTGGGCGATGCCGGAGGAGGCGTCGGTGATGTAGTCGCCGGTCAGCATCACCTGGCGTTGCAGCAGCACGGGCCGCCCGTCGCGCTCGAAGTACAGACGCGATCCGGCCGGCGTGCGGCCGGTGGCCTGGGCCTCGAAGGGATCGTTGTCCTCGTCCACGAGGCGGAACTCCAGCGTGGCAGTGGCGCCCAGAATTTCCTTGGCACGGGCGGTATCCTGCACGCCCGGCAACTGCACGACGATGCGGTCCTCCCCCTGCTGCTGCACGATGGGTTCAGAGACACCCAGTTCATCCACCCGGTTGCGCAGGGTGGTGATGTTCTGTTGCAGCGCCAGGCGCCGCTGGTCGGCCAGCGTATCCGCGCTCAGCGTGGCGTGCAGCAGGGCCACCTCGCCATCCACGGTGGTGCGGAAGTTCAGGTCCCCCCGATATTCCCGGCGCAGGAAGTCGTAGGCCTGATCCCGGTCGGACACGTCGCGGAAGCGCACGACCACGCCGTCGCTGACCCGTTCCACGGCCAGATAGCGGATGCGCTGGTCGCGCAGCAGGGTGCGGAACTCACCCACGTAGCGTTCGTGGGCCGCGGTGATGACCGCGTCCATGTCCACTTCCATGAGAAAGTGCACGCCGCCGCGCAGATCCAGACCCAGTGACATGGGCCGGGCATTGACGGCCCGCAGCCAGTCCGGCGTGGCAGGCGCCAGGGCGAGGGCCACCACGTTGTTGGTACCCGCCAGCGCCGTGCGCAGCAGGTCCGCTGCCTGAAGCTGGTCATCGGTGCTGTCGAAACGCAGCAGCACCTGCTCGCCGTCATACTCGAGACCGGTGCGCGGCACCAGTCCGCGGGCCGCCAGCACGGCCTCCACCTGCCGCCGGCTGGCTTCGTCCACGTCCTCGAGGGTGGAGTTGGAAATCTGCACCGCCGGGTCCTCGGGATAGATGTTGGGCAGCGCATAGAGGCCACCCACCAGCATGACGACGACGATGAGCAGGTATTTCCAGAGCGGGTACTGATTAAGCATGGGGCGTCCGGGAGACAGTCAGAACACTGGGGCGGGTATTACGTGCGGGAGCAAGTCAGGCGCCCTTGAGCGTACCCTTGGGCATCACGGCCGTAACGGCCTGCCGTTGTACAGTGACCTGCACGCCTTCGGTCAGTTCCACCCGGATGAAGTTTTCGTCCAGGTCGGTGACACGTCCCAGCAAACCCCCGGCCGTGACCACCTCATCACCCTTGGACAGGCTTTCCACCAGGGCCTTGTGCTCCTTGGCGCGTTTGGTCTGGGGGCGGATGATCAGGAAGTACATGATCAGGAAGAACACGGCGATCATGAGCAGGAAGTCGAATCCGAAACCCCCCGTAGCCTGTCCGCCCTGGGCCGCGGCATCCGCGATAAAGAAACTCATTTGCAGGACTCCTCTGTAGAGTGCGGGTCGTGGTGCGGCGGGCGAACCTCTCGCCGCCCGCTCGGGCAAAGGCCGGTATTATGGCACAGACGGTAGGGGTTGCGAGCGCAGGGCGTAGAACCCGGCCACCCAGTCGTCGAACCCTCCCGACGCGATGGCCTCGCGCATCTCCCCCATCAGCGACAGGTAATAATGGAGATTGTGGACGGTGCTCAGGCGGGCGCCGAGGATCTCGTTGCACTTTTCCAGGTGCTTCAGATAGGCGCGGGAGTAATTCCGGCACGTGTAGCAACCGCAGGACGGGTCCACGGGCCCCGTATCGTCCCGGTAGCGGCTGTTGCGAATTCGCATCACGCCTTCCCGCGTATACAGGAAGCCGTTGCGGGCGTTGCGCGTGGGGATGACGCAGTCGAACATGTCCACCCCCCGGCGCACGGCCTCCACGATGTCCTCGGGCTTGCCCACGCCCATGAGATACCGGGGCCGCTCCCGGGGCATCAGGGGCATCAGGGCGTCCAGCACACGGTGGCGTTCCTCCATGCCCTCGCCCACCGACAGGCCGCCGATGGCGTATCCGTCAAAGCCCACCGCCATCAGCCCCTCCAGGGAATGTTGCCGCAACGCCGGGTACATGCCCCCCTGGACGATGCCGAACAGTGCCGCCGGGTTGTCACCGTGGGCCTCCCGGGAGCGGGCCGCCCAGCGCAGGGACAGTTCCATGGATTCACGGGCGACGTCCTCGGTCGCCGGAAACGGGGTGCACTCGTCGAAGATCATGACGATATCCGAGCCCAGGGCCCGCTGGACCGCCATGGAGCGCTCCGGGGTGAGCAGAATCTCCGCACCATCCACGGGTGAGCGGAATTTGACGCCTTCTTCGGTGATCTTGCGCAGATCTGCCAGCGAAAATACCTGAAACCCGCCGGAATCCGTCAGGATCGGCCGCTCCCAGTGCATGAAATCGTGCAGATCACCGTGGGCCCGGATCACGTCGGTGCCCGGGCGCAGCATCAGGTGAAAGGTGTTGCCCAGGATGATCTCGGCACCCAGCCCCTCCAGCTCCTCCGGGGTCATCGTCTTGACCGTCCCGTAGGTGCCCACGGGCATGAAGGCCGGCGTCTCCACGGTCCCCCGCGCAAACGTCAGCCGCCCCCGCCGGGCCACCCCATCATTGGCGATCAAATCGAATTCCACGCTTTACCCGCACCGTTCCCGTGAAGTTCCTTGCCACTTGCCCCTGCCCCTATCCACATGGCATCACCATAACTGAAGAACCGGTAACGCTTGGCCACGGCATGACGATAGGCGTCCATGACCGGCGCGTACCCGGCAAATGCGCAGACCAGCATGAGCAGGGTCGACTCGGGCAGATGGAAGTTGGTGATCAGGGCGTCCACGACCCGAAACCGGTAGCCGGGCCGGATGAACAGCCGGGTCTCGCCCGTCATGGGCCGCAGCGCACCGGACTGCGCGGCCGCCTCCAGGCTGCGCACCGCCGTTGTCCCGACAGCCACCACCCGCCCGCCCCGCGCCCGGCAGGCATCCACCTGTTCGCAGACGCGCGCGTTCACCTCCAGCCACTCCGCGTGCATCCGGTGCGCGTCCAGATCCTGGGTGCGCACCGGCTGAAAGGTCCCCGCCCCCACGTGCAGCGTCACGTGGGCGCTCTCGACCCCCCGCGCCCGAAGTCTCTCCATCATGGCCTCATCGAAGTGCAGGCCGGCCGTGGGCGCCGCCACCGCACCGGGTCGGCTGGCGTACACGGTCTGGTAGCGGCTGCGATCTTCCGGGCCATCCGCCCGTTCTATGTAGGGCGGCAGCGGCATGTGGCCATGCCGTTCCAGCAGATCCAGAACCGGCAGATCACCCTCGAAGGCCAACCGGAACAGATCCCCTTCACGCCCTTCCACCCGGGCATCGAACGCCTCCTCGAGCCGCAGCACGACGCCCTCGCCCGGCGCCTTGCTGGC
>NZ_MVBK01000106.1 GCF_002000365.1 Thioalkalivibrio denitrificans | reverse complement strand
TTCTGAGGGTTGTGCCCCGGTTGGCCGGGGCGACTCATGCTCACGTAGGTCGGGCTGAAGCCCGACCTACGAACGCCGTTTTCCGGACTTGGTGGCCAGGCGCTCCAGGGCGCCGGCAAGTCCCGGATCGTTCACTGTACGCGCCGTGCGGCGCAAGGTGTCGACGGCCGCATCGGGCACCCGGGGGCGTCGCACCGGACGCTTGCCTGCCGACGCGGCGGGATCCGGCCCGGCCGGGGCCGATACGTGCACCTTCACCCGCCTGATGTCCAGGCCGTGATGGGCGTTCATGTGCTTGATGATCTCGCGCTGCAGGTAGCGCAGTTGCGTGGCCCAGGCGCCGCCTTCGGCGCTGAGCGTCAGCTGGTCGGCCGCGATCGCGGCCACCCGGCATCGGGGCGCCAGGGCGGGGGGCAGGAGGCTGCGCAGGCTTTCCGTGAGGCCGCCCATGAGCCGGGCCCGGGCGAGCAGCTTGTCATCGATCAACTGACGAACGCGTCGCATCTGATTGATTGACGGCATGTTATACAGGGTTTCAGGGTTCTCAACGCGGTCCGCAACCGGCTATCATCGGGCCGACCGACATCATAGCACCGGGTTCAGATGAACATCATCCTGCTGAGTCGCAACGGCGCGCGCCGCCACAACCTGCAGCTGCAAGGCTGGCATCAGTGGCTTGTGGTGGGCACCGGCGTTGCGTGCCTGCTGGGCGTGATGGCGTTCGCCGGCTTTGCCGCCGGGGTTCGCTACGCAGACCCGGCCCTGTTCATTTCCACCTGGGAGGACGAGCTCCGCAACCAGCGCGAAGGACTTCATTCGGCGAAGGACCAGGCCCAGGCGAACATCGATGCGCTGACCATCCGGCTGGCCGACATCCAGGCCCGGGCGACCCGGCTGGATGCCCTTGGCGAACGCCTGGTGCAGATCGCCGGTCTCGACGACGGGGAGTTCGATTTTGCAGCCGCCCCCGGCCTCGGCGGTCCCGAAGCCGAGATCGGTATCGGCAATGCTCCGGATCTCCTCGCGCAACTGAACTCGCTGGACGCGATCCTCGAAGAGCGTGAATCGCAGCTGCGTCTGCTCGATCGCCTGATGATCACGCGGCAGCTGCAGGAGGAGGTCACCCCCGAAGGCCGGCCCGTGAACCAGGGCTGGCTCTCCTCGAGTTACGGCCAGCGCAACGACCCCTTCACGGGTCGGCGTGTCTTTCACCGCGGCGTGGATTTCGCCGGGCGACCGGGCAGTGACGTGATCGCCGTGGCCGGGGGCATCGTGACCTTCGCCGGCAAGCGCAACGTGTTCGGCAACCTGGTGGAGATCGATCACGGCAACGGCTACGTGACCCGATACGCCCATAACAAGTCGCTCAAGGTCCAGGAAGGCGATACGGTGCGCAAGGGTCAGGTCATTGCCCTGATGGGCCAGACCGGACGCGCCACCGGGCCGCATGTCCACTTCGAGGTGCTGGAGGACGGCCGGCACATCAACCCTTCCCGTTTCATCCGCGCTTCCCGCTGAAGCGTGAGACCTCTTCCGGGGCGGCTGTCCGCCGCCGCGCGCTGACCGGCTCCCTTCGTTGAGGTATGATGGGCGACTTGCGTGATGTCCGCCCCTGTTTACCCGGAAGCCACTTTACGAACCCATGGTCACCAGTCTCGTCAGAAAAATTTTCGGTAGCCGCAACGAGCGGCTGATCAAGCGCTTCGGCAAAACGGTCAGACGCATCAACGAGCTGGAACCGGAGCTGTCCGGGCTGGACGACGAAAGTCTGCGCGCGCGCACGGATGCCCTGCGTGAGCAGGTGGCGGGCGGGACCGGACTCGACGACGTGTTGCCCGAGGCGTTTGCCGTGGTGCGCGAGGCCGGTCGGCGCTTCATGGGCATGCGCCATTTCGATGTGCAGATGGTTGGCGGCATGGTGCTGCACAGCGGACGCATCGCCGAGATGCGCACCGGTGAGGGCAAGACCCTGGTGGCGACGCTGGCGGCCTACCTCAACGCGTTGCCCGGCGAAGGCGTGCACGTGGTCACCGTGAACGACTATCTGGCCAGGCGCGATGCCGTATGGATGGGGCGCATCTATCATGCGCTGGGGCTGAGCGTCGGCGTGATCAACTCCGCTGGCGGCGCCGGTCCCGACGCGGCGTCCTACCTGTACGATCCCCAGTTCAAGGGCGAGGGTGGTTTCGCGCAGTTGCGTCCGGTGACCCGCAGGGAGGCCTACGCAGCGGACATCACCTACGGCACCAACAACGAGTTCGGTTTCGACTACCTGCGCGACAACATGGCCTTCCGCTTCGAGGACCGGGTCCAGCGGGAGCTGGCCTATGCCATCGTCGACGAGGTGGACTCGATCCTGATCGACGAGGCGCGCACGCCGCTGATCATCTCCGGTCCCGCCGGCGACAACGCCGAGCTGTACCAGAACATGAACAAGGTCGTGCCCCAGCTGGAGCCGCAGGAGGAGGAAGAGGGCCCCGGCGATTACAGCGTCGACGAGAAACTCAAGCAGGTCTTTCTCACCGAGGATGGACAGGAGAAGGCGGAACGGCTCCTGCGCGAGGCCGGACTGCTTCAGGAGGATCAAGGCCTTTACGACGCCGGCAGCATCGCCCTGCTGCACCACCTGAACGCCGCTTTGCGCGCGCACGTCCTGTTCCAGAAGGATGTGGATTACCTGGTTCGGGACAACCAGGTGCTGATCATCGACGAATTCACCGGGCGCATCATGGCGGGTCGCCGCTGGTCCGAGGGGCTGCACCAGGCCATCGAGGCCAAGGAAGGGGTGCCCATCCAGAGCGAGAACCAGACCCTCGCCTCCATCACCTTCCAGAACTACTTCCGGCTCTACGACAAGCTCGCCGGCATGACGGGTACGGCGGACACGGAGGCCTTCGAGTTCCAGCAGATCTATGGTCTCGAGGTGGTGGTGATCCCCACCAACAAGCCCATGGTCCGCGACGATATGCAGGATCTGGTCTATCTCACCCAGAAGGAAAAGTTCGACGCCATCATCAAGGAGATCCGCTATTGCCGTGAGCGCCACCAGCCGGTGCTGGTGGGTACCGCGTCCGTGGAGACCTCGGAATACCTCTCCGGCCTGCTGAAGAAGGAGAAGATCCCCCACGAGGTGCTCAACGCCAAGCAGCATGAGCGTGAGGCCCACGTGGTGGCCCAGGCGGGCCGCCCGGGCGCGGTGACGCTGGCCACCAACATGGCGGGCCGGGGCACCGACATCGTGCTCGGGGGCAGCCTGGAAGCGGAGCTCGAGACCCTCGGGCCGGACGCGAAGCCCGAGGACGTCGAACGGGTGAAGAAAGAATGGCAGAAGCGCCACGACGACGTCATCGCCGTCGGCGGTCTGCACATCGTCGGGTCCGAGCGCCACGAGTCCCGCCGCATCGACAACCAGCTTCGCGGTCGTGCGGGTCGCCAGGGCGACCCGGGCTCCAGCCGCTTCTTCCTCTCCCTGGAAGACAACCTGATGCGCATCTTCGCATCGGACCGGGTCAAGACGCTGATGCAGCGCCTCGGCATGCAGGAGGGCGAGGCCATCGAGAATGCCTGGGTGACCAAGGCGATCGAGAACGCGCAGCGCAAGGTGGAGGCCCACAACTTCGACATCCGCAAGAACCTGCTGGAATACGACGACGTCGCCAATGACCAGCGCAAGGTGGTCTACGAGCAGCGCCGCGAACTGCTGGAATCCGACGACATCTCCGATGCCATCGAGGCGGTCCGCCACGACGTGGTGGACGGAATGATCTCCCAGTACATCCCCGAAGGCAGCATCGAGGAGCAGTGGGACGTGCCCGGTCTCACGCACGCCCTGGAACAGGAGTTCGGTGCCCGCATGGACATTGCCGGGTGGCTGGAGCGTGAGGACGACCTGCACGAGGAACCCCTGCGCGAGCGGATCCAGGAACGCCTGAATGAATCCTACCGGGAGAAGGAGCAGAAGGTGGGAGCGGAGACCATGCGGCGCGTCGAGAAGGACGTGATGCTCCAGGTGCTGGACAACCACTGGAAGGAACACCTGGCCGCCATGGATTACCTGCGCCAGGGGATCGGCCTGCGCGGCTATGCCCAGCGCAACCCGAAACAGGAGTACAAGCGCGAGGCCTTCGAAATGTTCGAGGCCCTGCTGCAACGGATCAAGCACGACGTCACGGCGCTCCTGCTCCGCATACAGGTCCGTTCCCCCGAAGATGCCGAGACCCTGGAGCGCCAGCAGCAGGCAGGTGTGGGCGGCATGCGTTTCCAGCATTCCCAGCCGGAGAGCGTGCTGCACGCAGGCGCGTCCGCCGGCGCGCAACAGCAGGGGACTGGTGAGCAAGCCCAGCCCTTCCGCCGCGAAGGCCCCAAACTGGGGCGCAACGAACCCTGCTGGTGCGGCTCAGGGAAGAAGTACAAGCAGTGTCATGGAAAGCTGTGAAATGCAGGTACAAGATACAAGGTACAAGGGTAAAGGGACGAGCGATAACGCCGAGACCTTCTAGCCCGCCCCCCTTGTACCTTGTACCTTGTACCTTGTACCTGCACCTATGCCTATCAATTTGACTGAACCCACCGAACTCTTGCCTGTGCCAGGCGTGCGCCTGGGCGTGGCGGCTGCGGGTATCCGGTACCGGGACCGTGCTGACCTGGTGCTCATGGAAGTGGCGGTCAGATCGAATGTTGCGGCGGTCTTTACGCAGAATGCCTTTTGCGCGGCGCCGGTCATCGTGGCGCGGGAGCACCTGGCGGCCGGTGGCGTCCGTTACCTGCTGATCAATTCAGGCAATGCCAATGCCGGTACCGGTGATCGCGGGCTCAAGGACGCCCGGGCCAGTTGTGCGCATGTGGCGGAAATCCTGGGCGGGCAGGCCGAACAGGTGCTGCCCTTCTCCACTGGCGTGATCGGGGAGCATCTGCCGGTGCCCCGCGTCCGCGAGGCGATGCCGGGACTCGCGGCGGGGCTGGCGGCGGACAACTGGATGGATGCCATGCGCGCCATCATGACGACCGATACCGTGGGCAAGGGCATCAGCCGCCGCGTAACGCTTTCCGGCGGCACGGTCACCCTCACGGGTATCGCCAAGGGCTCCGGCATGATCCGCCCGGACATGGCCACGATGCTGGCCTTTCTGGCTACGGACGCGGTGGTCCCTGCGGGTGATCTGCAGGAGATGCTGAACGCCGCGGTCGAGGAAAGCTTCAACTGCATCACCGTGGACGGTGACACCTCCACCAACGACGCCTGTGTGCTCGCGGCGACGGGGGCGAGCGGTGTGCGTGTGGCAGAGGATGACGACCGTCGACGCTTTGCCGCCGCGCTGCAGGCGGTGTGCGATTTCCTGGCCCAGGCCATCGTGCGCGACGGGGAGGGAGCCACCAAGTTCATCACACTGCACGTAACGGGTGGCCAGACTCCGGATGAGGCCCGTCGGGTGGCCGATGCCGTGGCGCATTCGCCGCTGGTCAAGACGGCCCTGTTTGCCTCCGATCCCAACTGGGGGCGCATCCTGGCAGCAGTGGGCCGCGCGGGTGTCGCCGGGCTCGACGTTTCACGGGTGCGCATCGAGATTGGGGACGTGCTGATTGTCGAGGGCGGCGGCCGTGCCGCCGCCTACACTGAAGAGGCGGGGAGGCAGGTGATGGACCAGGCGGAGATCCCTATCTACATCCACCTGGGCCGGGGCCGGAGCGAGGCCCGGGTCTACACCTGTGACTTGTCCTACGATTATGTGCGTATCAACGCGGAATACCGATCATAAGGACAGGTGAAAGGTACAAGGGGAAAGGTGCAAGTGGTCGATGATCCCTGGGAGCCTGTTCGGGTAATCGTGTCTCTACCGCGGCGGTGAGCTAGCCCGCATATTTCACCGGGATCGCGGGAGCAGGCGAAGGATTCGGGTGCGTAGGCGCTGCTCTGGAGCGAAACCCATAGC
>NZ_MVBK01000105.1:1655-14640 GCF_002000365.1 Thioalkalivibrio denitrificans | reverse complement strand
CCCTGCGCGACGAGGCCGGGAACTTCCGCGCCAGCCGCTCGACGCTCTTCGACATCAGCGCGCGCAGGGAGGCCGAGCAGGCCCTGCGTGCCAGCGAGGCGCGTTTTCGCCTGCTGCTGGAATCTGCCGGAGACGGCATCCTGGGTGTGGACATGGATGGGAACTGCACATTCGTCAACGGGGCCGCGCTCGGGATGCTTGGCTATGCAGAGAACGAATTGATCGGACGCCCGCTGAACATCTGTGGTGAGGACGGAACCCCGGCGAACGAGGCCTGCGAGCGTTCACAGTGCCCCATCGATGTCGCGGTGCGCTCCGGGGTGATCCAGCGCGGGATGATCGAGCCGCTCGTGCGCAAGGATGGCGCCACGTTCACGGCGGAAGTCTCGTCTTATCCCGTGCGCGAGGGCGACGGCATCAGCGGGGCCGTGTTGGTGATCCGTGATGTCACGGAATCGCAGGCAATGGCGAAGAAGCTCACCTGGCAGGCCACCCACGATGCATTGACCGGTCTGGTCAACCGCCAGGAGTTCGAACGCCGCCTGGGTCAGCTTCTGCACGGAGCGCACGAAGGAGGCGCAGAGCATGCCCTGTGCTACCTGGACCTGGACTGGTTCAAAGTGGTGAACGATACCTGCGGCCACGCCGCAGGAGACGAACTGCTGCGCCGGCTGAGCCGGCTGCTGCAGGGGCGCATGCGCCAGCGGGACACCCTGGGGCGCCTGGGCGGAGATGAATTCGGCGTGTTGCTCGAGCACTGTCCGGTGGAGCAGGCCGTTCGCATCGCCCTGGAGTTGCGCGATACCGTCAGGGAGTATCAGTTCCTGTGGAAGGGGCAGACTTTCTCGGTGGGGGCCAGCATCGGCGTCGTTCCCCTCACCGCGGCTATGGAGAGCGCCGATGCGGCCCTGAACGCGGCGGACGCCGCCTGCTATCTCGCCAAGGAGCGGGGGCGCAATCGCGTGGAGCTGTTTAACGCCGAGGACATCGGCCTGACCAGGCATCACGACGAGATGCGCTGGATGTCGCGTCTCAACCGCGCCCTGGACGAGGGCCACTTTCGCCTGTACTGCCAGAGCGTCGTGCCCCTGGTCGACGCGGAGGGCGCGAGACCCCACTACGAGATTCTCCTGCGCCTGGAGGATCCGGAGGCGGGGCTGATTGAGGCGGCAACATTCGTTCCGGTGGCCGAGCGGTGTAATCTCATGTCCGCCATCGACCGGTGGGTGCTGCGCCAGGTGATCACCACCATCGCCGCGGGAAGGGAAACGCTGGGAGAAGCGACCCTGTTCTCGGTGAACCTCTCGGCCATGTCCCTTCTCGACGAGCTGCTGCCCGGGTACCTGAAGGAACTGCTTGCCAGCCATGGGGTGCCGGGCGGGATGATTTGCCTGGAAATCCCGGAGTCGGCGGTCATGGCGAACCTCGGGACGGCCCGTGAACAGATTGCGCAGTTCAAGCAACTTGGATGCCGGGTTGCCCTGGATCAGTTCGCCAGGGGAGCGCTGGCGTTCTCGAATCTCAAGTCCCTGCCCGTGGACTTCGTGAAGCTGGACGGCGCGCTCATCCGGTCCCTGACCGACGACAGTGTTAACCGCACCGTGGCGGAGGCGATTCATCTCGTTGCCGGCGCCATGTCCATCAGCACGGTGGCCGAGTGCACCGAGACCGATGCGCTGATCAAGCTGCTCAAGACACTGGGCATCGACTTCGCCCAGGGCTATGTGCTCGACCGCCCCCGGCCGATCGAGACCCTGGGCGGATCATGGGGGCAGCGCGGGGCTCAAAAGGATTAATGGGCAGGATGGACAGGATTTTTCAGGATTGACAGCATAAGGCGAAAGAAAAAGACCTGACAGGATTTACATGATTAACGGGGTTAAAAGCGCTCTTAAATCATGTAAATCTTGTTAATCCTGTCCAATAATTTTTTTGGTTTTTCATCCTGTAAATCCAGAAAAATCCTGTCCATCCTGTCCATTCCGGTTTTCCCACGCCAGATCCCACCCCCCGGCAGAAGCGGCCGCTAAAGTCCCCGGGAGCCCCGGCCGATACAGGGGCCATGGTCCGTATACTCGCCCTAGCGCTCATGCTGCTTGCCGCCCCGGCATTGGCCTCGGTGGAGTTCGGGGCGCGCCTGGAGCAGGCGCGCTGGACCCTGAGCGCGGCACCGGACGCGTGCGAAATGGTGCACGAGATCCCGCGTTACGGTATCGCACGCTTCCATGCCCGCACCGGCAGCGAACTGGGATTCAGCCTCGACACCGACCTTTCCGGCGCGTCCGGGCGCCCGGCACGACTGGTGCTCGTGCCGCCGGGCTGGCGCCACGACCTGCTCCCCAGGCCACTGATGGAGGTGGCCTCGGAGGCTAAGTCCCTGAGCCTGGAGCGGGCCGCCGCCTTGGATCTCTATCACGCACTGGAGGCGGGTTATCAGCTCAGTGTGGAGCACAGTGCTCCCGGGCAGGGTGCCTTTCAGGTGGTCGCAGCGGTCTCGCCCGTGCGCTTCCGCGAGGTCATGGCGGATTTTCAGCAATGCCGGGACGGCATGGTCCAGCTCGATTTCCGGCCGGTGGCCGACTGGCGGGTGCATTTCGACACCAACCAGAGCCGCCTTGACGCCCGGGCCCACGAGACCCTCAGGCAGGTGATCGCATCCTGGCGCGAGCGGCGCGACCTGCGGGTGATCGTGGGCGGTCACGCGGACGTGCGCGGCGGAGATGCCATCAACGACCCGCTCTCCCGGCGCCGGGCCGAGGCGGTGCGCACCTACCTGGAGGTCTACGGCATCCCGCGCAACCGCATCGAAGTCCGCTCCTTCGGCTCCTCCTGGCCCGCGGATCCGGGCGACGGCGAGTCCGCCTGGGCCCGCAACCGCCGCGCCACCGTCTGGCTCGCCCCGTAGGGGCGATTCAAGATTCAAGGTTCAAGATTCAAAGAGTGGGGTGGGGGTGTCTGTCCCTTGATTCTTGAATTTTGAATATTGAATCATCCCTTTCGTATAATCTCCGCCCCTGTTCCCCCATTTTTCCGAAGGTCCCCCATGTCCAGTGGCGTCAAGAAAGTGGTGCTCGCCTATTCCGGCGGGCTGGATACGTCCGTGATCCTCAAGTGGCTGGAGGACACCTACGGCTGCGAGGTGGTGACGTTCACGGCCGATCTCGGTCAGGGCGAGGAGGTGGAGCCGGCCCGGGCCAAGGCACAGGCCATGGGCGTGAAGGAGATCTACATCGAGGATCTGCGCGAGGAGTTCGTGCGTGATTTCGTGTTTCCGATGTTTCGCGCCAACACGGTCTACGAGGGGGAGTACCTGCTCGGCACCTCCATTGCCCGGCCCCTGATCGCCAAGCGCCTGGTGGAGATCGCCAACGAGACCGGCGCGGATGCCATCTCCCACGGTGCCACCGGAAAAGGCAACGACCAGGTGCGCTTCGAGCTGGGTGCTTATGCCCTCAAGCCGGGAGTGAAGGTGATCGCCCCCTGGCGCGAGTGGGACCTGAGCTCACGTGACAGGCTCATGGCCTACGCGGAGCAGCACGGCATTCCGGTTGAGATGAAGCGGGGCAGGAAGTCGCCTTACTCCATGGACGCCAACCTGCTGCATATCTCTTACGAGGGCGGCCCCCTGGAGGACCCCTGGTTCGAGGCGGAGGAGGACATGTGGCGCTGGAGCGTCTCCCCGGAGGAGGCGCCCGACAAGCCCACCTACGTGGAGATCACCTTCGAGCGAGGCGATCCGGTGGCCCTGGACGGCGAGGCCATGAGTCCCGCGACCCTGCTGGCGAAGCTAAATGAATTGGGCGGCGCCAATGGCGTCGGCCGTCTGGATCTCGTCGAGAACCGCTATGTGGGCATGAAGTCCCGGGGCTGTTACGAGACCCCCGGCGGCACCATTCTGCTCAAGGCCCATCGGGCCATCGAGTCAATCACACTGGATCGCGAAGCGGCGCACCTGAAGGACGAACTCATGCCCCGCTATGCGAGCCTCATCTACAACGGCTACTGGTGGAGTCCTGAGCGCAGCATGATGCAGACGCTGATCGACGCCTCCCAGACCCACGTCAACGGGGTGGTGCGGATCAAGCTGTACAAGGGCAACGTGATCGTGGCCGGGCGGAAGTCCGACGACGACAGCCTGTTCGACGCGTCCATTGCCACTTTCGAGGACGACGCCGGAGCCTACGATCAGAAAGATGCGGAGGGTTTCATCAAGCTCAACGCGCTGCGCATGCGCATCGGCGCGCAACGCGGTCGCTGACCCTTGTGTCCTGAGTCAGAGAATCGTTGCATTTCAGAGCCCCGCACAAGACCCAAGGCAAGGCGCGGGCCGCAGGCAATGGCAAGCCCTTGGCAAGGCCCGCACCCATCTGCCGGGAGCAGATGGGGACGGCTGCAGGCCGGCCCGAAGGGCGGACTCCAGGGATGGAGTCCGCAACGCCGCATTGGGTCTTGTGCGGGGCTCCCAACGGGCGGGCCTGTACGGGCGCGCGGCCGCGTTGCTCTCGCTCGAATGGGCCTGCCCGTCCTGTGCTCGTGTGCCTTGCCACACACCCGTACAGGCCCGCTGAAATGCAACGATTCTCTGACTCAGGACACTAGGGTCGGAAAGATCTGTCCGGCCGTGAGCCGGGCCCGGCGGCTGCTTGCTTGCGGTCGCCCCAAAGTAACCTTTGGTCTCACCCGGCGGCGCAGGGGATCGCAACCGGGTTCAAATCCATCCAGAATGAGCGCGTCCGTACGCCAATCCAGAAAACCAAGGACACGTCCTCCATGAACGTCGCAAGATCACTCACAGCCGCCACACTCGTGTTGGTCATGACAGGTATTGCGGCGGGGTGCGCGACCACCCAGGAGCCCCGGGACCCGCGCGACCCCTGGGAGGGGTTCAACCGGGTCGTGTTCGAGTTCAACGAGGCGGTGGACAAGGCCGTGCTCAGGCCGGTCGCGGTAGGGTATACGCGCGTGACACCCCGACCCGTGCGCACCGGAATCGGGAATTTCTTCTCCAATCTGGGCGACGTCACCAATCTCTTCAACAACCTCCTGCAGCTCAAGTTCGACGCCGCCGCCAACGACTTCGGGCGCCTGGCCTTCAACACCACCTTCGGCATGCTCGGCATCCTGGACGTGGCGAGCCACATGGACCTGCCGAAGAACAACGAGGATTTCGGCCAGACACTGGGTTACTGGGGCGTCCCCTCCGGCCCCTACCTCGTTTTGCCCCTGCTGGGCCCCAGCACCGTGCGTGACACACCGACCCGCTACGTGGACATGATCACGCATCCGCTCTACTACCACGACAATTCCACGGAGCGGAACATCGCGGCCGGCGTGATGGTCGTCGACACCCGGGCCGGCTTCCTGCCGACGGAGCGGGTCCTGGAGGATCTGCCAGTGGATCGTTATACCGCCTTGCGGGATTTCTACCTGGACCGGCGCGAATACCTGATCCACGACGGCGAGCCGCCGGGCCAGGACCGGGGAGCGGATCTCTTCGATGAGCTGGAGGCGCTGGAGGCGCTTGAGGCGGAGGAGGCCGCCGAGCAGGCGCGCTGAGGCGCCTGCTCGGAAGGCAGAAGGATGAAGGATGAAGGCAGAATGAAACCGGAAGTGAATTCCTTCATCCTTCATCCTTCATCCTTAACCTATACCGATAGCTCAACTGCACCAGCCAGTCGTCGATGGTGCCGTAGAGCCATTCCCTGAACCGCTGCCAGCGGCCGCGTTCGCGCCACTGGGAGAGCGTCCAGAGAGTGCTTTGGGCAAAGCGGGTTTCGAACTCGTCGGCCAGTTCCCTGGCGAAGTCTTCGCGCATGACGTTCTGGTTGGCCTCCAGGTTCCAGCGCAGGGTCCAGTGGTCCAGGTTGCTGGAGCCGACGCTGGCCCAGTCGTCGCAAAGCACGAGCTTGGCGTGCATGAAGCTCGGGGCGTATTCGTAGATGCGCACGCCGGCCCGCAGCAGTCGGCCATAGAAGCGTCTGCCGGCGTGCCAGACGGCCGGGTGATCGTTGAGCGGACCGGACAGCAGAAGACGCACGTCCACGCCGCGCCGCGCGGCCCGTGCCAGTGCCCGACGCAGCCTGCGTGTGGGCACGAAGTAGCCGGTGGCGATCCAGACCCGCCGGCGCGAACGCCCGATGGCGGCAAGGACGCTGCGCATGACCACGCGGCCGCGATGGCGCGGCGAGCCCGCCACCTGACCGTCAGGTGTCCCCCCAACCGTTGGTTCGGGGGGCGGCGGCAAAGGGTCGGCTTCCGGGGCCCATCGTCGCCACGTGGCGGCAAACAGTTGCTGCCAGTCGACCACGCAGGGTCCCTCCAGCGCCAGCATGCCGTCATACCAGGCCGCTTCGCCGCGCACCTCGGGATCGAAGTCATCCGTGATCCCCATGCCTCCGACGAAGGCCAGGGTGCCGTCCACGACCAGGAGCTTGCGATGGTCTCTCCAGAGCGACAGACGCCAGCGGCGCAAACCGAGCGGATTGTGAAAGGCCAGCTCCACACCGGCGGCAAGCAGTGCGTCGCGGTGTGCCGAAGTCAGCCCGCGCGCACCATAGCCGTCGAACAGCAGGCACACGCGGATGCCCCGGCCGGCCGCTTCGCACAGTGCTGCGATGAAGCGCTCGGCCAGCGCCCCGTCCTCGACCAGGTACAGCTCCAGCAACACGTAGCGGCGGGCCTGCGCGATGGCTTCCAGCATGGCCGGAATGTACGAGGCTCCCCCCATCAGCAGGCGGTAGCGATGGGGGCCTCTTTCCGGAAACGGGGTTGCGGGCTTCCTGACCAGTTTTGGGCGGCGCATGCGGGCTTCGGGTTCCTGGCTTCATGATATGCTTGCACGAAATCCCCGGCCCGCAAATGATCCCCTGAAGGGACTCGTCGGACCGGTTCACGGAAATCTCCTGCATGTACGCGATCATCCGACCCTTCCTGCAACTGACATTGCTGCAGATCGGACCCCAGGACCTGCCTGCCTCCCGCACACTGCTTCTCATCGCCGCCGGAGCGTATGCGGTGGTTGGAACGCTGGTGGGCCTGTCGTTTTATGCGCCGCCCAGCGCCGTGGCGCAGACGCTGGCCGAGCTCGGTGTGATGGCGCTGGTGGTCCATCTGGCACTGTACCTGCGCGGACACCCCGAGCGTTTCATGCAGACATACACCGGACTCGCGGGCATCAGCGCGGTGCTGGGGACGGTCGCGCTGCCCCTGGTCCATACCGTGGCCCGCGGGGTGCCGCCGTCGGGAGAAACGCCGGTGCTGGCCGGGCTCGCGTATCTGCTGGTGCTGGGATGGCTCCTGGCCGCGTACGGCAATGTCTTGCGGCACGCACTCTCGCTGCAGCGTCTGAGTTTCGGAGTGGTGCTGGCGATGCTGTACCTTGTCTTCACCACGGCGCTCACGGAGATCCTGCTTGGCGCGGGGCTGATGTCATGAGACACATCCACATCCTGGGCATCTGCGGCACCTTCATGGGCGGCATCGCCATGCTGGCCCGCGCGGCCGGTTACCGGGTGACCGGCTCGGACGAGAACGTCTACCCGCCCATGAGCACTCTGCTGGCGGAGCAGGGGATCGACGTGGCTCAGGGCTACGACCCGGCGCACCTGGATCCCGCACCGGACAGGGTGGTGATCGGCAACGTCATGAGCCGCGGCAATGCGGCGGTGGAGCACGTCCTCAACCGAGGCCTGCCATACACCTCCGGTCCTCAGTGGCTTGCGGAACACGTGCTTGGCGGCCGCTGGGTACTGGCAGTGGCCGGCACCCACGGCAAGACCACCACTGCCGGCATGCTGGCATGGATCCTGGAACACGCGGGCCTTGCGCCCGGTTTTCTCATCGGTGGCGTACCGGAGAATTTCGGCATTTCCGCGCGTCTCGGCGAGGCGCCGTTCTTCGTGGTGGAAGCGGACGAGTACGACACCGCTTTCTTCGACAAGCGCTCCAAGTTCGTCCACTACCGCCCCCGCACTCTCGTGCTCAACAACCTGGAGTACGACCACGCCGACATCTTTCCGGACCTGGCCGCCATCGGAACCCAGTTTCATCACCTGGTGCGCACGGTGCCCGGCGAGGGACTCATCATCCGCAACGGCACCGACGACAATCTGAAGCGGGTGCTGACGCGGGGCTGCTGGACGCCGCTGGAGACGTTCGCGGTGGAGGGTCCCGGCGACTGGCAGGCCGAGCCGCTGACCCCGGATTTCTCGAGCCTGCGCATTCATCTGGCCGGCAAGCCCAGCGGCGAACTGAACTGGGATCTGATCGGACGGCACAACGCGGCCAACGCGCTGGCAGCGCTGGCTGCGGCGCGTCACGCGGGCGTGCCGGTGGAGCAGGGCATCGCGGCACTGGCGGCCTTTCGCAACGTGAAGCGTCGCCTGCAGTTGCGCGGTGAAAGGGGCGGGATCCGTGTCTACGACGACTTCGCTCATCATCCCACCGCCATTGCCACCACCCTCGAGGCCCTGCGTGCACGGGTGGGGGATGCGCGCATCCTCGCGGTGCTGGATCCACGCTCCAATACCATGCGCATGGGCGTGCACCGCGACCGGCTGGCGGCTTCCCTGCGCGCGGCTGATGCGGTGTACCTTCACGCCCCGGCCGACCTGGATTGGGATATGGCACCGGTGGTGGCGGCACTTCCTTCCGCCGCCACCTTTTCCGATACTGACCGGATACTCGAAGCACTATGCCGGGAAGCACGGCCCGGAGACCACGTGCTGATCATGAGCAATGGCGGCTTTGGTGGATTGCACGACCGGCTGTTGGATGCACTCTGACGATCCGCTTGCCGTGGCGGCACGACCGCTACTGACGGTATGCTTGTGCGGATCCCGCTGCCGCCGCAGTTCTGGGACAGTCTTCAGGCAAATGAGGTGAGCCCATGAAAATCCTCTCGGGACTCGTTGCAGCCCTGCTGCTTGCCACAGCCTCCATGTCCGCCCTGGCACACCACGGCTGGAGCAGTTACGACGGCGAGGTGGAACTGACACTGACGGGAACGGTTGTGTCCGCCGTTTTCGAGTGGCCCCATGCCGAACTGGTGATCAACACCGGAGAGAAGCGCTGGACCGTGGTGCTCGCCCCGCCCACGCGCACGCGCAACCGGGGGTTGCTGCCGGAGCGGGTGCCGGAAGGCACGGAAGTCACCGTCGTCGGACATCCCCATCGCACCATTGAGGACGAGATCCGTGTCGAGCGCGTCATGGTCGGCGACGAAACCTTCGAGATGCGTCGCTGATGGAGGGGCATGCCGAGCATGCCCCGGTCGCGCTGGTGTGGCTCGAGGACAGCGGCCTCGGTCGCCTGATGCGCGAGTCACTCTGGCTTTATCCTTCGGTCGAGATCCTCCACATCCTCGGTTTCGCGATGCTGTTGGTCTCCGTGCTCCTGTTCGACCTGCGCGTGCTGGGGCGCCACGACCACCTGGCCGTGGATGACCTGGGTCGCTTCCTGCTTCCGGCTGCCTGGATCGGCATGGGCATGGCCGCGATCACCGGCTTCATGCTGCTCGCCACCCAGGCCGTGGATATCGGTATGCAGCCGGTGTTCTGGATCAAGATGGGCCTGGTGGTTGCGGCCGGCATCAACGCACTGGTGTTCCACCGCTGGTGCCTGCGCCATCTGTACCGATGGAACCGGCTTACCCGGGCGCCGTGGCGGGCCAGGCTGGTGGCCTTGGTGTCCGTCTCGGCCTGGTTGGGTGTGCTGGTCAGCGGCCGTCTGATTGCCTATCTTTGAACCTTTCCGGCCCTTCGCGCCGGCAGCCCGGGAAAGCCCATGTCCTTTACCACAAGCGTGCCCCGCACCGTCGCCCTGGCCATGACCGGCGCCTCCGGCGCTCAGTACGGCCTGCGTTTGCTCGAGTGTCTGCTCGGGGCGGACGTGCAGGTCTCGCTCATGCTTTCCCGGCCGGCGCAGGTGGTGATCGGCATGGAGACGGATCTCTCCCTGCCGGGCCGCATGAGCGAGATCGAGCGTTTTCTTACGGCGCGTTACGGCGCCCGGGAAGGGCAGCTCCGGGTCTATGACCGGGAGCAGTGGACCGCACCCCTGGCCAGCGGTTCATCGCCGCCGGATGCCATGGTGGTGTGCCCCTGCACCACGGCGACCCTGTCCGCGCTCGCCACGGGCGCCAGCAGGAGCCTTGCGGAACGCGCGGGCGACGTGGTGCTCAAGGAGCGCCGTCCCCTGATCCTGGTGGTGCGCGAGACGCCGTTGTCCGAGGTGCACCTGGAGAACATGCTCAAGCTCTCGCGCATGGGCGCGGTGATCATGCCGGCCAACCCGGCCTTCTACCACAAGCCGAAGGGCGTGGACGATCTGGTGGATTTCATGGTGTCGCGGGTGCTGGATCACCTGCACGTGCCCAACGACCTGATCCCCCGCTGGGGCGACGCGCAGGAACCGCACGAGTGATCACGTTGCCGTTGTTTCCCCTGGGGACGGTGCTCTTCCCCGGTGGGATCCTGCCGCTTCGCATCTTCGAGACCCGCTACATCGACATGGTGCGCAACTGCCTGCGTACGGAAACGGGTTTCGGCGTTTGCGCCATCCGTGACGGGTCCGAGGTGGGCGCAGCGGCGGAGGTTCACACAGTGGGCACGCGGGCCGTGATCGCCGACTGGGAAGGCCGGCCGGACGGGCTGCTGGGCATCACCGCCCGGGGTGAGCAGCGTTTCCGGATTCTGCGTACGTGGGTCGAGCCGAACCGTCTGGTCATGGGTGAGGTGGCGTACCTCGAGGAGCCGCCCGCAACGCCCCTGCCCGAGGAGTTTCTCGGACTGGCCGCGCTGCTGGAGCGACTGCTCTCCGAATTGGGGCCGCCCTACGCCGAACTGTCGCGCGATGCGGGCGACGCGGTCTGGGTGGGCGCCCGGCTTGCGGAACTGCTGCCCGTCAGTCTCGAGGTCAAGCAGCAGATGCTGGAGTGCGACGATCCGCTGTCGCGCCTGTTCATGCTTCGGGATGCCATGCTGAATCTGGGTTAGTCCGCACATCACGTTGTTCATGCGGGAGGTGGATCGCTGCAATGCATGGGCATTTTCGTAGGAGCCCAGCCCCCTGGGCGAACATTGCACCTACGGCCGGTTCGCCCAGGGGGCTGGGCTCCTACGATGCAGATCGTAGGCCGGATAAGGCGCAGCCGCATCCGGCGCACCGGATTGAGGCATGGCGGATGCGCTTCGCTTGTCCGCCCTACGTCTCTCGGCTTGGCTCTGAACAACCCGGCCCGTTTGACACCCCATGGTCAGACGCTGGTAAGGTATCATGCGATTCTCAGCCGGGCGTCTTATCTGCCCGCTCCCCCCATTCATATCCGGAAATCAACATGCCCGTCATCGAACTCACCCAGGCGGACTTCGAGTCCACCGTCACCGGCAACGACATCGTCATCATCGACTTCTGGGCGCCCTGGTGCGCGCCCTGCCGCGCCTTTGCGCCCATCTTCGAGGCGGCCTCGGACAATCATCCGGACGTGGTGTTTGCCAAGATCAACACGGAAGAGGAGCAGGCCCTGGCCGCCCACTTCCAGATCCGTTCGATCCCCACGCTGATGATCTTTCGCGAGCAGGTGATCATCTTCGCCCAGCCCGGCATGCTCTCCGCCTCCCAGCTCGAGGACGTGATCGGCAAGGTCCGCGATCTGGACATGGCCCAGGTGCACGAGGACATCAAGACGCAGCAGGCCCAACAGGGCGAAGGCTGAATCTCCTTCCCCGGTAAGACAAGAAGATATTCCTCTCGCGAAGACGCAAAGCACGCCAAGGAGAGCTTTGAAAATAGGGCGCCCCATGGGCGCCGCCGGACGTCAAAGGAATCAAGTCCGCAGGCACAACCCGCCTCATTGATTCAATCATTCAGGTTTTCTTGGCGTGCTTTGCGTCTTCGCGAGAGAACTGTTTTCAGGTTTTGTCTTTGTGCCCGTCGTAAGCTTCGTGGTTGATATCCGGAACAGGACCTGAGCCATGTTCTTCGTGACCAGCCAGATGGCGGCGTTGATCGTGTGCGGCGTGATCTGGCGGCTGGTGCAGCCCGCGGGGCTGGATGCGGACACCACGCGGCGGGTGCTGACCAACGTGGTGTATCACCTTCTGCTGCCGGCGCTGGTGCTCATGGTCATGTGGCGCGCGCCGCTGGGGCTCGATTCCCTGCGCATCGCCGCGGTGGCCTCAAGCGCCATTCTGGTGTGCATGGCCATCGTCTGGGCGGGGTGCCGAGCCTGCGGCCAGAGCCGTGCCGTGACCGGCGCCATGATCCTGGCCGCGTCCTTTCCCAATGCCGTCTATCTGGGCCTGCCGGTACTGGAGAGCCTGTTCGGCGAACTGGGCCGTTCCATCGCCATCCAGTACGACCTGTTCGCCTGTCTGCCATTGCTCATGACGGTGGGTCTGCTGGTGGCCCGTCACTTTGGCGAAGCGGATGATGCCCCGCTCAATCCCCTGGCCGCGCTGCTGCGCGTACCGGCGCTGTGGGCGGCCGCGGTAGGTATCGTCTTCAACGTCGGGGGGGTGCCGCTGCATCCCTGGCTTGAGAGCTGGTTCACTCTGCTGGCCAATGGCGTCGCGCCACTCATGCTCTTCGCCCTGGGCCTGGCGCTGTGCATCCGGCACTGGCGGGTGGGGTATGCGGCCATGCTCGCGCCGCTGGTGGCCGTACAGCTGTTCGTCATGCCGCTCTGGGCCTGGGGCCTTGCGCGGTTGCTGGGACTCGAAGGCGACCTGCTGGTAGGCACCGTCCTGGAGGCGGCCATGCCCAGCATGGTGCTCGGCCTCGTCTTCTGCGACCGCTACCGCCTGGATACGTCGGTCTATGCCGCGGCGGTCACCGTGACCACGGCGCTCGCGCTGGTGACATTGCCGCTCTGGTACGGCTGGGTGGGGTGAGGGCTGTCAGTGGTCAGTGGTCAGTTGTCAGTTGTTGAAGGCCCCTTGACAAACTCTCTGCAGGACTCAGGCTCATGACAACTGACAACTGACAA
>NZ_MVBK01000105.1:0-1588 GCF_002000365.1 Thioalkalivibrio denitrificans | reverse complement strand
CAACTGACAACTGACAACTACATCAGCATCCTGATGCCCAGCACCATCAGCAGCACCGCGAACAGCTTGCGTACCAGCGGAACCGGAAGCCGGTGGGTGAGGCGGGCGCCGATGGGGGCGGTGAGGAAACTGGCGATGGCGATGCCGAGCAGCGAGGGGCCGTGCACGTAGCCCAGACTCCAGTCGGGCAGACCCTCCGTGGCCCAGCCATGGAAGACGAATCCGCCGGCGCCGGCGAGGGCGATGGGTAGGCCGACCGCGGCCGCGGTGCCAATGGCATGACGCACGGCCACGTTGAACCACACCAGGTAGGGCACGCTCAGGGAGCCGCCGCCGATGCCCAGCAGTGCAGACACCAGTCCGATCACGCCCCCGCCGCTTGCGAGACCCGCGGTACCCGGCAGGGGCCGGTGGGGTGCAGGCCGAATGTTCAGGAACATGTAGATGGCGAGCGCGATCTCGAAGGCGCCGAACACGCGGCGCAATGTATCCGAACTCAGGAACTCCGCCAGCGTGGCCCCGGCCAGGGCGCCCAGCATGACACCGGGCGCAATCTTTGCCACCAGGTCCCAGCGTACCGCGCCGTGCAGGTGATGGGTGCGGGCCGAGGAGATGGCCGTGGGTAGGATGGTGGCCAACGAGGTGCCGATGGCCAGGTGCGTGATGATGCCCGGTTCAACTCCCTGGTGGATGAACAGCCACACCAGCACCGGAACGATGATCAGTCCGCCGCCCACGCCGAGCAGGCCCGCCATCACCCCCGCCACCGCCCCCAGGGCCAGGTAGGCCAGCCATGCTTCCACGTGTTACCCCTGTCAGGAACTGGAGACGGCCATGATAGACCGCGTGTCTGGAAATGTGCAGGCGTGATGGATGGTGAGGATGTTTCAGAAAAGACACGTATGCGGGGTTGCATATGTCACCACATATGCGGTTTCCTGTCTGTGTCATCGAATAGCTCGTTTGTGAATCGCAATGATGGAGATAAGTGAAATGAAGGAATGGATCGTATTGATACTTGCCGGGATGTTGGCCTCTTCTGCCGCCCTCGCCGATGACTGGCGTCGTGACGGCAGCGACGCGGAGAAGCTGGAGCAGTTGATTCGGGCCATGCCCAATACGGCGGCCATCATGCTCCAGGTGGGAGAGCGCTATAACAACCTCTATTGGGCGGCACGACAGGGCCAGTGGGAGTATGCGGGTTATCAGATGGCGGAAATGCAGGGCGCCCTGCGCCGCAATGCGGTGACCCGCCCCGGCCGCGCGGCCGATATTCAGAAGTTCCTCGATGAGGGCTTCGAGGGCATGGAAGAGGCCATCGAGGCGCAGGATGATCAGCGCTTCTTCCGTTCCTTCGAGCAGATGCGCGGGCAGTGCATGGTCTGTCACGCGGATTCCGGCTACGCCTTCATCAAACTGCCTGCCCAGCCGCCGCGACCCAATAACCCCGCGCTTTATCAGTGAGGGCGTCGATCCGGCGGCTCTGAAACCGCGACGCAAAGACGCAGTGACGCAAAGGTTCAGAAGTCAGATCAAGAGTCTTCTTTGCGAACCCTTTGCGTCTTCGCGTCTTTGCGTCGAGGCTTTT
>NZ_MVBK01000104.1:19106-22611 GCF_002000365.1 Thioalkalivibrio denitrificans | reverse complement strand
GTCGTTGGTGATCTCCTCGTGTTCCTCGGAAACCACGGCGAGTCCCCCGCCGTGGTTTCCGAGGAACACGAGGAGATCACCAACGACGACACCATCGCCGAAGTGGATGTATACCTGGCTTACGGGCTGTACAGCCAGGCCGAGGACCTGCTGAACAAGGCTGTGGAGGAGCATCCGGAGCGTATCGACTACCGCTTCAAACTGGCCGAGACGCACTACGCCACGCGCAACACCGAGGCCTTCGAGGCCAATGCCGAACGCATGAATGAAGCGTTGGCCGGGCGGCCCAGTGAGTTGTGGGAGCGCGTGCAGGCCATGGGTCAGGATCTGAATCCGGACAATCCGCTGTTCTCGGGCGCGCCGAGCCTGGCTCTGTCCGAGAGCGGGTCGACCCCGGAAGTGGATCTGGATCTGGGCATGGAGGAACTGGAGGATACGCTCGAAGACGTGGATCTCGAAGCCGACCTGGATGAGCCCGAATCCGCTCAGGCAGAGCGTATCGAGGGCGATGAGGCGGCCGATACGCTGCTGGAGGAATCGACCGACGAGGCACCCGTTTCCGCTGAAGACGACGCCCTTGAGTTTGACTTGGGTGATCTGGAACTGGATGCCGAGAGTCTCGACGTCGACGTCCTCGACGAGGATGCCGTGCGTACGGAGGGTGCCGAGCCGGAGTCGCCGGCTGCCGAGGCCCCGCCGTCCGGGGAAGACCAGACCAAGCTCGAGGAGTTGCCCGACCTGGGTGTGTCCGGTGAACCGGACATCAACCTCGACGACACGGTCCTGGGGGAAAGCGAGCCGGCCGATCTGCCGACTGGTGCGGACATGCCCGAGGACGACACCCAGATCCTGGACGAGGACTTCTCCGACATCGATTTCATGGGCGGTGCGGAGGCGGAGGACGACCTGCTCGCACCCGACGAGGAATCAGCAGATCTGCCGTCCGGTGATGAGGTGAGCACCAAGCTGGATCTGGCGCGGGCCTACATCGACATGGGCGATTCCGAAGGCGCCCGCAGCACCTTGGAAGAGGTGCTCACCGAGGGTAACGACGAGCAGAAGCGTGAGGCGCAGTCCCTGATTGATCAGCTCGGGTAACCCCGGGCGGTGAGCACCCAAGCCGCCAAAGGCGCCCTGACCGTCTGATGGGCGCTGCGCCCGCCGCCGGCGGGCTGGCGGCGGCAGCAGACGCCGGATGCGTTATCATCCGGTCACATTCCGCATCCCGGCACAGATATGCATCCCGCGTTGCGCATACTGGGCGTGATCCTGTTTATCCCGCTGGTGGCTCGCGGAGGCATCCTGGCCGGAGTCGTCGCCGCGCTGGGTGTCACGGTGCTGCTCTCCGGGCTCGGGCGCGAGGCATGGCGCCGCTGTTACGAACTCAACCGGCGCCTGCGCTGGCTGTTCCTGTCCATTGTCCTGCTCTACGGCTGGTTCACGCCGGGGCGTGAACTGCTCCCTGCGGCAGGCGTCCTGTCGCCTTCGCTGGAGGGCCTAATCGAAGGGCTGGCCCGCGCGGCCGTGCTCGTCATCGTTGTCGGCGCGGTGGTCTGGTTGCTCAGTCGCAGCAGCAGGGAGGAACTGGTCGCGGGTCTGTTGTGGCTGACAGCCCCGCTGGCCCGGGTCGGATTTCCCAGTGAGCGCTTTGCGGTGCGCCTGGCGTTGACACTGGATACCGTGCCAAGGCTGCAACCCATGGTTTCCGAGGCACGCGCGGCAACCGGCGGTGCGGCCCAAGCCTCGTGGCCTGGCCGGGCGAGCGCGTTGCTGCAACGGGTCATCGAACGGGCCCGGGAAGCGCCTCTTTCGCCCCTTGAGATCCACATACCGGGCCGCCCGCCCTGGCGCCAATGGCTGCTCCTCTGCGCCTGGCTCCTCCCTCTGCTGATACTCGCCGTCTGGCGTCCGATCTGACCGTCCGCGCATGAAACGCCTCGCCCTGGGTCTCGAATATGACGGCGCCGATTTTTGCGGCTGGCAGAGCCAGAAACATGCCCGTGGTGTTCAGGCCTGCGTGGAGCAGGCGCTCTCGAAGGTGGCCAATCAGCCGGTGAAAGTGGTCTGCGCGGGTCGAACCGATGCCGGGGTGCACGCGACCTGTCAGGTAATTCATTTCGACACCGATGCCGAGCGCACCGAGCGCTCCTGGATTCTGGGCGGCAACAGTCACCTGCCACCGCAGGTCAGCCTGCTCTGGGCCCGGGAGATGGATCCCGGCTTCAGCGCGCGATTCTCCGCCCGAAGCAGGCGTTATCGCTACGTGATCTTCAACCGCTGGGTGCGCCCCGGTGTACTGCACCGAAAGGTGAGCTGGCATCACCGGCCCCTGGATGCCGGCCTCATGCACGAGGCGGGACAGCGGCTCCTGGGAGAATGGGATTTCACCAGCTTTCGGGCCGTCGGCTGCCAGGCGAAAAGCCCGGTGCGTACCCTGTTGTCCCTGGACGTGAGCCGTCGTGGCGATTTCATCTACCTGGACGTGCACGCCAACGCCTTCCTGCATCACATGGTGCGCAACATCGCGGGTGTGCTCATGGCGGTGGGGGAAGGCGATCGGCCTATGGAGTGGGTGTCCGAGGTCCTCCATGCCCGCGACCGCACCCTCGGTGGCGTGACGGCATCGCCACATGGGTTGTATCTGGTGCATGTGGAGTATGAGGCGGAGACGGGGATTGTGTTGGAGCCGGTGTTGCCGGAGTTTTGATGCCGCAGATGGGCATTCGGTGGTTAAAGTCAAAGTCAAAGTCAGAGTCAAAGGCGTTTCGAACCCCGCTGCGCGGGGCTCGAGTTCCTTTCTTTGCTTGTCCAAAGAAAGGGACCAAAGAAACGACACCCGGATGTCTCGCCCCTTCGGGGTGCCCTGCGCGCGGGCGCGTTGCGGGGGGTCGATCGACAGGCCATCCATGGCCTGACGATCGACGCGCCGCATCCGTGCGGCGCCCCTGACGGGCGGACTCACCCAAGCCCTGACCAGGCCGCATTCAGAGCCACACACACGGCCCGGATCAAGGCGCGGTGCGCAGGCAATGGCAAGCCCTTGTCAAGCGCCGCAACGCAGAGCCGGGCCGTGTGTGTGGCTCCCTTCGGGCGGGCCGCAGACCGGTCATCTGCGGCGTTGCGCCCTCTTGAAAGGACCGGGCCATTCCTGCGAGGCCGCGCCTTGCATCTGACCGGTCTGCGACCCGCTGAATGCGACCTGGTCAGGGCTTGGGTGAGTGTACCCCGCAACACCCCCGTGCTCGGCGAGCCATACGGGGAAAGATCAAGACCCCTTCGATGAGCATGAACGGGGTACTGGGTATTGGGGCCTCTGGGTTTCCCTGGAGGGCGGCCCTCCGGCCGAACCGGGTTAGGCACGGCCAATGATGAAGGCATCGATATCAATGTTGCCCCGATGCCACTCGAAGCGGTGTTGACCTTCTCCCCTATGGCGCACCGAGTAGCGCAGGCTTCGAGGGTAAAAGCCCGAAGGGGCGCCGCACGGATGCGGCGCGTCGGCGCT
>NZ_MVBK01000104.1:0-19036 GCF_002000365.1 Thioalkalivibrio denitrificans | reverse complement strand
GAAAAGTAACTCGAGCCGGCGATAGCCGGATCGAAACGTCTTTGACTGAGGCAATGGACGTCAGAGCACCCGCACCGAGTGATGGTCGGGCCTATATCGGAAAACCCATGCCCCCAGCCCCCACACTTAGTACAACCCCCTGATTTCTGGTAGTGTACCTCTTCTCCGTGAACTCCCTGGCGAACACCCATGGCACCCCCCCGCACCCGGGTCAAGATCTGCGGCGTCACCCGTGTGGAGGATGCCCTGGCGGCCGCCGAGGCCGGGGCGGACGCGGTGGGGTTCGTGTTCTACGCCAAGAGCCCGCGGGCGGTGTCGCCGGAGGTCGCGCGGGAGATCGCACTCGCCCTGCCGCCCTTCATGAGCCGCGTGGGGTTGTTCGTGGATGCGCCGTCGGAGACGGTGGCCGCAGTCCTGCAACAGGTGCCCCTGGACCTGCTGCAGTTCCACGGCAGCGAGTCGCCCGCTTATTGTGGCCGGTTCGGTCGTCCCTACCTCAAGGCCGTGCCCATGGCGGAGGGGACGGACCCGGTGGCCTATATGGATGCCTACCCGGAGGCGGCCGGCTTTCTCCTGGACAGCCACGGCAACGGCCGGGTCGGCGGCACGGGCGAAACTTTCGACTGGGGGCGTATTCCCCGGGATCTGCGCCATTGCCTGGTGCTGGCCGGCGGGCTCAATCCGGACAACGTGGCCGAGGCGGTGCGCCGCGTGCGCCCGTGGGCCGTGGATGTGAGTAGCGGCGTGGAGGCGCGACCGGCGATCAAGGATCCCGAGCGCATCCGCGCCTTTGTAGATGAGGTGAGACGCGTTGACTGCAATCCCTGAAGCCAAGAAGCCGCTGGACTGGAACGCCTACCCGGATGCCCATGGGCATTTCGGCCCCTACGGCGGGCAGTTTGTTTCAGAGACGCTCATGGAGCCTCTGGAGGAATTGCGCGAGGCCTATGACCGCTACCTGGGTGACCCCGAATTCCTGGCCGAACTGGACGCGGATCTGGCCGATTACGTGGGCCGCCCGAGCCCGCTCTACCACGCGGAACGCCTGAGCCGGGAGCTGGGCGGGGCGCAGGTCTACCTCAAGCGTGAGGACCTGAACCACACCGGTGCCCACAAGGTGAACAACACCATCGGTCAGGCCCTGCTGGCCAAGCGCATGGGCAAGACGCGCATCATCGCGGAGACCGGTGCCGGTCAGCACGGGGTGGCCACCGCCACCGTGGCGGCCCGACTGGGCCTGGAGTGCGTGGTCTACATGGGTGCCGAGGACATCCAGCGCCAGGCACCCAACGTGTACCGCATGCGCCTTCTGGGCGCCGATGTGGTGCCGGTGAAATCCGGTTCGCGCACCCTGAAGGATGCGCTCAACGAGGCCATGCGCGACTGGGTCACCAACGTGGACAACACCTTTTATATCATCGGCACGGTGGCCGGACCGCACCCCTATCCGGCCATGGTACGGGATTTCCAGTCGGTCATCGGCCGCGAGGCCCGCGCCCAGTGCCTGGAGCGCACGGGTCGTCTGCCCGATGCACTTGTGGCCTGCGTCGGCGGCGGATCGAACGCCATCGGCCTGTTCCATCCTTTCCTCGCAGACGAATCCGTGGCGCTCTATGGTGTGGAGGCGGCGGGCGAGGGCATCGAGACCGGCCGTCATGCCGCGCCGCTGTGTGCAGGGCGCCCCGGCGTGCTGCACGGGAACCGCACCTATCTCATGGAGGATGCGGACGGCCAGATCATCGAGACCCATTCGGTTTCCGCCGGCCTGGACTATCCTGGCGTGGGCCCGGAGCACGCCTGGCTCAAGGATTCGGGGCGGGCGCATTACGTGTCGGTCACCGATGAAGAGGCCATGGCGGCGTTCCATCACCTGACCCGAACCGAGGGCATCATTCCCGCCCTGGAGTCCAGCCATGCGGTGGCCCATGTCATGAAGCTGGCACCGCAGATGGCGCGCGACGCGATCATCATCATCAACCTGTCGGGCCGCGGCGACAAGGACATCAACACCGTTGCGCAACGGGAAGGAATCGAGCTGTGAGCCGTCTCGCCCCCCGTTTTGAGGCCCTGCGTGCGGCGGGCCGCAAGGCCCTGATTCCGTACGTGACGGCCGGAGACCCGAATCCGGACAACACCGTGCCCCTGATGCATGCCATGGTCGAGGCCGGGGTCGACATCATCGAACTGGGCGTTCCTTTCTCGGATCCCATGGCCGATGGCCCCGTGATCCAGCAGGCCTGCGAGCGGGCCCTGCGTCATCACGTCAGCCTGCGCCAGGTGATCGGCATGGTGAAGACCTTTCGCGAGAAGGACGGCGATACCCCCGTGGTGCTCATGGGCTATCTCAATCCCGTGGAGATCATGGGTTACGAGGCCTTTGCCGATGCGGCATCCTCGGCCGGGGTGGATGGGCTGCTCACCGTGGATCTGCCGCCCGAGGAGGGCCACGATCTGGTGCAGGCACTGCGTGCCCGGGACATCGACCCCATTTATCTGCTGGCGCCGACCAGTCACGAGGCACGCATCCGACGCATCTGCGCCGCCGCCTCGGGCTTCGTGTACTATGTGTCGCTCAAGGGCGTCACCGGCGCCGCGACGCTCGACGTGGACGAGGTGGGGCGCAAGGTGGCCGCCATTCGTTCGCACACCGACCTGCCCGTGGGCGTCGGCTTTGGTATCGGCGATGCGGAGTCGGCGGCGCGCGTGTCCGCCGTGGCCGACGCGGTGATCGTGGGCAGCGCCCTGGTCAGGCGAATCGCCGAACATGAGAACGACCCCGAAGCCGGGCGCCGGGCGGTGAGCGAACTGCTCGCCGGTATGCGCAAGGCCATGGGGTAGAGGGAAGGCGAATTCAAGATTCAATATTCAAGGTTCAAAGGGTGACACTGCCCGATGAAGCCCCGATGTCGGATCTGAAGCCGTCCCCTTTGAATCTTGAATCTTGAATCTTGAACTTTGAATCGCCCCTATGAGCTGGTTTGAAAAACTCGTCCCCTCGCGAATCCGCACAGACGCCACCACAAAGCGCGCGGTGCCGGAGGGCCTGTGGCTGCGCTGCGACGGCTGCGGTGCCACGCTCTATCGACCCGAGGTGGAACGGCATCTGGACGTGTGTCCGAAGTGCGCTCACCACATGCGCATGGGTGCACGGCGCCGCCTCGACACCTTCCTCGACGAGGATGAGCGCGAGGAGATCGCGGCCGACGTCGAACCGCTGGACATTCTGCGTTTTCGCGACAGCAAGAAGTACCGGGATCGCCTCTCCGCTGCCCAGAAGAGCACCGGCGAAAAGGATGCGTTGGTGGCCATCAAGGGCCGCGTCAAGGGCGTGCCCGCCGTGGCGGCGGCCTTCGACTTCTCGTTCATGGGCGGATCCATGGGTTCCGCGGTGGGTGAGCGCTTCGTGCGGGCGGTGGACACCTCGGTCCGGGAGAACACCCCGTTGGTGTGTTTCTCCGCCAGTGGCGGTGCACGCATGCAGGAGGCGCTGTTCTCGCTCATGCAAATGGCCAAGACCAGTGCGGCGCTTGGCCGGATGCGCGCCAAGGGTGTTCCCTTCGTCTCGGTGATGACCGATCCCACCATGGGCGGCGTGTCCGCCAGTCTCGCCATGCTGGGTGACATCAACGTGGCCGAGCCCAACGCCCTGATCGGCTTCGCGGGCCCCCGCGTGATCCAGCAGACCGTGCGCGAGACACTGCCCGAGGGTTTCCAGCGTGCCGAGTTCCTGGTGGAGAAGGGTGCCATTGACCTGATCATCGACCGCCGGGAGATGCGCGACCGCATTGGCTCCCTGCTGGCCATGATGATGCGCCGGCCCGCACCGGAAGCCTGATCCTTCCTGCGGGTTTGCCCCGCACTGACCCCATGCGTTTTGAGACTCTCGGCGAGTGGCTGGCCTGGCAGGAAACCCTGCACCCGAAGCCCATCGACCTGGGGCTGGAACGCGTGGCCCGGGTGGCGGCGCGGCTGGGCCGCATACCTCACCATCCTTCTACTGCGGCCGCCGATCCGCTCGCTACGAACGGTGGCGAGATATGCGGGCCAGACCTCCTGCATCCCCCCTGTCCGGTGATCACCGTGGGTGGCACCAACGGCAAGGGTTCGACGACGGCCATGCTGGAGGCCATCTATCGGGCCGCCGGCTACGACACGGGCATGTTCACCTCCCCGCACCTGCTGCGCTACAACGAACGCGTCCGCCTGAATGGCGTGCCGGTGGACGATGCACGCCTGTGCGAGGCATTCGCGCACATCGACGCCGCTCGGGGTGACGAGACCCTGAGCTACTTCGAGTTCGGGACGCTCGCCGCCCTGTGGCTGTTCCAGGACGCCCGTGTCGACGTGATGATCCTGGAGGTGGGTCTCGGCGGGCGGCTGGACGCGGTCAACATCGTTGATGCCGACGCGGCCATCATCACCTCCGTCGGGCTCGATCATCAGCAGTGGCTGGGTGCGGACCGCGAAGGCATCGGCGCGGAGAAGGCCGGCATCTTCCGTGCCGGCCGTCCGGCCATCTGCGGCGACCCGGAGCCGCCCGACAGTGTGCCGGCAACGGCGCAGCGCCTGGGCGCGCACTGGATGCCGCTCGGCACGGCCTTCGGCTGGCGGCGGCGGGGGCCGACTGCCTGGGACTGGCATTCGGCGCACGGCCCTGCCTGGACGGATCTGCCCCTGCCGGCGCTGGCCGGAGAGATCCAGTTGAACAACGCGGCCTGCGCGCTGGCCGCGGTGCATCAGCTGCTGACCGCGCTCCCCGTGGAGCGGTCCCAAGTGTGCCGCGGACTTCGGGACGTGCGCCTTCCGGCACGCTTTCAGGAGATTCGCAACGCGCCATCGGTGATCGTCGACGTGGCCCATAATCCGCTCGGAGCGAAGGCCCTTGCGGCCACGTTGGCGCAGACGCCCGTCCCCGGACAGACCTTCGCCGTCATCGCGATGATGGCCGACAAGGACATGGAAGGCGTGATCACGGCGCTGGCGCCGGAAATCGACTGCTGGTTTGCCGCCGGCCTGCCGCAGCTGCCTCGGGCTGCCGGGGCCCGTGACCTCTACGAACACATCCGGAGCCGGGTGGCCGTGCCTGTGTTCTGCCATGAGCAGGTCCGCGACGCCTACAGGGCGGCCTGCGCCCGTGCGGGTAGCGCCGACCGGATCCTGGTGTGCGGATCCTTTCATACCGCGGCCGAGGTGCTGGCCGGCATATCTCACCACCGTTCGTAACGAGGGCGTCACTGCGAGCGGATGGGCGGCCGCAGTAGAAGGGCGGCGAGGTATACGGGCTGAGCGTCAACTCGTCCGTTGAAACATGCCGCTCATCGGCGGCTTTCTCGTCCCTACCCCCGAACGGGGGTGACGATTACCCCTGTTTGGGGCGATGGCCCCTCGCCGGCCGGCGGTTAGCCTATGGCAGGAGAATAAACGCACGCGACCTGAAACCACGGTTGCGTCTCAGATCAACAGCCGCAATGGCTGGATGGGGAGATATGCGGGCAGAGAGATCATCGTGGATCATGGCTTCGTTCGCGGCCATGATGCTGACCCTCGCACCGGTGCAGGCCGAGGGATTGTTTCCGGCGCCCCAGGGCGAACAGTGGGGCTACATCGACCGTCAAGGCGAGTGGGTCGTCGAGCCGCGTTTCACCCAGGCCGAGGTCTTTTCCGAGGGTCGTGCGGCCGTCTTTGACGGTGAAAAGTGGGGCGTGATCGACGGCGAGGGCGCGTGGGTCAGGGAGCCATTCATCCGCTCGATGGGGCGGCGCACGCTGGGTGGTCAGTACAGGTTTGTCGACCCGCCGATCTCCCCGTTTCGCGAAGGTCACGCCGCGGTCTGCAGCCGCACGGAGGGCTGTTACCTGATTGACCGGGACGGCGACGAGCATCTCGTCGATGCCGGCTTCCATCATCTGCTGTCCCCCTCGGAGGGGCTGGTTGCCTATCAGCACGGACGTGGGATGCGCGAGCCCCAGGGGTTTCTCGATCTCGACGGTCAAGTGGTGATCGAGGCGCGTTTCGACGAAGTGGGACCGTTCTCCGACGGACTTGCCGTCGCCGCCGAGAGCCGCTCCGCCTGGGGATATGCGGATCGCGACGGGCAGTGGGCAATTGCCTCGGACTTTCGCGGCGCGGGGCCCTTCCGGGACGGACTCGCGCCGGTGCGTCATGGATTGCGCGAATGGTTCTACATCGATCGTGAGGGCAACGTGGTCATCGACGGGCCCTTCCGGGAGGCTCATCCGTTCTCCGACGGCGTGGCGCTGGTGGAAGACCGCGACCGCCAATACCGCTTCATCAATACGGACGGCGAGGAGGTGCTCGAAGAGTTCACACAACGCGATGATCTCTGCGGCATCCGTCCGTTTCACAACGGGCTCGCGCGCGCGCTGCTGGTGAAACCGGGGGCGCGGGGCTGCGGCACCATCACCACGGGTCACGGAAGGATGTTCGCCGAGAACGGGCGCCTCGCCTACATCAACCGCGAGGGTGAGGTGGTCTGGGCAGAGGGCTAGCCCCTAAGCGGAAGAAACATGAAGGGGAGGGAAGCGCGCATGGCAATCAGATGCATTCGGGTGCTCGCAGGCGTCGTCACGCTGATCCTGATGTCGGTGTCCGCGGTGCACGCCGACGCCATGCAGGGCACCATCGACGGAGAACAGCGCACTTGGCACATCCTTGAGCGCCAGGGACAGTCGTCGGCCAGTTTCAGCGAGATCGGACCGGACGCCGTGAGCTTCACGGTTCAGGGACATCGGGCCGAACGTTTTGAGACACAAGGAGCCCTGTCCATCAATTTCATGCTGATGAACGGGCAACCGATGGGAGGGGCCGAGGTGGCCTATTTCCCCGGGCGGCGCATGTTCCCCCATTACAACACGAACGACGCGCCCGGTCTGGAACTCGACGAGATCGTGATAGACGGTGATCGGGCGCGCGTGAGCGGACGGTTTCGGGGCGAGTTCGTTCACGTGGAATCCATGACTGCGGGAGAGGATCCGGACAACACCATCCCTGTCGATGTGCACTTCGACGTCACTGCCCTGAGGCAGTAAGGAGCGGTTCCCTTGAAGGACTTTCGCATCATCGAAATCATCGGGCTCCTGCGGCGTACCGCGCCCTTCCTGGTTTTCCGTTTTCTGATCTATATCGGTATCACCCTGGCGTACGTGATCGGCACGGGCGCGGGCGCCGGCGTGGGTTACGGCATCGGCATGATCGGCGACAATCCGGGCGGATTCAGCATCTGGGGCGGGGTCATCGGATTCGGTGTCGTGGGCGCAGTGGTATACATGCTGCGCGAGTACCTGCTCTACATGGTCAAGGCGGGGCATATTGCCGTGCTGGTGGAGCTCATGGAAGGGAAGGCTCTTCCCGAAGGACGCGGCCAGATCGATCACGCGCAGAAGGTGGTGCGAGAGCGGTTCGTGGAATCCTCCGTGCTGTTCGCGGTGGACCAGCTCATCAAGGGCATCCTGCGCATCTTCAACCGCACCTTCTTCACCATTGCCTCGCTGCTGCCGGTGCCCGGCATGAAGGGCCTGGTGCGTTTCATCAACACGGTGATCAACCTGTCGCTCACGTTTCTGGACGAGGTGATCCTGGCCTACAACATCCGCACGCGCTCAGACAACCCATGGGCGTCGAGCCGCACGGCACTGATCCTCTATGCCCAGAACTACAAGGCGTTTCTGAAAAACGCCTTCTTCCTCGCTTTCTTCATCTGGGGCATGACCTTCCTGGTGTTCCTGGTCATCCTGGCGCCGGTGGCCGGCCTCGTGGCGCTCTTCCCGGGCACCGCGGGACCCCTGACGCTCCTGATCGCCCTGGTCCTTGCCTGGGGCGTCAAGCAGGCGGTGATCGAGCCTATCGGCATGACTGCCCTGATGCAGGTCTTTTTCAAGGTGACCAATGGGCAGGAGCCCAATGCCGAGTGGGAGGCGCGCCTTGAGAAGCTCACCGGCAAGTTCGGAGAACTCAAGCAGAAGGCGCTCGCCTGGAGGGGCACGCAGGCCTCTGCGGAGCCGGCGCCCGCCGACGCCGGCGGCTAACCCGCATATCCCACGATATCCCAATATGAACCCCTTTCGGGAGAAGACCATGCATGCAATTAAATCCGTTGCCGCCGCGGCGGCGCTGGTGATGTTTCTCGTTTCTCCGGTCCACGCGCTGGACGGACCCACCGTCGACCGGTGGATGGATGCCATGAAGGAGCTGAACGAGTGGGGTGATCGTCAGCCCGAGGCCATGGACGATGATATGACCTCCATGGAAGACCCGCAGAACCTGGACATGCAGCAACTGATGGCGGACATGGCCCGGCAGCATTCCGAAGTGCAGGCGATCCTGCGGCGTCACGGGTTCGATGATACGAACCGTTGGGCGGAGATCAGCGGCCGGATCTTCAGCGCTTTTTACGCCCTGCAGATGCAGGCGCAATCGCCGGAGATGCAGCAGCAGATGGCCGAGGCCCTGCGCGAGATCGACCAGAGCCCGCATCTGGACGAGGCGCAGAAGGCCCAGATGCGCGCGGCCATGAAACAGCAGATGGCCATGATGGCTGAAGCCGTTCCGGACGTGCCGGAGGGGGATCTGCAGGCGGTGCGCTCCAGGGAGGACGCACTGCGGGCATTGTTCGAGTGACAGGCAGGCCCGATTCAACATCAACATGGAAGAGCTGATGCCCGATCCCTGCTGACCGAGGTCACGCCATGCCGCACCACACCGGGCTCCCGCTTGCCTTGCCGCGCCTGTCGGCGGTCTTCGGCCTCCTGCTGCCGGTGGGCGTTGCGCTCGCCTATCCCCAGGTGATCTTCGAGCAGGAGCCCAACGATACCCTGGAGACCGCCCAGTCGTTCCGCGGGGCGGCCCTGCTGCTGGGGGAGGTGGGTAACGGCGACCGGGACAAGTATCTGTGGGCGGTGGACGACACCGAATCGGACCATCTCTGGCGGCTGGAGCTGCAGAGCAGCACCGAGGACGATGTGACCGCGGTCCTCGGCGAGCCGGGGGACGGTGGCGGGGAGCCGGCCGGCGTGGCCGAGTTCGGTGCGGCGCCGGAGCCGGAAGCCGGCGATGAGCGAGTGGACCTGGTGGAGCTGCGGGCCACCCGCCGGGCACCGGTGGCCGCCCACGGCCCGCTCCTGGTCCCCCACGGAGAGTACCTGATCACCTTGTCCGCCGGGGGTGCCGGCGGCGAGTACCAGTTCCGCCTGGAGCCGGTGGCCGAGGTCCGGATCGCCGCCACCGCCGAGTCGGACACCCCGACCGAGGCGCTGGCGGTGGAAGCCGGACGGGACTGGTTTTTCCAGCTCAACGTGGAGGCCGCCGATCTGCCCCTGGTGCTGGAGGAGGCGGACCGGTGGCTCTGGCGGGTGAAGCTGCGGGGTGAGCTGGACGCACCGCTGACGACCGAGCTGGTGGACGCCGACGGGGAACCTCTGGGCGAGCCGGTCACCGGCGCGCCACTGGGTCATCAGTGGGCCTCCCAGATCCTGCCCGAGGGCAGCCGGATCAGGGTGCAGCGGGAGGACGGGGGGGCCATCGGGCGGGTGATGGTGCGGCTGGAGGCGGGCGCGGCCCGGCCCGAGCCGCGGCCGGAGGTGGTGGCCGGGACCTTGGCCGAGGCGCTCGAGATGGCGCCGGAACGGGACTACGAGGTGGATCTGCAGCCGGACTCACCGTTGTACTTCCGGTTCAGCCTGGATCCCGCCCAAGCGGTCGAGCAGGCGTGGACGGTGGATGTGCTCGCCGGCCAGGATTACCCGGTGGCGGTGTGCCTGGGCGAGCCGTTCACCGGGGACGAGGCCTGCCGTCAGGGCCCAGGCAAGGGGGTGTTCGACGCCTTGCAGCTGGCGGCGGACGACTACTACCTGCGGTTGACCCCGGAAGGGGAGGGCCACGAACCGCAGCCGGTGACCGTGAGGCTCCGCCCAGTGGCGCAGCCCGCTGCCGACCAGGCGGTGGAACCCAACGACATCCGGGAATGGGCTGCCCCGCTGCCCCCCGGGGAGGCGGTGGAGGGCCATCTTGCCGGCGCGCGCATGGCCTGGTTCCGCCTGCGGGTGGTGGACGGCGACCGGCTGTGGCGGATCCGGGCCCGGGGTGACGGGCTGGAGGAGCTGCGCCTCTACCACGGCGGCTCGCCGGCCATGTGGCGCGCGAGCGAGCCCAGTGCCAGCGAAGGCATGGACGGCGCCTTCGGCTTCACCCGCATGGCGCTGATGCCCGGCGAGTACTGGGTTCGCCTGGAGGGGGAGGACACCGGCTACCGGCTGGCGGCCGAGCCGTTGTCGGAACCGGAGCCAGGCTGGGAAATCGAGCCCAACGACGACTTCGAGACCGCAACGGCCCTGCGGATCGGGGAGCCGATGCGGGCCGACTTGGGCACCGGCCGGGATGAGGACCACTTCCGGTTCAGCCTGCCGGGCTGGAACCGGGTGGTGGTGACTCTGGAGCCCCCGGAGGAGGGGGCGGTGCGGGCCTCCCTGTTCTGGGGTGAGGACCGGTTGATGCGCACCGGCCGCCTCGACCGGGACGACGGGCCGCTGGTGGTCTCGCAGTACCTCCCGCCGGGGGAGTACTACCTCCGGTTGGGTGATCGCAACGCTGCTTCAACCTACCAGGTCCGGGTGGATATTACCGATCCCTGGGCCACCGACGCCGGCCACCCGGTGAGCACCGCCCTGACCCTGGCCTCGCCGGTGCCGGAGGATGGCCGGATCGTGCTGCCGGAGAGCGAGATGGGGGCCGACCACCAGTGGTTCAAGCTGCCGGTGGGCGAGGAGCCCCGGGCGGTCACCATCACGTCACTGGGGGGCAACCGCCTGTCCCGGGCCGCCTTCGAGATCGTGGATGAGGCCGGCGAGACCCTGGCCCAGGAGGAGGTGGAGCCCGACCGGGAGAACGCCTACGCCCGCCGGGTGGAGCTGCCGGGGGGCCGGCAATGGTACCTGCAGCTGACGTCGGGCCGCTTTGGCCACATCGATGTACGGCTGGACGATCCCCTGCTCCAAGCGGATTCGGCGGAGCGGGCCCGGCTTCGGGACGCCGTGGAAGTGGCGCTGTCGCCGGCCACCGAGAGCGTGGCGGCCTGGATCGGGGGCGAGCAGTACGTGGATGCCCGGCTGCGGCTGGCCAACCGGGGTAAGGAGCCCGCCGAGCTCGATCTGGAGGCCCACGCCAGCCATGCGGGCTGGGGGGTAGGTGACCTGCCGGACCGGGTGGCCCTGGCTCCCGGGGAGGAGGCCAGCCTGCCCATCACCTGGGCGCTCCCCGCCGGGCTCCCGGATGAGTCCCCGGTCTACCTGTTCGTGCGGGCCGGGGTGTCGGTGGGCACGGCCCGGGTCGCCGTGGACGGCGAGGCCCGCGCCGTGATCGATCGGCAGGTGGATCCGGAGGCCGCGCGCGCCGCCCGTGGGCTGGTGGATCTGGCCTGGGAGGGGCTCGGCGCCCGGTTCATCGATCCGGAATCCGGCGAGCCGCTGCCCTACGACTGGAACGACATCTACCTGGACCACCTGATCGACGGCATGAGCTCTGCAGGCAGCTCGGTGCATTGGGGGCACATGCGGGCCCGGGTGAAGGCGGGCGACCCCCTGCCCCCCCTGCGACTGGCCGGGGACGGGGGCCGGATCCGGATGCTGGTGGTCAATCAGCGCTCCCCGCATTCGCCGGTGGAGCGCTGGCGGGAGGTGGAGATCAGCGTGGGCGACGCACCGGATGAGCTGACGCCGCTGGTCAACCTGGAGCTGGACAGCCGGGACGGGGAACAGTTTTTCCCCCTGGCCGACCCGGTGGAGGCCCGCTACGTGGGGATCCGACCGCTGCGGTTCTGGGGCCCGGTCTCCCGCCGGGCCAGCACCGGCGTGGGCGCCATTCGGGTGCTCGGCGAGCCGGCCGGGGAGCTGGTCGGCGCCCACCCGAACCTGCTGGACGCCGCCTTGGGTGGCCACTGGATCTACAGCGAGCCGGAGGTCGGCGCCCTTCACGAGATCACCGGCAATCCGCGGGAGCGGTTCCGGCCGGGCGAGCGCTCCCAGCGCCGGGGCGTGCCGATCCGGGGACGGGACGGGATCTACCTGGTGTTCGGCTTCCTGCAGCAGCGTGCCGCCCGGGTGCAGGCCTTGAGCTGGCGGGACGACCCGGAATGGAGCGGTGTGCCGGTGGAGCGGGTGCGGGTCTACACCAGCACCGAGAGCCCGGTGGGACCGTGGGAGCGGCAGGCGGACTGGGAACTTTCCCGGGACGAGGCCGGCGAGGCCCGCCTGGCACTCGACGAGCCGGTCTGGGCCCGGTATCTGCGCCTGGAGATCGAGGAGCCGGAGCCGGCAGGGGAGGGCCGGTCCGGGGACCGCTGGCGGGTGCCCAAGGTGCTGGGGACCTACGAGGCGGTGAGCCTGGACAGCGGCCGCTCGATCCTCGGGTACTGGCGCTTGGATGGCCGGGAGGGCCCCTTCGAGGCCCACGTGGACCCGCCCGGCTGGCCGGAGGCGGTGGACGATGACGCCAGCACTCCGGAGCGTCCCTATCCCCTCACCGGTCGCCTGACCGGGCGGGTGGACCGGCCCGGAGACACCCGCAGCTACCGGGTGACCCTGGCGGACCCCGACAACACCCTGGCCCTCCGCCTGCGGGAGAGCCTCCACGGCCGGCTCAGGACCGGGCTGACCGGTCCCGACGGCGCCGCCATTCCCCTGGAGTGGCGGCGGACCGAGGCGGGCTGGCGCGAGGCGGTGGCGGTGGATGTGCCGCCGGGGGACTACCGTCTGGACATCACCGAGCCGCCCCGGGCCATCGCCTTCCTGTGGGACGCCAGCGGCAGCCTTCGCAACCACCAGCTGGCGATCCAGCAGGCCGTCAGCCGCTTTGCCGGCGGCCTACGCCCGGGTGAGGAGGTGGCCAATCTGATGGCCCTGGGCGGTCCCCTGCTCATGAGCGACTGGGCCGAGGATCCGGCCCAGCTCCGGCGGACCCTGGAGGCGTACGATGGCCGGTTCAGGAGCTCCGACTCGGAGCCGGCCCTGCAGCTCGCCACCCGCGCCCTGGAGGGCATGGACCACGACCGGATCATCTTCCTGATCACCGACGCCGAGCTCAACAGCCGGGAGATGTCCGTGTGGCGGGACCTGGCCCGGGTGCGGCCGCGGATCTTTGCGGTGGAGATCACCCACGGCCACCTCCGCGAGATCGGGGAGACCCGCTGGTACCAGAACCTGATGCGCAGCTGGGCCGGCGTGGGCGGCGGCCGGTACCGCTATGCCGTGGACCGGGAGGGGCTGATCCGGGCCCTCGAGCAGGGGATGCGGGAGGTACGCCGGCCCACCACCTACTTCCTGGAGGTGGAGACCCGCTATCAGGAACCGCCGGAGCCGGGCACCCTGCAGGTGATCAGCGGCGACGAGCCGGTGGTGGCCGCCGGCGTCGTGCACCTGATCTTCGATGCCTCCGGCTCCATGCTGCGGCGCATGGAGGGGGGGCGGCGCATCCAGGTGGCCCGGCGCATCGTGCGCCAGGTGCTGGACGACCGGATCCCGGATTCGGTGCCGGTGGCCCTGCGCGCCTTCGGCCACACCGAACCCCACAGCTGCGAAACGGAACTCCTGGTGCCGCCCTCCCCGGACAACCACGGGCGGGTGCGCGCGGCCGTCGACGGCATCCAGGCCATCAACCTGGCCCGCACGCCCCTGGCCGCCTCCCTGGAGGCGGTGCTCGATGACCTGGACGGCATTGAGGCCGAGCGCCGCCTGGTGGTCATGCTCACCGACGGCGAGGAGACCTGCGACGGCGACGTGGAACAGGCGGTGAGCGACCTGATCGAGGAGGGTGTCAACGTACGCCTGAACATCGTCGGCTTCCACATCGACGAGATCGGGCTGCAGGCGGAGTTCGAGCGTTTTGCCGAGATGGGGGGCGGCGAATACTTCGACAGTCACGACGGCGAGGGTCTGGCAGAGGGCCTCGTGCGGGCGCTGGCGGCCTCGTACCGGGTGCTGGATGCGCAGGGCGAAGTGGTGGCGCGGGGGCGGGTGGACGCCGAGCCCGTGGAGCTGGAGCCCGGGGATTACGAACTGGTGGTGGAGACCGGCGACGGTGAGCGCCGTCTGCCGGTGCGCATCTCTCCGGCGAGTGTCAACGAGATCAGTCTTTCCGATGAACCCTGAATAGGAGATGGCCGTGCACGATGGGCGAAAGGCGCCGATGAAGGCCCGGGGTCAGCGCGGGCGCCGGCTGGCGGCGATCCTCGCCGGCTGCGCGCTGGTTCTGGGCATGCCGCTGTTGGCGGGCCAGGTGTGCCCCGGAAGCCCGGGGGCGCAACCCGCCGACCCGGCCATGGCACTTCGCGCCGATCTGGTGCACCTGCACCGGACCACGCGGGAGGCGCTGGAGGCGCTGCCCTTCGAGGAATTCCAGGTGCAGGCCCGGCAGGCGGCGTTGGGGGACGATCCGCAGACACTGTTCGCCTGGGTGCGGGACGAGACCCGCTGGTTGCCCTATGCCGGCGCCCTGCGCGGGGCCCGGGGGGTGCTCATGGATCGTACCGGCTCCAGCCTCGACCGCGCCCTCGCGCTGGCGGCGCTGCTGGAGGCGGCCGGGCACACGGCGCGTCTTGCCCGCGCCCCCCTGGAGCTGGAGGACCTGGACCGGCTCGCGCAGATCTGGGCGGAGCGCTTGATTCCGGTGCCGCCGCGCCCGGCGGTCGACGCCGGGGCGCTGGATGAGGCCATCGGGGAAACGGCCGCCCGCACGGCGCTGGAGGCCGAGACCCTGCGCCGCGTCTACGGCGAGGAGTCGGATCTGGCACGGCAGGCCCGGACGCGCCTGCGGGAACAGACCCGTCTCCAGCAGGAATCGCTGGCGCGGCATCTGCAGCCGGCCGCAGCGTCCTCCGCGCCGGAGACGCCGGCGGATCACTGGTGGGTGCAACTACGCACCGCCTCGGGATGGCAGGACCTGGACCCGGCCCTGCCGGACCATCGCCCGGGACAGCGCCTGGTCCCGGGTGCGGCACAGGCCACCCACTACGCGGATGAACTGCCGGCACAGTACCGCCATCGCCTGACCATCACCGTCATCGCGCTGCAGTGGGATGGCCGCCGGTTCCGGGAGCACGTGGCCCTGGAACACACCGTGCCTGCCGCCCTGCTGGCCACGGAACAGGTCCGCATCGAGACCTTTCCCGTGAACCTGCCTTCCCTGGATGCGATGCTTGGCAACGATCCGGGTTTCGATCAGCAGACTCTCCCGGATGCCGTCCTGGAAGAGACCGAGTGGATGCCCCTGTTGCGCATCGGCGACGAGGTGATCACAGACAAGAGCGTGCTCAGCGACGGCACGGTGCAGGAGCAGATCGGACAGACGCCCCAGGGTGCGGCCCTGAGCGAGGCGACGGGACTGCTGGGCGGCATCGGCGTGCGCCGCGGCCGGGGCGCCGAGCAGGAGGAGGCGCCCCCGCCGGAACTGGCCGCGGTACTGGTGCGCCTGACGGTGGAGGCCCCGGACCGGCCCGCGGAGACCTTCGAGCGGCCGCTGGTGGACGTGGCGGGGCCGGCGGTGCGCTCAGCGGTGCCGGACGGCTTCGGGTTCACCGACGCCATGCGCCGGCAGCGCGCCGCCGGCCTGCTGGGCACCCTGGAACTGGCCGGCCAGGTGGCCTGGATCCCGTGGGGTCTGACCACCGGTCTGGGCTATGAGGCCCTGATGGAACAGCGCCTGGCCGCCCTGGGGGCCGTGCACTCGGCCTGGTCGGACAGTCTGGAGTTCATGGGGTCCGCGCTCGAGGAAAGCGGCTTGCGGCGCAGCGAACTGGACCGGCTGGCCTTCCTGCGCCGCAGTGCGAGCCCCCACGAAGCGCATATCGCGCTGACCCGCCTCAACCTGCTGGGCTTCGTGCGGCTGGTGGACCTGGATGACGACGGCGGGCCCCGTCTGCGCGAGGGCTTCGACCTGATCGACAACCGGGTTGACGTGGTCGCCGCCGAGGGGAATGCCCGGGAGATCCGGCTGGCCCAGGGGGTGCTGGACACGCTCCTGGAGGCGGAACTGAAGGCCGGCGAGCGTCCCCTGGACAACACCGCCCGGGTGTTCCTGGAGGATCTCGCCGCGGGACGCGAATGGCGCCACATCGCCGAGGTATCGGGGCTCGAGGCCCTGGACTGGCGGCCGCCCCCGGACATTGCCGCGCATCTGGAGTCGGTCCTGGCCGACGGCCGGCAGGTGGTCCTGCCGGAGCGGCTCGCGCAGGGCGCCGGGGCGGTGTGGTGGGAGCTGGACCCCGCCAGCGGCGGCATCCTGGGCATGGGGCCGGACCGCCGCGGTCAGGGCGTGGAGGCCATCCTGATCCTCATGAACTCCATCAACAACGCCGCCAGTGCCGTGGGCATGGTCCAGACCATCTGGGCCTGCATGTTCAATTCCGCAGGTCCGGCGCAGGCGCGATGCTGCATCCGCAACGCGGCGGTGATGGCCGCCGTGAGCAGCTACATGAGCAACGGGCTTTCCAGCTACGCGGAGCTTTCGGGCCTGGTGATCACCGGGGGCAATCGCCTGTTCGACATGCTCAACCGCATGGCCATCGGCCAGATGGCCGGCCAGACCACCTCCGCGTTTCTGGGTGCCACCGCACCGGAGGGAAGCTGCTGATGACAGGGATCCGAGCAGGAGGGAAGTGCCGCAAGGGGGCAGTCGGGGCGCTTGCGTGGCTGATGCTGGCCCTGGCCCACGGGGGCGCGGCGGTCCTTGCCGATGCGTCCGCCGCCCCCCCGGAGCAACTGGTCGCGGCCGACCTGGCACAGCCCGGCCGGGCGATCCCGATCCAGGCCTCTGCGTGTAATCGGGCGATCTCCCTTCATGTCAGCGGCGCCGTGCTGCACGACACCTACGGGGAACAGCCCCCGCCCCCGGGGCACCGCTGGCTGGTGCTGGATGTGCGGATGGAGAACTGGATGCCCGTGGACCTGATCCTGGCCAAGGGGTACCAGGAGGCACTGCTGATCGCCGCCGTGAAGCGCCAGCTCTATCTCCTTGTCAACGGTGAGCTGGTCTACCGAGCCGCCGCCGTGGGCGACGGCCTGCTGGAGGACGGGTTCGTCCTGCCTCGGATCGGCACCGGTCGCGAGGGCAGGGTGGTGTACCCCGTGCCGGCGCAGGGGGTGCACGCCCTGTCCCTGCGCTACTACCACGACGAGTACGCGCCCCTGATCCTGCCCCTGATGGGCGAGGAGGCGGCGGACACCGCACCGCCCGAGGCGGTGGCCGACGCGGTTCAGGTCAACAACCTCATGGAGATTGTCGTGCACGAGGCGGCATTCCACGAACGCTGGCAGGGCCGCGCGGCGCCGCCGGGCATGCAGTGGCTGGTGGCGGACATCCGCGGCCGTTCCCGCTGGACCTTCCAAGCCGATGCCGTGGCACTGGACGCCTCCGCGCCCCGCGACGCCCGGGTGGATCTGCCCAAGGTCATGGAATACATGGAGGCCGAAGGGTTGCTGCAGGTGGTGGTGGACGGCGAGCACGCCTATGTCCGCGACTTCGAACTGAGTACGATCCCGCGGGATCCGGCGTTCCTGCCGGACGCCTGGGCCGGCGGGGTGGCGGTCTTCCCCGTCCCGCAAGACGCCGGCCTGGTGGAACTGGTGCCCCATTTTCCCCTGTTCCGCGGTCAGGGCATGGAGTCGCAGACGCCCGATCCCATGCGCTTCGCGGTGCGCGAGGGTGCGCCGCCGCCGGCGGCGGGCGGCGAACCCGTGGCGAAAATCGAGGACCGGCCCACGCCCTTCACGCTCCACGCCATGACACGAGTCGAGCGCTTTGCGGAGCACGCGGCGGAGCCCGGCGAGGCGCTGCTGCTGCTGGATGCCTCCATGCGCAACATCAGTGACACGGGCGGCATGATGCAGGTCACCCACCGGGTGAGGCTGTCGTTCGGCGAAGGCGACGCGATCGAGCCCGCGGCCGTGTATCAGCGGGGGCCGCTGGAACTGGTGCAGCCCTTCTGGCTGCCGGCGGGCGGCGAGCCGCGCCGTTTCCGGCTGCTGTACCGGATCCCGGACGATTCGATGTCGCCCCTGCAGTTGCGATATGGTGGTGTCTCCGTCAACAAGCGGCTCGAGCTGCCCATGCCGGCTCCGGCGCAACCGTGAAATCTCGAAGGCGCGAGGGCAGGCCTCGCGCCGGATCCGATCAACCACACTCGATCAGGGGGAAGCTCATGAGAACAACCACCGCGACACTGGTACTGATCTGTCTCTTGGCCCTAAGTTTCGCCGGGGCCGTACAGGCCGATACGCGCCTGGTCTACGAGACGCCGGACGGCGAGCTCACGCTGGAATACCGGGATGACGACCACATGCGGTTCCGGATGCCCGACGGCGGGTTCATGCTGGTCACCGGCGGCGAGGGCTATGCGCTGAGCCGCGACGAAGGGGGCTGGACGGCGGTGTCGGCCGAGCAGATCCGAGCCATGGTCCGGACGGGGGGCGGCAGCGGGGAGCAGGTGCGCCTTACGGCCCTCGGACGCCACGAGACGGTGGCCGGAATCCGCGGCGAGCGCTATCGCGTGGAGGTGGGCGACGACTGGAGCAACGAGTGGCGCGATGACGGCGAGGTGGTGCTCAGCAGCGACGACCGGGTTCGCGTTTCAGGCCGTGCCATGCGCCGCATGGCCGAACTGTTCGGAGACATGGATGACATGGCGGCGTTCTCCGAGGCCACCGGCGTGGACGTCAACCGCGTCGGTCTCCTGGAGACGGAGGAGATGCGCCTGGTATCGGTGAACACGGACCGGCTCTCCGACCAGACCTTCCAGATGCCCCCCAACGTGCGCCATCAGGAGTTACCCGTGACAACCCAGGCGCCGGCGCAGCCCCGGGAGCAGGAACAATCCGGTTCCGGAGGCTGGCTGGGCCGGCAGGCGGAGGGCGCGCGCGACGAGGCGAAAAGGGAGACGGAGCGTGAAACCCAGCGCGAGATCCGCGACGGTGTGCGCGATGCGGTGCGGGGCGTGTTCGGCCGATGAACATGGAGGCGCCGCTCTGGAGCGAAA
>NZ_MVBK01000103.1 GCF_002000365.1 Thioalkalivibrio denitrificans | reverse complement strand
CTGACCCGACCGCCCGGGCCCGGTGCAGCATCCGTTGCACTGCAGCCCCCGGTGCCGGAACTGGCCCGGGCGGTCGGGTCAGGAAGGCCAGCGAAGGATGCGCGTGCCACGTGACGAAACCCGGCGAGATGCGGCTGGCATGTCCGTCTGCGTCGGCGCCGGCGCCCGGGAAGGCAGGCAACACGATCCCTCCGTGACGGCGCAGGGCATCGGCGAGGCGTGCATCCCGGTCCAGGCGGCCAAGCCAGGCGGGTGTCGGTGCGCCCAGCGCCCCACGCCGGGACTCCAGGATCAGGGCCTGCATGTCGGGCGGGGACTGCCGCCGGTCCAGGGGTAGGTAGATGCCGGCGCGGTCCGCACCCTGGGCGCCCAGGGCGTCCACCCCGCGGGCAAGGAGGTCGTAATCCACTGGCGCAGGGCCTGTGTCCACGAAGGCGACCCGGGAGAGGTCTGTCTCGACAGGCATGAGCCGGGCGGCCAGGTCGTAGACAAAGGATTCCGCGCTGCGCGGCCACTGGGCATAGGACAGCCCGAGCAGCAGGATGATCACCCCCATGGCGATCAGTCGGCGTTGAACAGTGGGTCTGCGCAGCCACAACATGCCGCGCGAGCGCGGGCGGGGAGGCGGTTGCGAGCCCGGCACGATGTCACTGCGAATCGGCTCGGTGGCGCCGTTGCCGGTGTCCTGCCGGGGGTCGCGGATCACAGGCGCAGCCCCATCGGCCCGGCTGATGGCACGTGATGTCCCTTGCTCCGGCGTTGGTGACACGCCGGGATTGCGAATACCGCGGCTGACGGCTTGAGAATGGCGGCCAACTCCCCCGATCCCCCCTGTGCTCCCATGACCCGCCTTGCAAAGGCCCGGGCCGAGGCTGTCTTATGGTGTGTCTTGCGGATCGTTCAAATCGCCTACTGTGCCACATTATCGAATGCTTCTCCCGCCTCCGGCGTGCCGTTTGTCGATCCTGATCGGGGGATGGTCGGTTGAGGCGCGGATCCCTGGGTGCCTGCCAGCGCCCGGCGCCACGCTGTCTTGGGCAATTCGCGGGGCACGGTGGGCTGAACTCGGGCTGCGGCTTCCATGTCACAAAAAGGATGCACCTGTGCGGCGGCACCTTCCCGGCCGGGTGCTCACACTAGCCCGCATATCTGACCGCGATAGGACACCGGCGGGAACAGACTGTCATGCTGAGGTTGCCGACCATTTCAACGTATTCCACTTATGTTTCAGCCTGTTGCGCGCCAGCCGGTGTCCGACCGGTGAGATATGCGGGCTAGAGGTGCTTTCATGAGCCTGATGATCAAGGGGGCGTTGCGTAGCGACTGGTTGGAGTCGGAAACGCGCGATGGTGAGTTCGTGCGCAAGGACTCGCAGTTTCGTCACTGGATCACGCCTGACGGGTCTCCGGGGCCGACCGGTGAGGGCGGATTCGCCGCCGAGGCCGGGCGCTATCATCTGTACGTGTCCTGGGCATGCCCCTGGGCGCATCGCACGCTGATCTTCCGCAAACTCAAGGGCCTCGAAGACCTCATCAGTGTCTCGGTGGTCAATCCGTACATGCATGAGCCCGGGTGGAGTTTTGAACCCCACCCCGGTTCCACGCCCGACCATCTGCACGGCGCACGGTATATGCACGAGTTGTATGCCCGTGCGGACCCGAAGTACACCGGCATCGTCACGGTGCCGGTTCTCTGGGACCGACAGCGCGACACCATCGTCAACAACGAGTCCGCCGAGATCATCCGTATGTTCAACAGCGCCTTCGACGCGCTGACGGATCGCAGGGAGGACTATTACCCGGAGGCGTTGCGCGCCGAGATCGACTCGGTCAATGAACGCGTCTACGAGACGGTGAACAACGGGGTGTACCGCGCGGGATTCGCCACCACCCAGGCCGCTTACGACCGGGCATTCGATGCGCTGTTCGACTCCCTGGACTGGCTGGAGGCGCGCCTGGGCCGACAGCGGTATCTGGTGGGCGGACAGATCACCGAGGCGGACTGGCGCCTGTTCACCACACTGGTGCGGTTCGATGCGGTGTATTACAGCCATTTCAAATGCAACCGCCGCCGGCTGGTGGACTACCCGAACCTGTGGGAATTCGCCCGGGAACTCTACCAGGTGGAGGGCATCGCGGAGACGGTGCATCTGGAGCAGATCAAGACCCATTACTACGGCAGCCACGGGCAGCTCAACCCGTCGGGGATCATTCCCCGCGGACCCCTGCTGGACTTCGGGGCCCCGCACGGCCGGGGTTGATCCCGCCATCGGTGTGGCATCCCGGGCATCGCCCGTGTAACGTGCATGGCTTCGAGATTTGAGGCCCCGAGAGGAATAGAGGTGTGAAGAGTTTCCTTGCCCCCCTGGTGATGGTGGTCGCCATTGCCGCCGCGGTGTTCTTTGTCTACCAGTTCGAGCCGGGGAGTACGGAAACGGGGGCCGGCGGTAGCGGAGGGCCCACGCCGGTGGTGGTGGCGCCTGTCGGCACCGAGCGGTTCGTGACCACCCTGGAATCCCTGGGCACGGTGCGCTCCAATGAATCTGTGGACCTGGCGGCCAAGGTGACCGGTCGGGTGGAGTCGCTGGAATTCACCGACGGGCAGCAGGTGCGCCGGGGCGATCTGCTGGCACGCCTTGATACCGCCGAGGAGCGTGCCGAGTTGCGCGAGGCCGAGGTGCGCCTCGCGGAGCAGCGCCGCGAACTGGAGCGCATTCGGGGGCTGGTGGCCGAGCGTAACCTGCCTCGCCAGCGACTGGATGAACAGGAGTCCCGGCTGGCCGAGGCGGAGGCCCGGCTGGAGGCCGCCAGGGCACGCCTGGAGGACCGCGAAGTGCGCGCGCCGTTCAGCGGTGTACTGGGCCTGCGCAGGGTGAGCGTCGGGGCGCTGGTCAGTCCGGGCACGCTGATCACCACCCTGGACGATATCAGCGTGGTAAAACTGGATTTCACGGTGCCCGAGACCTTCCTCCCCGGCGTGGCGCAGGGGCAGGAGATCACGGGTCGCAGCGCCGCCTATCCCGGACAGGATTTCACGGGGCAGGTCACTTCCATCGACTCGCGTATCGATCCGGGCACCCGGGCGGGTATCGTGCGGGCCGAGATTCCCAACCCCGACGGACGACTGCGGCCGGGCATGCTGCTCACCGTGCGTCTCTTCCAGAATCCCTCCGAATCGTTGTCCATACCCGAAAGCGCGCTGGTCCCCATCCGCGACGAGCAGTACGTGTTCGTGCTCGATGGGGAGGACCGGGTGGAGCGTGTACGCGTGGTCACCGGGCGCAGGGCCCCGGGGCGCGTCGAGGTGCTTGAGGGGCTGGAGGACGGCATGCAGGTGGTGGTCGAGGGCACGCACCGCATCCGAAACGGTGCCCGCGTGGAGGCCCGCCTGCGTGAGGCCTCGGCCGGCCGGGACGGGGCATCATGATCATCTCGGATCTGGCCAACCGGCGACCGGTATTCGCCAGCGTTCTCAGCCTGCTGCTGGTGGCCTTCGGCGTCATCTCCTTTGATCGCCTGCCGCTTCGCGAGTATCCGGACATCAACCCGCCTGTAGTCACCATTCTGACCGCCTACCCGGGTGCCAATGCCGCCATCGTGGAGACCCAGATCACCCAACTCGTGGAAGACCGGGTGAGCGGCATCGAAGGCATCAAGTGGATCCAGTCAGACAGCTCAGACGGGGTGTCGATGATCACGATGGAGTTCGACGTCAACCGCGACGTCGATGCTGCGGCCAATGATGTGCGCGAGGCGGTCTCAAGGGTGATCAACCAGATCCCGGACGAGGCGGATCCGCCCATGGTGTTCAAGGCGGACACCAACGCCGATCCCATCATGTGGCTCAATCTCTCCAGTACACGGCTCGGCCGCATGGAGCTGACCGACTACGCCGAGCGCTACCTGGTGGACAGCCTGTCGGTGGTCGAGGGCGTGGCCCTGGTGCGGGTGGGCGGCGCGCTCACCTACTCCATGCGCATCTGGCTGGATCGCGAGGCACTGGCCGCGCGCCGGCTGACTGTCGAGGACGTGGAGCTGGCCCTGCTGCGCGAGAACGTGGAGCTGCCCGCCGGGCGTGTGGAATCCGTGGAGCGCGAGTTCAACGTGCGCGTCGCCCGGGCTTACAGCACGCCCGATGATTTTGCCCGGCTGGTGGTGCGCCGGGGTGGCGACGGGCACCTCACTCGCCTGGGCGAGGTGGCGCGGGTGGAGATCGGGCCTGCCGACGAGCGTACCGAGTTGCGTGGCAACGGGGAGTCCATGGTCGGGCTCGGCATCATCCAGCAGTCCACCGCCAACACCCTGGCGACGGCGCGTGCGGTCAAGGAACAGGTGGAACGCCTGCGCCCGACGCTGCCGGACGGCGTCATGCTCAACATGAGCTACGACACCTCCGTGTTCATCGAGGGCGCAATCAAGGAGGTGTTCATCACCCTGTTCATCGCCATGTCCGTGGTGATCCTGGTCATCTACCTGTTCCTGGGCAATGTGCGGGCCATGCTGGTCCCGGCGGTGACCGTGCCCGTGTCACTGACGGCCGCATTCATCGCCCTGTACGCACTGGGGTTCTCGGTCAACCTGCTCACGCTGCTGGCCCTGATTCTCGCCATCGGGCTGGTGGTGGACGATGCCATCGTGGTGCTGGAGAACATCCACCGGCGCATTCAGCAGGGCGAGCCGCCGTTGCTGGCGGCCTACCGCGGGGCACGCCAGGTGGGCTTTGCCGTGGTGGCCACCACGCTGGTGCTGATCGCGGTGTTCGTGCCGCTGGCCTTCCTGCAGGGGAACATCGGACGGCTGTTTACGGAGTTCGCCCTGGCCATGGCGGCGGCGGTGGCCTTCTCCAGTATCGTGGCCCTGACACTCTCACCGGTGATGTGTGCCCGCCTGATCCGACGCGACAATCAGGACACGGGGCTGAGTCATCTGGTGGGTACCGGGTTCGACCGGCTGGGGAACTTCTATTCCCGGCTTCTCGAGGGCGTGCTCAGGGTGCCGCTGGCAACGGGTCTCGTGCTCGTGGGCCTGTTCACCGCCATCGCGGTGCTGATCCAGATGATCCCCAATGAATATGCGCCACGCGAGGACCGCGGGGCGTTCTTCGTGTTCGCGACGGCGCCCGAGGGGACCAGCTACGAGACCATGACCGGGCACATGCGCGATGTGGAGGCGCAGTTGCTGCCGCTGCTGGATTCCGGCGAGGCGATCCGGGTTCTGGCACGCACGCCCCGAAGCTTTGCCAACAGCGAGGTGGTCAATACCGGCATCGGCATCGTCGTGCTGGAACACTGGGACCGCCGGGAACGTTCCGGTACCGAGATCATGGCCGCGCTTCAACCCGGGCTTTCGGACATTCCCGGTGTGCGTGTCCATACGGTCATGCGCCAGGGGCTGGGCGGCCGGCGCGTGGGGCAGCCGGTGCAGTTCGTGATCGGCGGCCCGGATTACGACGAACTGGCTGAATGGCGCGACCGGATCATTCAGCGCGCGTCCGAGAATCCCGGCCTGAGCAACCTGGACTCGGATTATCGCGAGACGAAGCCGCAACTGATGGTGACCATCGACAAGGACCGGGCGGCGGACGTGGGCGTTTCGGTGGAAGCCATCGGGCGCACCCTGGAGACCATCCTGGCGTCGCGACGTGTCACCACCTATATCGACCGCGGCGAGGAGTACGACGTGATTCTGGAGGGTGAGCGCGCACAACGGCGCTCACCCGAGGACATCACCAACATCTACGTGCGCTCCCAACGCAGCGGGGAGCTGATTCCGCTGTCCAACCTGGTGAGCTTCGTGGAGCAGGCGGATGCGGCGAGTCTCAACCGCTACAACCGCATGCGCGCGATCACGATCACCTCGGGCCTGGCGGACGGCTACACGCTGGGTGAAGCGCTGGAGTACCTGGAGGACATTGCCGCGGACCTTCTGCCCGAGACCGCGCGCATCGACTACAAGGGCGAATCGCTGGAGTACCGCGAGGCGGGCGGGGCGGTGGTCTTCGTCTTTGCTTTGGCTCTACTGGTGGTGTTCCTGGTGCTGGCGGCCCAGTTCGAGAGTTTCATTCACCCGCTGGTGATCATGCTCACGGTGCCGCTGGCCATTGCCGGTGCCCTGTTGGGGCTGTACCTGACCGGGCAGACGCTCAACATCTTCAGCCAGATCGGCATCGTCATGCTCATCGGGCTCGCCGCCAAGAACGGCATCCTGATCGTGGAGTTCGCCAACCAGCTGCGCGACAAGGGACTGGAATTCCACGAGGCGCTGACGAACGCCGCCCGGCTCCGTCTGCGCCCGGTGCTGATGACCGCCATGACCACGGTCATGGGCACACTGCCGCTGATCCTCGCCAGCGGCCCCGGCTCGGAAAGCCGCTTCGTGATCGGGACCGTGGTATTTTCCGGGGTGCTGTTTGCCACCTTCTTCACGCTGTTCGTGGTGCCGGTGGCCTACCAGACCCTGGCGCGCTACAGCGGATCGCCGGGCGAGACCGCCCGGCGCATCAGGGAACTGGAGGGGGAGCACGGGGAAGCCAGGATTTGATTCGAAATTTGAGGTTCAAGATTCAAAATTCAAGATTCAAAGGTTGAAACAGCGCGACCCGTGACGCCCCTTGAATCTTGAATCTTGAACCTCGAATTTCTGCCCCGCCCCCTGTCACTCTTCCGAGGCCGGATGGAAATTCAGGGATGCGGAGTTGATGCAGTAGCGCAGCCCCGTGGGCGGCGGACCGTCGTTGAAGACATGGCCCAGGTGGGCATCGCAACGGGCGCACCGTACCTCCTCCCGGACCATTCCCTGGCTCAGGTCCCGGTGCACCGATACGGACCCGGGCGAGACCGGTTCCTGGTAGCTGGGCCAGCCCGTGCCCGAGTCGAACTTGCGCGCGGAGCTGAACAGCGGCGCATCGCAACAGGCGCAGTGATACATCCCCTGTTCGTGATGATCGTAGTACCGCCCGCTGAACGGCGGCTCGGTACCGGCCTTGCGTGTCACGCGATAGGTCTCGGGATCCAGGCGCTCGCGCCACTCCTCGTCGGAGTAACCTGCCGTTTCGTGTTTCGGATCGCTCATAAGCCAGGTTGCCTCATGTTCGGGCCCGGATACTTCACCAAGGCTGTATCCCCATGCCGCGTTGTAACCCCTTGCACGGAGCGACGCCTCACCACGGACTGTAGTCTCTGTGCAGCTACCTGCAACAATTGCTTGGCCGGGATTTGCTTGCGTGGGCTCAGTCCCCGTGTCGCCCCCGGACCATGCTCCTCCGTGCCCTCCCGTCCCCGATCCGTTACCATATTGACGAAACAGCCAGTCGTGAGTTCATGTTGCCAGGGAGATCGGCGTGACCGACCCCGTTTACTCGCTTGATCATCGTTCGTGCCTGGGATCTGAGCAACTGCCTGCCCGGCCCGCCGCAGCGAATATGCTGGAGACGTGCGGCCGCGACCGCGGTCCGCGTCCAGCCTCCAGGTCCTCCCTCTGTGCACCGCGGCCGGAGGTCGGGGCATGAAGAAGACCACCAGCAAGGCCCGCCGAGGGGAGGGCCTGTACATCGTTCTGATCAGCGTGCACGGACTGATTCGCGGCGAGAATCTGGAGCTGGGCCGCGACGCGGATACGGGCGGACAGACCAAGTACGTGGTGGAACTGGCCCGTGCGCTGGCGGCCAACCCGGAGGTGGGGCGGGTGGACCTCATGACCCGCCAGATCTTCGACGCGAAGGTCTCTGATGACTACGCCGAACCCGAGGAGCCGCTGGGCAGCAATGCCTGGATCATTCGTCTGCCTACCGGGCCGCGCCGCTACCTGCGCAAGGAAACCCTCTGGCCCTACCTGGACTGTTTCGCCGACAACGCGCTGGGGCACATCCGCCGGGTGGGACTCCGGCCCGACGTCATTCATAGCCACTATGCGGACGCAGGTTTTGTAGGCACCCGCCTCGCCAACCTGCTGGGCGTGCCGCTGGTGCATACCGGCCATTCCCTGGGTCGCGTCAAGCGCGAGCGCCTGTTGGCCAAGGGCCTCAAGGAAGAGGACATCGAGTCACGCTACAACATGTCGCGGCGCATCGAGGCCGAGGAGGAGACCCTGGCCAACGCCTACATGGTGGTGGCCAGCACCCAGCAGGAGGTGGAAGAGCAGTACGCGCTCTACGACCACTACCGCCCGGAGCGCATGGTGGTGGTGCCTCCGGGGACGGATCTCGGCCGGTTCTCGCCGCCCAGGCCCAGGGACCGCCGCCCGGGCGTTTTCAATCAACTGGCGCGCTTTCTGAAGCATCCCGAGCGGCCCATGGTGCTGGCCCTTTCGCGCCCGGACGAGCGCAAGAACATTCCCACCCTGATTTCGGCGTTCGCCCGCCACGAGAAGCTGCGCGAGCAGGCCAACCTGGTGATCGTGGCCGGCAACCGGGACAACATCCGGGATCTGGACAAGGGTTCCCGGGACGTGCTCACCGAAGTGCTGATGCGCATCGACGAGCACGATCTCTACGGACAGGCGGCCTATCCCAAGCACCACACGGCGGACCAGGTGCCGGATTTCTACCGCATGGTCACGCGTACCCGTGGCGTGTTCGTCAACCCGGCCCTCACGGAACCCTTCGGCCTGACGCTCATCGAGGCGGCCGCCTGCGGCGCGCCCATTGTCGCCACCAACGACGGCGGACCCCGGGACATCCTGCGCCACTGCGCCAACGGCATCCTTGTGGACCCGCTGGACGAGAAGGCCATGGGAGAGGCCATCTGGAAGATCATCAGCGACAAGGACCGCTGGAAGCGCTACTCCGAGGATGGGCTGAAGGGCGTGCGCCGGCATTACGCCTGGGAGGGCCATGCCGAGAAATACGTCCGCAAGGTCAAGAGTCTGCGCAAGGAGGCGAGCCGTGTGCGCCGAGGTCAGCAGCGCCTCTCCGGCAAATTGGCCCAGGCGGACCGCGCCATCATCTCGGATATCGACAACACCCTGTTGGGCGACCGCAACAGCCTGCGGGGTCTCGTGCAACGGCTCAAGGACGAGGGCAGCGGCGTGGCCTTCGGGGTGGCCACGGGCCGGCGCCTGGAATCGGCGCTGCAGGTGCTCAAGGAGTGGGGCGTGCCCACCCCGGACCTGCTGATCACGTCGGTGGGTTCCGAGATCCACTACGGGCCTGAGATCACGCCCGATCAGGGCTGGTCAAGACATATCGATCATCGCTGGGAACGGGACGCGCTGCAGCAACACCTGCTGGATCTGCCCGGTATCGAGCTGCAGCCCCAGGTGGACCAGCGTCCCCACAAGCTGAGTTTCTTCGTGGATCCCGACAAGGCGCCCTCCATCGAGGAGGTCGAGCGCCTGCTCCACCAGGAGGACCTGCACGCCAACATCATCTATTCCCACGACCGATTCCTGGATCTCCTGCCCGCTCGGGCCTCGAAGGGCTTCGCGGTGCGCTACCTGGCCGACAAGTGGGGCATCTCCCTGGAGCGTATCCTGGTGGCAGGGGATTCGGGCAACGACGAGGACATGCTGCGCGGCAGCACCCTGGGCGTCGTGGTGGGCAACCACCACCCGGAACTGCGCCGCCTGAAGGGCTTCCAGCGCATCTATTTCGCCGATGCCGGCCACGCGGCGGGCATCAGCGAGGGACTGGACTATTTTGATTTCTTCGGCTCGTGCAGTGTGCCGGACGAGTGAAAGGAAATTCAATATTCAAGATTCAAAATTCAAGGGTCAAAGCAGGTGGGGTTCCTTTGAATCTTGAATCTTGAATCTTGAATATTGGATTTCCTTTAGTTCCCCCTGATACGCATTTCGCCGCAGCGGGTACAACGGAGCACCGTCACCAGGCGGCCCTGCTTGACGTCGAACTGGTTGTCCTTGATCACTTCCCACTTGTGAAAGTTTGAGCGGCACAGGGTCTTGCCCCGGTGTTTTTCCGAGGGCTTTGGCCGCTTGAAGCGGACCACGTCGCCCATGGCAGGATCAGCCGTCCGACTTGGAGCCGCCCATGCAGGGTGGCGAGTCGGGGACCTTCCCGGCGCGCTCGAACCACTCGTCCGGGGTCAGTGTGTGCAGGGCCAGGGCGTGGATACGCCCGTTCAGTTCCTCGGCCAGTACCTGGTTCACCTTGCGGTGTCGTCCGACCAGGCGTTCGCCGCTGAACGCGTCACTGGCGATGGTGACCTTGAAATGGGACTCGGAGCCGGGCGGCACGTTGTGGTTGCCGCTCTCGTTGACCACCTCCAGGTGGACGGGATCAAAGGCCTCGCGCAGCTTGCGTTCGATGTCTGTCTGGATATTCATGGTTGCGGGATACCTGATGGTTTTCACGGAACTGAAAACAATCGACAGGATGAACAGGATTGTTGAGGATTAACAGGATTGGAACACAGGTTTTGACGTTTCAAGGATTGAATCCTGCCCATCCTGAAAAATCCTGTTCATCCTGTCCAGGTACTTTTTTCACGTCTCTCCGGCAGAAGTTTCTTCGGAGGCCCATCTTCCCCGCAGCCCGCCGCGGTTTCAAGCACACGGCCCGCGGGATTGTGTCAGCGGGGCAGCTCGTTGTCCCGGTAGTGCACGTCGAGCCAGCAACGGGGCAGGGGTTCGCCCGACGGGAAGATGATGTCGGACTTCTTGAACTGCTCGGGGTCGGGCAGGTCTTCGCCCCAGTTGTAACGGCCCTTGAATTGCGACTTCACCGGGTCCATCAGGTCGTCTCTGTCTATCACTTCAACGAGGTGGCCGTTGTTGCGGTCTTTGACGAACATGGTGGCCTCCAGTCGGTATCTTGCGCTTATCCATGAGTATGGTGGCTGCCGGCGCGTTTTCAACACCGCCGCAGTGAGAACCCGCTCGAATATTCACGGTCTCAAGGGGATTGTCTGCTGGTCACCACGACGCCGACGGGGCTATAGTGGATTCACGTGCATCGCGATCGACATCATTACCTTGCGAACAGATCCTCCCTCATGAAAGACGCCACTCCCCGCGCGGTTTTTCTCAAGGACTACACGCCGCCCGCCTGGCGGGTGTTGCGCGTGGATCTGGATTTCCGCCTGGGCCCGGAACGTACGCGGGTGCGTTCACGTCTGTCTCTAGCCCGCATATCTCACCACCCTTCTACTGCGGCCGCCGATCTGCGCGCTGTGACGGGGCGTGCTCCCTCCAGCCGGCTTGACGTAGTGTCGGCTACGCCTGCGCCGTCTTCCGGTCCGCGCGCCCCGTCACAGCGGCATCTCGACGCCCTCGTGACGAACGGTGGTGAGATATGCGGGCTAGACCGCCGGGCCGGATCGGATCAGCCGTTGGTGCTCTACGGACAGGATCTCGCGCTGCTGGCGATCGCGGTGGACGGCAGGGCGTTGCCCCGGGGCGCGTGGCGCCAGGAGGGCGAGCAGCTCTGGATCGAGGGTCTGCCGTCGCCCTGCGAGTTGACGGTGGAAACGGAGATCCGCCCCTCGGAGAACACGGCGCTTGAGGGGCTGTATGTGTCCGGCGGCAATTTCTGCACCCAGTGCGAGGCGGAGGGGTTTCGCCGCATCACGTGGTTCCCGGACCGTCCCGATGTCATGGCGCAGTACACCGTGCGCATGGAAGCGGACAAGGCCGCCTTCCCGGTCCTGCTGTCCAACGGCAATCTGACGGAGAAGGGGGATCTGCCCGAGGGCCGCCACTACGCCGTGTGGCACGACCCCTTTCCCAAGCCCAGCTACCTGTTCGCGCTGGTGGCGGGGGACCTGGCCTGTCAGGAGGATCGCTTCGTCACCCGCTCGGGCCGGGAGGTGGCGCTGCGCATCTACGTGCAACACCACAATCTGGACAAGTGCGGGCATGCCATGCGCTCGCTCAAGAAGGCCATGCGCTGGGACGAGGACACCTTCGGGCGTGAATACGATCTGGACGTGTACATGATCGTGGCCGTGGACGACTTCAACATGGGCGCCATGGAGAACAAGGGGCTCAATATCTTCAATTCCAAGTACGTGCTGGCCCGCCCTGACACCGCCACCGACGAGGACTTCGTGGCCATCGAGAGCGTCATCGCTCACGAGTATTTCCACAATTGGTCGGGTAACCGGGTGACCTGCCGGGACTGGTTCCAGCTCTCGCTCAAGGAGGGCCTCACGGTCTACCGTGATCAGGAATTCACCGCCGACCAGAGCCTGCGTACGGTCAAGCGCATCGACGACGTGCAGCGCCTGCGCAGTCTGCAGTTTCCGGAGGACGCGGGTCCCATGGCGCATCCCGTGCGTCCCCAGTCCTACATGGAGATCAACAACTTCTACACCATGACCGTGTACGAGAAGGGTGCGGAGGTGGTGCGCATGATCCGCACCCTGCTCGGACGCGAGGGCTTTCGCCGAGGGCTCGATCTCTATTTCGAGCGCCATGACGGCCAGGCGGTGACCACGGACGATTTCGTTTCCGCCATGGAGGACGCGTCGGCCCGCGACCTGACCCAGTTTCGCCGCTGGTACGACCAGGCGGGCACCCCGGTCCTGGATGTCAGCGGCGAGTACGACGCCGAGGGCCGGCGCTGCCGGCTGACGGTGCGTCAGTCGTGTCCGTCCACGCCCGGACAGAAGGAGAAGCTGCCCCTGCATATCCCGCTGGCGGTGGCGCTGCTGGACAGCCGGGGTCGCGAGATCCCGCTCAGGCTGGAGGGCGAGAAGGCGGCTTCTGGCGGGTCGCGCGTGCTGGAGCTCACGGCACCTGATCACGTCTTCGTGTTCGAGGATGTGTACGAGGCGCCGGTCCCGTCCCTGCTTCGGGACTTCTCCGCGCCCGTGACCCTGCGTTATCCGTACACCGACGAGGAACTGGCGTTTCTCATGGCGTCGGACACTGATGAGTTCAACCGCTGGGAGGCCGGCCAGCAATACGCGGTGCGCGTGCTGCTCAGGCTGGTGGCGGATGTGCAGGCGAACCGCCCCCTGGTCATGGACGAAGGTTTCATTGCGGCCGCCGGCCGGGTGCTGGAAAACCGGGATCTGGACCCGGCCCTGGTGGCCGAGGCGCTGGGCCTGCCCGGGGAAAGCTATCTGGCGGATCAGATGAAGGTGGTGGACGTGGATGCGATCCACGCCGCGCGCCAGTTTGCCCGGCAATCACTGGGCAGAGCCCTGGGTGCGCAATGGCAGGCCCTCTATGAGCGCCACGGCCGGACCGACGCGTCAAGCCTGGACGCCACGGTCATGGGCAGCCGTCGTCTCGCCAACCTGGCGCTGGCCTACCTGGTGATGGGGGACCCGGCCACAGGGCGTGCCCTGGCGCACCGTCAGTTCCTTGGAGCCCGCAACATGACGGAGACCATGGGCGCCCTGCGTGCACTCATGGATTGCGCCTGTGAGGAACTGGAGTCGGCGCTGGCCGCGTTCGAGTCACGCTGGAGGGATGAGCCGCTGGTGCTGGACAAGTGGTTCAGCCTGCAGGCCGCCTCCAGCGTGCCCGGCGCCCTGGAGCGGGTGCGTCGGCTCATGAGTCACCCCGGGTTCAATATTCGCAATCCCAACAGGGTGCGGGCGCTCATCGGCGCGTTCGTCGCCGCGAACCCGGTGCATTTCCATGCCGCCGACGGCTCCGGCTACGAATTTCTCGCCGAGCAGGTGCTCACCCTGGATCCCATGAATCCGCAGGTGGCCGCCCGGCTGGTCAAGGCGCTGAGCCGGTGGCGGCGTTTCGACAGGACCCGCCAGGCGGCCATGCGATCGTCGCTGGAACGGATCGTGGCAATCGAGGGCCTGTCCCGGGACGTCTACGAGATCGCAAGCCGCAGCCTTGAATAGGGTCATCGGACTGCGATGCCCACTCGATCCGAACGGGTCGGGAGGGCGCAAGCGCCGACAGTCCAGGATCATGCGGGCTGCGTGCACCGCGGTTTCAGGGCGTTCGG
>NZ_MVBK01000102.1 GCF_002000365.1 Thioalkalivibrio denitrificans | reverse complement strand
CGTGGTGTCGGCTACGCCTGCGCCGTCTTGCGGTCCGCGCGCCCCGTCACAGCGGCATCTCGACGCCCTCGCTACGAACGGTGGTGAAATATGCGGGCTAGTTGTTGATTTTTGAGGATGGTGCCCGGGGCCGGACTCGAACCGGCACGGCATAAGCCGGGGGATTTTAAGTCCCCTGCGTCTACCTGTTCCGCCACCCGGGCGCGCTCGAACGGGCCATTGTAGCCGCATCGATGCGCACGGGCTAAGCGGGCAAGGGAAATTGGAGGCTGGGGTCGGAATCGAACCGGCGTACACGGCTTTGCAGGCCGCTGCATAACCACTCTGCCACCCAGCCGGTGGGGCGGAACGAGGGAGCGATCATAGCACTCCCGTTCCGGAAACAAAAAACCTCGGTGCAACCGAGGTTTGAGGAATGCTGGAGCGGGAAACGAGACTCGAACTCGCGACCCCAACCTTGGCAAGGTTGTGCTCTACCAACTGAGCTATTCCCGCAGCAAGCGCGTATTCTAGTGAGCGTCCGGATTGCGGTCAAGTGGCGTCCCGGGGCGCCGCAACGCCGCGCGCAGGTACTGGATCATGGACACCAGGGTGAGGGCCGCCGCCACGTACAGCAGGCCCAGGCCGATGGGGATCACGGGCAATCCGGCGATGGGTTGGCCGAACAGCAGCAGGAAGATGGCCACCATCTGGGCGGTGGTCTTGAGCTTCCCGAGGCTGGATACGGCCACCTTGCGCTGTTGTCCGATCTGGGCCATCCATTCGCGCAGGGCGGAGATGGCAATCTCGCGACCGATGATCACCGCGGCCGCAGCCGCCAGGAGAATCCCGCCGATCCGATCCACCAGCAGCACCAGCGCGGCGGCCACCATGAGCTTGTCCGCCACCGGGTCGAGAAACGCACCGAAACGCGAGGTCTGCCCGAGCTTGCGGGCCAGGTAGCCGTCGAGCCAATCGGTCAGGCCGGCCAGCGCGAAGATGGCGGCGCTGGCCGGTCCGGCCCAGGGAACCGGCAGGTAGAAGACCACCACGATGAGCGGAATGAGCGCGATTCTCAGCCAGGTGATCAGGGTGGGAATGTTGAGAATCATGCTTCAGGCCCGGTGCAATGCTTGCCGCTCATGGAGGTCGTTGATCCGTGCGGGCCAGTCCCTGATCGGCCGGTCTTTTGCCTGCAACACCCGCCCCGTTTCACGGGGTGCAGCCTGTGCATGTCAGTCCGCGTGAAAGCGTTCATAGATCTGCTGTGCCAGCTTCCTGCTGATGCCGGGGACCTTGGACAGCTCCGTGACCCCGGCGCGGCTCACGCCCTGCAGGCCGCCAAAATGCCTGAGGAGTTGTTGTCTGCGCTTCGGGCCCATCCCGGGGATCTGTTCCAGGGGTGACTCGGTACGCGCCCTGGCCCGGCGCTGGCGGTGGCCCGTGATGGCAAAGCGGTGCGCCTCGTCGCGTATCTGCTGTATGAGGTGCAGGGCCCGCGAGCCCGGCGGCAGTATAATAGACGGCCGGTCCGGGTCACTCAACACGAGGGTCTCCAGACCGGGACGCCGGTCCGCACCCTTGGCCACGCCCACCACGGTGACGTTCGGCACCTGGAGTTCCTCCAGCACGTCCACGGCCTGCGCCACCTGCCCCTTGCCGCCATCGATGAACAACACGTCCGGTACGCGCCCCTCCCCCTTGCGAAGCCGCGTATAGCGCCGGTGCAGCGCCTGCCTCATGGCCGCATAGTCGTCGCCCGGCGTGATGTCCTCGATGTTGAAGCGCCGGTAGTCCGACTTGACGGGCCCGTCCGCATCGAACACGACGCAGGCGGCCACCGTGCGTTCGCCGCCGGTATGACTGATGTCGAAGCACTCCATACGTGCGGGTGCCTCGGCCAGATCCAGTTCCTCGACGAGGGCGTCCAGACGCTCGCGCATGCCGGCGCGGCTGGCCAGGCGGCTGCGCAGGGCCATGCGGGCGTTGCGCCGCGCCATGTCCAGCCACCGGGCCCGTTCCCCGCGCACCCTTGTACTGAGGGTCACCGCCTTGCCCCGTCGCAGGGCGAGCATGCCGGCCAGCGAGTCGCGGTCGGCGGGTTCGTGGCTGAGGATGATCTCCGGGGGAACCTCGTGGTTGAGGTAATACTGCCCCAGAAACGCCGTGAGCAGTTCGTCGACGGGGGTGTCGTCGGGCATGGCCGGAAAGAGCGCCTTGTTGCCCAGCTGATGGCCGCCCCGCACGAAGAACACCTGCACACAGGCCTGACCGGAGCCGGTTTCGCAGGCCACGATGTCCACGTCGCCGCTGCTGCCGCTGATGTACTGCTGTTCAGACACCTGTCGCAGGCGGCTGATCTGGTCCCGGTAGCGGGCGGCCTGCTCAAAGGCCAGCCGCGCCGAGGCCTCCTCCATGCGGTCCACCAGGTCCTGGATCACCTGGCTGCTGCGCCCCTCCAGAAACTGCACCGCGTGCTCCACGTCGCGCCCGTAGTCGCCCTCGTCCACGTAACCCACGCAGGGCGCGGTGCAACGTTTGATCTGGTACTGCAGGCAGGGACGCGAACGGTTCTGGAAGAAGCTGTCCTCGCACTGGCGCAGCAGGAAGACCTTCTGCAGGAGATTGAGCGCCTCGCGCGCCGATGCGGACGAGGGATACGGCCCGAAGTAGCGTCCGCCCGGCTTGCGCGGCCCCCGGTACAGCGCAAGCCTCGGAAAGGCGTGATCGGTGAGCAGGATATAGGGGAAACTCTTGTCGTCGCGGAGCAGGACGTTGTAGCGCGGACGGTGTTCCTTGATGAGGTTGTTCTCGAGCAGCAGTGCCTCGGCCTCGGTGTCGGTGACCGTGATTTCGACATTGCCGATCTGGCTCACCATGGAGCGGATGCGCGGGCTGGCCAAGTGACGGCGAAAGTAACTGGCCACACGCTTCTTCAGATCCTTGGCCTTGCCCACGTACAGCACCGTCCCGTCGGCATCCATCATCCGGTAGACGCCCGGCCTGTGGGTGAGATTGCGCAGGAAGGCGGCCGGGTCGAAGGCCTGGGAAGACGACTGCTCGCTCATGACCCCAAAGGCGGAATCCGGTCCCTGATCCGCTCAAAGACCTGCCGGAACATGTCGGGGGTGAGGCGCCGCGTCTGGGTGTTGTACCGGCTGCAGTGGTAGGAGTCCAACAGGGTGAACGCCGGCAACTCGTGTTCGGCGCCATGGGCAAAGCGGTGCGCCGAGATCTTCCGCCCGAGGGCCCGCAACACCGCGTTGTGGGCCAGGGTGCCCAAGGCGAGGACCACGGCGCCGCCGGGCAGGCTGCGCAGTTCCGACGCCAGATACGGATTGCAGTTCGCCACTTCCACACCCTGTGGCCGGTTTTCCGGGGGCAGACACTTCACGGCGTTGGTGATGCGGCAGTCGCGCAGTTCCAGTCCGTCGTCCAGGGCCACGGCTTCGGGGCGATTGCTGAAGCCGAAGCGGTGCAGGGTCTCGTAGAGCAGGATCCCGGCGTGGTCGCCGGTGAACGGCCGGCCCGTGGCATTGGCGCCGTGCATGCCGGGGGCCAGGCCGACCACCAGCAGTCGGGCCTGCAGATCGCCGAAAGGCGCGACCGGGGCGGCGTGGTAATCGGGATGGCGTTCCCGGACCCGGGCCAGGAAATCGTTCAGGCGCGGGCACCGGGTACAGTGAGGGTCAAAGCTGCATTCCATGCGCCCCATGCTACCACGTCGGGGGGCCGGCCCCTCCGGTCAGGAACCGTTGAGGTCGGTGGTGTCACCCTGGACGAGGCCGTGGCGCATGGCCAGGGTGAGCAGTTCCATGTCCGTGGACAACCCCAGCTTTTCCAGAACCCTGCACTTGTAGGTACTGACGGTCTTGGTACTGATGTTGAGCGTGTCCGAGATCACCTGTGGATTGCGGCCCTGGAGGAACATGAGCAGGATCTGGCGTTCCCGGTGGGAGAGCCGGTCGAAGGGGTTCGCGTCATGGTTCGATCCGGAGGTGTTCTCGACGGCAAGGCGCTGAGCCACCTCGGGGCTGATATGACGTTCGCCCCGCACAACGCCCTGAATGGCGGCGATCATCTCCTCGATGCGGCAGCCCTTGGTGAGATATCCGGCGGCACCCACCTCCAGCATCCATCGCGGAAACGGGCCCTCGTCCGTGGCCGTGAGCACCAACACCTTGATACCCGGCTGGTCCCGCACCATCTGCCGGGTGGCCTCCAGCCCGCCCATTCCCGGCATATTCAGATCCATCAGGACCACGTCGGGGCGCAGCTTGCGCGCCTGTTCCAGTGCCTCTTCACCGGTGCCGGCCTCGCCCACCACGTAGATGCCGGTCTGGGTGATCCGGTCGGTCAACAGCCCCCGGATGCCCATGCGGACGAGCTCATGGTCATCCACCAGCAGGAGATCGATCATATCGATCCCCCCGGCGGTCGAAACCGGGCCGGGCAGCGCCAGTCACCACCGTGTGTAGGGATGCCTGACCAGGCTGGTGTTGTAGTATCGCAGGTCATGGGATACTTCCTCCCCGATCCAGTCGGGCCGCTCGAACGTCTCGTCGTCACGGGACAACTCGATTTCGGCGACCACGAGCCCCTGATTCTGCCCTTCAAAGACGTCCACTTCCCATGTGTGTCCGCGATGCTCGACGAAATGTCGGGTCTTCTCGATCAGCGGCCCTTCACACAGCACGCTCAGCATGCGCTGCGCCTCGTGCAGCGGTACCGGATACTCGAACTCCTCCCGGCGCACACCCGGGGTCGCGCTCTTGATATTCAGGTGCGCGGCGTCGTCTGATACCCGCACGCGTATGGAGCTGTGGGCATTCCCGCACAGGTAGCCCTGGCGATAATGGATGCGCCGGGAGACATTATTCTTCCACGTATCGGAAATGACCAGAAACTTGCGCTCGATCTCCTGTGCCATGGTAATTCACCCCGGACACGCGCCCTATATGAAAGAGTTACAGGAATCTTGCGGAGCAGGCCGACTCCCCGGCACATGCGGGTTCAGAAACGCAGCAGCGCCGATCCCCAGGTGAATCCGCCGCCGAAGGCCTCCATCATGAGCAGATCGCCGGGCCGGATGCGTCCGTCCCGGACGGCCACGTCGAGCGCGAGGGGGATGGACGCCGCTGAGGTGTTGCCATGCTCATCCACGGTCACCACCACCCTGTCCATGGACATCTTGAGCTTGCGCGCGGTGGCCTGGATGATCCGGATGTTTGCCTGGTGAGGGATCAGCCAGTCGATTTCCGACTTGTCGATGTCGTTGTATTCCAGGGTTTCGTCCACGATGCGGCCAAGGGTGTTCACCGCCACCTTGAACACCTCGTTGCCCTTCATCTCCACGAACGCCTTGCCGGTCATCACCTCGTCGTAATGGGTGGACACACCCTTGGGCACGTGCAACAGGGTTTCGAAGCGGCCATCGGCATGGAGGTGAGTCGACAGGATGCCCGGATCCTCGCTGGCCTCCAGCACCACGGCACCCGCACCGTCGCCGAACAGTACACAGGTGCCGCGGTCGGTCCAGTCAATGATGCGCGAGAAGGTCTCCGCGCCCACCACCAGGGCACATCGCGCCCCGCCGGTCCGGATAAACCGGTCGGCCACCCCCAGGGCATAGACAAAGCCGGTGCACACCGCCTGCACGTCAAAGGCCGCGCAGCCGTGGATGCCCAGACGCTGCTGGAGCAGGCAGGCGGTGTGCACCGGCT
>NZ_MVBK01000101.1 GCF_002000365.1 Thioalkalivibrio denitrificans | reverse complement strand
GCCCGGCGCCGGGCTCTGGTGCCCATGGCCATCGCCTGGACCGGCATCGTGGACAGCATCTGGCTGGAGTGGGCCCACGTCTCCGAATATGAGCGCTGGATCGACGAGTTCCACCGTTTCGAGGATGATTTCCGGCGGGAGTTGCCGCCCCCCCTGTGGTTCTCCGTGCTGCGCGGCATCCTTGCCGCCACCTGCTACGGCCGGCCGCTGGACCCGGGATTGGGCCGGCTGGAGCGCGAGGCGGAGACGGCGCTGTGCGGCGAGATGCCCGATACCGAGCGGGTGATGCTGGCCGGGCAGCTCATGTTTCTCAACACATGGCAGTTCGGGCGCCGGGACGGCGCCGCCCGGGTCATGTCGGTGATGGCCCAGCGCCCGGAATCCATCGCCCGCGCCTCGCCGCTGGCGCGCTGCGTGTGGCAGACGTTTTCTTCCCTGTGGAACCTGCTCTTCGAGGCGGACCTGGAAGCTTCGCTCGCAGAGGCGCGCACTGGCCGGGAGCTGATACTGGAACACGGCATCAGCACCTGGGATAACGCCGTGCCGCCCCTGCAGGCGGCCCTGTGCTTCGAGGACCGTGAGAACCTCGATGACTGGATGGCGTGGTTCCTGCGTGCGGACCCCAAGGCCAACCGCCCCTTCTACGATACTTTCCAGGCGCACTTCATGGCGGGACAGGCCTGGTTGCGGGGCGATGTTCACGAGGCGGTGGGGCATTGTCGACAGAGCCTGCTGGCGGCGGAGCGTCATGGTTCGGTGGTGATCTTCAGTGCCTTCCGGGCCCTTCTGGCTGCTTGCCTCGCCGAGTCGGGGCAGTTGCGCGAGGCCCTGCGCGAGGCCGCCCGGGCCCGGAGAATCCGGGCCGGTTTCCCGAGCGACTTCCTGGACCTCATGATGTACCTTCCCCTGGCGCGCATCCCGCTTCTGGCCGGGCGTAGCCGGCGGGCGCTGCCGGCCCTGCGCCGCGCCTTTGAGGCCGGCGCCCGCCAGCGGATGTTTTTCCCCCTCATGGTGCGGCGCGATGAACTGGCCATGCTGTGCGGGCTGGCCCTGCAGGCGGGGATTACCCCGGATTATGCGGCCTGGCTCATACGCGCCCGGGATCTCGCCCCCCCGGACGATCCGGGCATCCGTATGGAATGGCCGTGGCGCTGCCGCATCCACGTCCTGGGACGCTTTGATGTGGAGGTGGACGGCCAGGTGAACGACACCCGGCCCAAGGCACGGCAGCGCATGCACGCGTTGCTCTCGCAATTGATCCTGGCGGGTCCGGAAGGCATCGAACAGGAGGCCCTGGCCGAACGCCTGTGGCCCGACAGCCCGCCGGAACGGGCGCTCAACTCTCTTCATGTCACCATTCACCGTCTACGGGATTTCCTCAGGGAGCCGGCACTCCTGCGCACCCACGGCGGGCGGGTCGCCCTGTGCGCGGACCGCGTTTGGGTGGACCTTTGGGAGTTTGAACGCCTGGCGGCACTGGCCGACCGCCTGGATCTGCCGCTGCTTCGCCGGCTGGTGGGCTTGTACGGAGGCGCTGCGCGGCTGGAACCGGCCGACGACCTGGATCTGCAGCTCAGGCAGGCGGCCCTGCTGCAGGCCTTTGAGAGGCTGGCACTTCGAGTGGGTCTGGAGCTGGAGCCCGTCGACCCGGAGCGGAGCCAGGGACATTACCGCGCCGCCTTGAGCCACAGCCCCCTTCAGGACGAACTCTGGGCGGGCCTGCTGCGTTGCGACGCGGTATTGGGTGGTCTTGGTGCGGTGGAGCGCACGTGGGGCCTGTTGTCCGGACAGTATCGCGAATCCCTGGACATGGAGCCCCCGGCAAGGCTCAAGACCCTGTATGAACGGCTGCTGGCTCAGTTGGCCGGATAATTTGTAAGCGATTTGTAAGCCGCTTTTGCTTAACTCCCCCTCAAAGTTGTCGACAATTATCAGACAGGGGAGGGATGGGGTGATGGATGTGCAGCGTATCCTGATCGCCGAAAGGCATCCCGAGACCGGTGCCTGGCTGGAAGACGTGACCCGGGAGGCGTTCCCGGATGTGGGGGTGGATACGGTGGCCACGGTCGGCGAGGCGAGAGAACGCCTGCAGGCACGGGATTACAATCTCGTGTTGCTGGACATGGATCTGCCCGCCGCCGGCGCCGTCGGGTTGCTGCAGTGGCTGCGCAGGGCTTCGCCGGGCACCTGGGCGGTGACCACCGCCTTCCATGAAGATGACGAACAGGTCTTCTCGGCGCTGTGCGCCGGTACTCGGGGATATCTTCTCAAGGACCAGGCGCGGGTGGACCTGGTGAACCAGTTGCGACAGATCTCAAGGGACGATCCGCCACTGTCACCGACTGTCGTGCGGCGCATTTTGCGCTATTTCCAGGAATCCACCGACAGCTCCGCCGTTGAACCCGGGCTTTCGGCGGGCGCGTCCGGCCCGACGGGAAAGTCGCTCACTGCCCGTGAACGGCAGGTGGTCGGCCTGATCTCCCGCGGTTTCAGTCGCCAGGACATCGCCATGGCCATGGGTATCAGGCCCAACACGGCTGCCAGCTACATCAAATCGGTCTACCGAAAGTTGCGTGTTTCCGGGCGTGCCGAGGCGACCCTGGAAGCCGTGCGTCGGGGTCTGGTGGATGCACATCACCGCCGGGCGGTCAGCTGAGCGGCGCGGCGCTCTCGCCGCAAACGGTGGTGAGATACGCGGGCCGGTTGCCCTATAATGGTGGCCCCAGCCATTTACCTGCACCCCGAAATCCTTGGATCCACGTCTCAAACAGCGTCTGGTCGGTGCCGCCGTGCTGCTGGCGCTGGCTGTCATCTTTCTGCCCATGCTGCTGGACGGGGGTGGGCGCGATGCGACCGTGAGCCTGCGGGAGGCCATTCCACCCGAGCCGGAATTTGCCAGGCCCGACGCCGCACCACCGTTGCCCCTGGATGCACCGCCTGGCCCTCCGGCGGGCGAGACCCGTGCGCCCACGCCCGGCGAGGCCCGCAGCTTGCCGGAGCCGGTGCCGCCCCGGCTTGCGCGGCCCGATCCCCCGCCGGAACGCACGCCGACCGAAGCGCCGGCCACCCCGGTCACGGATCCCGGTGGTTTTGCCGTACAGGTGGGCAGTTTCGGTGAGGAGGCCAATGCGCGGGCCGAACGCGACCGGTTGCGGGAACTGGGTTACACGGCCTTCGTGGAACCGACGCGCGCCGACGGACGTGCACTGTATCGAGTGAAGATCGGGCCGGTGGCGGAGCGCGCCGAGGCCGAGCGCCTGCGCGAACGGCTCAGGGAGCAGTTGGACTTGACCGGAATTGTAGTGGCGCATCCCTGAAGAACGTGTTCCTGTCACACTTATGCGCTGTCGGGCCGGCTGGTAGAATGCGCCCATGATGATCGACCGGCCAGTCAGCCTGCTTGCTATCGCCAGTTGCGGTTGGTTCTTGGCCACATGCCGGGGCGCGTGCGGAACGGTTAACCCGCATATCTCGCCGGTCGGACACCGGCTAGCGCACAATACGCTGATTCATAAGTGGAATACGTTGAAATGGTCGCGAACCTCAGCTTGACAGGCTGTTCCCGCCGGGGTCCTATCGCGGTTCAGGCTNNCGGCGCCTACGGACGCGAATACTTCGCCTGCTCCCGCGATCCCGGTGAGATATGCGGGTTAATGGGTTGGGTTGATTTCCTCATCATCGGCATCGTCGTGGTCTCGGCGGTGGTCAGCCTGTTCCGTGGTTTCGTCAAGGAGGCCATTTCCCTTGCCACCTGGGTGATCGCATTCTGGATCTCCCTGAGCTATGCCAGTGCGCTGGCCGAGGTGTTGCCTGCGGGGATCTCGGACGCCACAGTGCGCATCGGGATCGCGTTTGCCGGATTGTTCATCGTCACCCTGGTGCTGGGCGGCGTGATCAACGTGCTGGCCGGGCAGTTGGTCAAGCGGACCGGCCTGTCGGGCACTGATCGCGGGCTCGGCGTGGTCTTCGGACTCGTGCGCGGCGTGCTGGTGGTGGCGGTACTGGTTCTGCTGGGTGCGCTGACGGTCATGCCTCAGGAGGCGTGGTGGGGCGAGAGCCTGCTCATGCCGCACTTCGAGCGGCTGGCCATCTGGCTGCGCGATTTCCTGCCTGAAGACCTGGCGGCCCACTTTGAATTCGGCCCCTGAGGGCGTCGGATGCTCGTGTTTTATATCCCCCGGGAGTTCCCATGTGCGGCGTTGTAGGTATTGTCGGTCAGAGTCCTGTCAATCAGGCGCTATATGACGCCCTGCTGGTGCTCCAGCATCGCGGGCAGGATGCCGCGGGCATCGTGACCTGCGACGAGGACGGCCACCTGCATCTGCGCAAGAACAACGGCCTGGTGCGCGACGTGTTCCACGAGCGGCACATGCGCAACCTGACCGGTCATATGGGCATCGGCCACGTGCGCTATCCCACCGCCGGCAGTTCGTCCTCCGCCGAGGCGCAGCCCTTCTACGTCAATTCCCCCTACGGTATTGCACTGGGCCACAACGGCAACCTCACCAACGCCCAGGAACTCAAGCGCGAGCTGTTCCTGCAGGACCGGCGGCACATCAACACCGAGTCCGACTCCGAGATCCTGCTCAACGTCTTCGCCCAGGAGCTGCTCAAGGCGGATCACCTGGCGCTGGACGCGGACGACATCTTCCAGGCGGTGGCCGGCGTGCATCGCCGATGCAAGGGCGCCTACGCCGTGGTGGCCATGGTGGCCGGCCGGGGCGTCCTGGCGTTTCGCGATCCCCACGGCATCCGCCCCGTGGTGCTCGGCCAGCGGGAAGGGCCGGAAGGCTTCGAGTACATGCTGGCGTCAGAGAGCGTCGCGCTGGACACGCTGGGCTTCGAGCTGGTGCGCGACCTGGAACCGGGTGAGGCCGTTTTCGTGGATGCGCAGGCCCGTGTGCACAGCAAGGTGTGCTCGAACGGCGATACCACCTTCTCGCCGTGCATCTTCGAGTATGTCTATTTCGCCCGTCCCGACTCCGTCATCGATGACGTGTTCGTGCATCGTGCCCGCATGCGCATGGGCACGCGCCTGGGCAGGAAGATCCTGCGGGAATGGCCGGATCATGATATCGACGTGATCATCCCCATTCCCGACACCGGGCGCACCGTGGCCATCGAGATGGCCCACGAGATGAACGTGAAATACCGCGAGGGGTTCATCAAGAACCGCTATATAGGCCGCACGTTCATCATGCCCGGGCAGACCCAGCGCAGAAAATCCGTGCGCCAGAAGCTCAATGCCATCGCGCTCGAATTCAAGGGCAAGAATGTGCTGCTGGTGGACGATTCCATCGTACGCGGCACCACCTCCCGGGAGATTGTGATGATGGCCCGGGAAGCCGGCGCGAAGAAGGTGTACTTTGCCTCTGCGGCACCGCCTATCCGTTACCCGAACGTGTACGGGATCGACATGCCGGCGGCCGAGGAACTGATCGCCTTCGGTCGTACCATTGACGAGATATGCCGCTCCATCGCGGCGGATCGGCTGATCTACCAGGATCTGGAGGATCTCGTCGAGGCGGTGCGCAAGGGCAACCCGAAACTCACACGCTTCGATTGCTCGGTGTTTGACGGTGACTATGTGACAGGTGTCGGCCCCGAGTATCTGGAGTACATCAGGCAACGGCGCAATGATGTGGCGAAGCAGAAAAAGGCTCGGGAGTACGCCCATCTGGACTTGTACAACAACACATGACGCCCGCCGCAGGGCAGCCTCGTTCCATGCCCACACATGCCTGTTGGTCGTGCTTGCGGTGGCCCTCTGTTTCGTCCCCGTCGGTGCCTCGGCGTGGTGGTGGCAGGATCAGGCGGGTATCGACCGGATTTTTACGCAGCCGATGAGCACCTGGTACCGCAAGGTCCTCTACGACGTGAACACGACCTGGCCGGACAAGCCGCGTGACCCGCTCCTGGTCGTGCGTGTCGGCGAGCAGCGCCTCTACCTGTTCAAGGGCGGCCTGCCCATGAAGGACTACCCGGTGTCCACTTCGCGTTTCGGCGTGGGCAACGAGGACGGCAGTTTCAAGACGCCCCTGGGTGTTCACCAGGTCCGGCGGCGCATTGGTGAGGAGGCGCCCATGGGCACTATCTTTCGCGGCAGACGCAACACCGGGGAAGTGGCGCGCATCCTCACCGGCAACGGCGAACGCAGTCCGGATGACAATATCACCTCTCGAATCCTCTGGCTGGACGGCCTGGAGGAGGGCGTCAATCGAGGCGGCGATGTGGATTCCTTCCAGCGCTTCATCTACATCCATGGCACCGACGAGGAAGGTCTGATCGGCACGCCGGTCTCAGAGGGTTGCGTGCGCATGACCAACCGCGACGTGATCGAACTCTTCGACCAGGTGCCCGAGGGCACGCTGGTGATGATCGTGGAATAGCCGTCCAGCGCAATGCCTGCCGCCTGGCGCGGTGCCCATGGGGCGCCCAATGAGCTTACCCGAACACGAACCAGAGCCCGGCCAGGGCAATGCCGCCGCCGGCCACGCGTAGCACCGGCTTCTCGCAGACCCCGCGACCTACCAACATCCCCACCACAAGGAGCGCGAGGGAACTCATCGTGAATCCTGCGAAATAACCAAGCAGATGCACCTCGGCAGGCGCCTCGACCCCGTGGGCATTGCCGTGAAACAGCGTGAACAGTGCCACCATGAGCATCCCGGGCATGAGGCGCTGGAAGGTGAAGGACAGCATCAGCCCGAGGATCAGTACGGACAGGCCGATCCCGGTCTCCATGTACGGCAGGGCCAGGCCTGCCACGCCGGCAAGGGCCGAGACGATCAACAGGGCCGCGATGCCGGCCAGGGCAGTGATCTGCCTGCCGGAGGGCAGGGCGGTGCTCCAAAGACCCATGGCCAACAGCGCCAGCAGGTGGTCCACCCCGAGGATGGGGTGAGCGAGTCCGGACACGAACCCGCCGGACTCCCCGATGCCCACATGGGCGGACGCGGGCGTGACGAGCAGCGCCAGTGCGGGCAGTGCCAGCAGGGAAACACATATTCTTGCTTTGGTCATGCCTGAAGCCCCCATTTTCTTGTGATGAATCCTCGCTCGAGCTGACCCGCCGGGTCAGCGCACCCTCACCCGCACCAGTTCCCTGCCTTCCTTGTCCACCATGTGCACCGCGCAGGCGATGCAGGGATCGAAGCTGTGGATCGTGCGCAGGATCTCCAGCGGCTGCTGCCGGTCGTGCAATTGATGGTTGTCCATGAGCGCGGCCTCATAGGGGCCGAACTGGCCCTTGGCGTCCCGGGGGCCGGCATTCCATGTGCTCGGCACAACTGCCTGGTAGTTGGCGAGCTTCTCGTCCTCGATCACCACCCAGTGGGCAAGCGCGCCGCGCGGCGCCTCCGTGTAACCGATGCCCCGGCGCACCTTGTGTTCGCTGTGCCAGGTGGACGGATCCCAGAGTTCTTGATTGTGGGTGCGCAGATCGCCGGCGCGGATGTTGGCCATGAGATTCTCGTACCAGACTGTCTTCTGGTCGGCGACGATCTTGGTCTCGAAGGCGCGCGCCGCAGTGCGGCCCATGGTGGAGAACATGGCCTCCAGCGGCAGATCGAGGGTGTGCAAAGCGGAGTTCACCAGTTCGCGGGTGGGCGCGTGGCCACTGGCGTACATCATCAGGACCCGCGCCAGCGGCCCCACCTCCATGGGCCGCCCCCGCCAGCGCGGGGACTTGATCCAGGAGTAGTCTGCTCCCACGTCCAGATGTTCGTAGGGTGGCTCGGGTCCCGTGTAGTTGAGCCGCGTCTCGCCCGCGTAGGGATGCAGTCCAGAGTCCTTGCCGGTGCTGTAGTCGTACCACGCATGGGCGGTGAACTCCTGGATCTGTTGCGGATCCTCGAGGTCCAGGGGATGGATGCGCGAGAGATCGCGATCCAGGATGACGCCTGCCGGCACCAGGTAGGTGGCGGGGTCGTCCAGGCCCTTTTCCGGGAAGTCGCCGCAGGTGAGGAAGTTGCCGATCCCCTCGCCGCGCCGGAACCAGTCCTTGTAGAAGCCGGCGATGGCCAGGGTGTCCGGCAGGTAGACCTGATTCACGAAGTCCTGCATCTGCCCGATGACCTCGCGCACCAGTGCCAGGCCCGCGTCGTCGACGGCCGTACCTCTCCGGCCCCGCTCGACTCCGGTGCTGATGGCCGATGGCGCTCCGCCCACCAGAAAATTTGGATGGGGGTTCTTGCCGCCGAAGACGGCGTGCAGCCTGGCCACGTCGCGCTGCCAGGCGAGCGCGTCCAGGTAGTGGGCCAGCGCCATGAGGTTCGCCTCCGGCGGCAGCCTGTAGGCCGGGTGGCCCCAGTAGCCGTTGGCGAAGATGCCGAGCTGCCCGGATTCCACGAACTCCCTGAGACGCTTCTTCACATCGGAGAAATGTCCGGGGGAGGAGTGCGGATAGTCGCTGAGCGAGCGGGCCAGTTCCGAGGTGGCGGCAGGGTCGGCCTCCAGTGCCGAGACCACATCCACCCAGTCCAGCGCGTGCAGGTGGTAGAAGTGCATTACATGGTCGTGCACGAACTGGGCGCCGATCATGAGGTTGCGGATCAGCTGGGCGTTGGGCGGGATGGGGTAATCAAGGGCGTCCTCCACCGCGCGCACCGAGGCGATGCCGTGCACCAGGGTGCACACGCCGCAGATGCGCTGCGCGAAGGCCCAGGCGTCGCGGGGGTCGCGGCCCGTCAGGATGGTCTCGATGCCGCGCACCATGGTGCCGGAACTGGACGCATGCGTGATGTTGCCCTGCGCGTCCGCTTCCGCCTCGATGCGCAGATGGCCCTCGATGCGCGTGACGGGGTCGACCACGATGCGTTCTGTGCTCATTGGGCTGTCATCCGGATCAGGGTGTGTGGTGGGTTGTCGGCCGCGTCCTGCGATCAGCCATCCTCCAAGTCCTCCTTCCGGCTTGCCCGCGACAGCATCGCACCGCCGATTCCCGTGCCGGCGGCCATCTGCGCCGCGGCCGCGATGCTTTCGGCGCTGCTTCGTCGGCCCCGGGGCAGGGGCGCATAGAAGCTGCCCTTGTCCCAGAAGTCCGGTTCCGAGCAGCCGATGCAGCCATGCCCGGACTCAATGGGGAAGCTCACACCGCGGTTCCACTTGGTGGTGGCGCAGGCGTTACGGGTCTCGGGGCCCTTGCAGCCGAGTTCGTACAGGCACCAGCCGTTGCGTGCGCCCTCGTCGTCGAAGCTCTTGGCGAACTGGTCGCGCCGGAAGAACGGGCGGCGGTAGCAGCGCTCGTGGACGGTTTCGCCGAAGAAGGCCAGCGGGCGGTGCAGGGCGTCCATCTCCGGCAGACGGCCAAGGGTGAGGAAGTTGGCGATCACGCCGGCCAATACCTCGGGGATGGGCGGGCAGCCCGGCACGTTGATCACCGGCTTGTCCCTGATGATGTCGGTCACCGGCGCCGCGCCCGTGGGATTGGGGTGGGCCTTGGGCAGGCCGCCGTAAGCCGCGCAGGTGCCCACGCTGATGATGGCCGCCGCGCCCTCTGCCACATGCCGCAGGGTATCCAGGTTGGTCTCGCCCGCTACCGTGGAGTACACGCCCCCGTCCTTGAGCGGGATGGAGCCGTCGACCACCGCAAGATACTTGCCCCAGTTCTCCTTCATGGCGGTCTCGCGGGCGGCCTCCACCTGGTGGCCGGCGGCGGCCTGCAGGGTGTGCTGGTAGTCCAGGGAGATGAAGTCGAAGATGAGCGATTCCAGGGTCGGGGCGTAGGAGCGGGTCAGGGACTCCACGCAGCCGGTGCATTCCTGGAAGGAAAGCCAGATGACCGACTGTCGCCGGGCCGCGGCCAGTGCGTCCGCCATCACCGGCGCCATGGAGGCCGGCAGGGCCATGCTGGATGCCAGCGCCGCGCAGAACTTGAGGAAGGTGCGCCGGCTCATGCCGCGTCGACGCAATTCCTCGCCCAGTGTTTCCGGTGCCTTGCGCTGATTCATGGCCGCCTCCCGGGAGCCGGTATCCGTTTAATCCTGTTCGGCCGCGTCCTTGAGTGCCGCTTCCAACCGCACGACCGCATCGGCGATGTCGTCAGGGTGGGCGGGGACGATGGCCGGTGTCCGGGCGATCTCGATGTGTTGTACCGCCGAGGCGCCAAGCCCGTTGCGATGATCCACCCACCACACGCCCGCGTAGGCGGTTTCATACACCTCGCTGGGCCCGGCGCACTCCACGTGGATGCGCACTTCGCCCTGGCCCAGCGCCGCCTTGAGCTGTCGGCGGTCCGCCTCCGTCAGCGGCAGGCCATTGAGGTCGATGGTGTGGTTTTCCCCCTTCAGGTGAAGATCCGCCAGATGGGCATGGATCTCCCGAAGCAGCGCATCGGCCATGCCCGTGAGGATGTCGTCCGCGCCGTCGGGATCCGGGGATTCAACGCGTACGGTAATCTGATCGAGGCCGCTCATGCGGTCCAGCGCTCAAGCAGTGCACGCACCTCGGTGCAGGCAAGGGGGACGGCCGCCGCCACGGCGGGCGAGAGCGACTCGCCCCAGTCCAGGACCTCGGGCTGGATGCCGATCAGTGCACGGCGGGCGGGGAGGCGACCTTCCAGGGTTGCGATAGCCAGCAGGTCCCGCAGGCTCACTTCGTGCACGCTGGTCTTTCGCCCGCTGCCCACGAATGCATCCATCTCCGCGCCCTCGAAGACCCTGACCGTGCCGGGCGCAGAATCCAGTTGAGCGGTGTCCACCACGATCAGCGCATCGCTCTCGACGATGACGCCGGCCAGTGTGAAGCTCAGGGTGCCGCCGTCCACGTAGTCCACGCCGGAGGCATCGGGGCCCAGGCGCGCCAGTTCGCCGATCACGTGCACGCCGATCCCCTCGTCCTGCAGCAGCGTGTTGCCGAGCCCCAGCACCAGGGTTCTGGGGTCGTTCTGTGCAAAGTGGGAGGGCTCGGCCTGCATGGAATGGCTTCCTGCTCGGTTATCGATGACTCGAGTCTCGCGCTTCGTCAGCGACGATGCAAGGTGTCCGATTCCGGAACAGGTGGAATCAATGATGTATTCTCGCGAAGGCGCAAAGCACGCAAGGAAATACGCAGAAGAAGCTCATCAACGGTTGTTCTCGGTGTGCCTTGCGCCTTTGCAAGAGAAAGCGGTTTCGCACTTGATTGGCCAATCGGCATGGTCTCTAATGGAGTTTGATTTACACGCCACGGATGCCTCTCCATGTGTCTCGGGATCCCCATGCGCATCGTCGAGATCGACCGTTTCAACGCCCGCTGCGAGGCAAAGGGCGTGGAACGCACCGTGAGCCTTTTCCTGCTCCAGGATGAACCCCTGCAGCCCGGTGACCACGTGATGGTGCATGTGGGTTACGCCATCCAGAAAATGAGCGAGGCGGACGCCCGGACCGCCTGGGAACTCTACGACGAGATGCTCCTGCGAGAAGGCTGAATGCTGAAAGCTGAATGCTGAATGCGGATGAAACATGCATGAACTTGCCGTTTGTCAGTCCGTCATCCGCCAGGCGGAGGCCGTGGCGCGGGAGCACGACGCGCGTGGCATTGCCCGCATCCGGTTGCGCATCGGTGTGTTGTCCGGGGTGGAGCCGGAACTGCTTGCGCGGGCCTTTCCGCTGGCGCAGGCGGGTACGCTGGCCGAAGGGGCGAGCCTCGAGGTGGACACGTTGCCCGTGCGGGTGGTCTGCAGCCGCTGCGAGGCGGAATCCGAGGTTCCGGCGAATCGGCTTCTGTGCACGGCGTGCGGAGACTGGCAGACCCGGGTGGTCGGCGGCGACGAGATGCTGCTGGAAAGCCTGGAACTGCTGACGGCGGAGGAGACAGAGCATGTGTGACACCTGCGGCTGCAACATCACCCCCGGCAACCGGCACCTGGTCATCAGTGGCAAGCTTTCCAGGACCACAGAAGGTAAGTCGGCCGTCAACGTGCTGCAGGGCCTGCTGCACGAGAACGATCACCAGGCAGCCCACAACCGCGCGCACTTCGATAGCCGCGGGGTGCTGTGCCTGAACCTCATGTCATCCCCCGGCGCCGGCAAGACGGCCCTGCTCGAGGCCACCATCAGGGCCCTGGGCGATGAACTGCGCATCGCGGTGATCGAGGGCGATCTGGAGACCGAGAACGACGCCGAGCGCATCCGCCGCCACGGTGTGCCCGCTATCCAGATCACCACCGGCACCGCCTGCCACCTGGACGCCCACATGGTCCACGACGCGCTCCATCAGCTGGACCTCTCGGGCATCGACCTGGTGTTCATCGAGAACGTGGGCAACCTGGTCTGCCCGGCGAGCTTCGATCTCGGCCATCACCGCAACGTCACGCTGCTCTCGGTCACCGAGGGCGACGACAAGCCCGCCAAGTACCCGGTGATGTTCCGCGCCGCCGATCTCATGCTGCTCACCAAGACCGACCTGTTGCCGGTGCTGGACGACTTCGACTGCCAGGCCGCGGAGACCGCCCTGCGCAACCTGGCCAACCCGGCCCCGGTGATGGGGATCTCTGCGAAGAACGGTGCCGGCCTGGACGGCTGGCTGCAGTGGTTGCGCGACGAGGTCCGCGCCCAGCGCGAGCGCCTGGAAGCGGGGCAGAGCGCCCGCCCGGCGGTGCAGCCCGACGGCGCGCGCCTGCACGGCCACGAACATCACCGCCATGACGAACGGCCATGAGCGAGGGGCTTGAGTGGCTTGAACGCATCCGGGGCCTGGACCTGCCGCCCCGGGTGCGCATCATGAACGTCTGTGGCGGCCACGAGCGCTCCATCACCATGGCCGGGCTGCGCGGGGCACTGCCCGAGGCCATCGAACTGATCCCCGGCCCGGGCTGCCCGGTGTGCGTCTGTCCCGAGGAGGACATCCATCAGGCGATCCAGCTGGCGCTGCACGAGGGCGTGACGCTGCTCGCCTTCGGCGACATGCTGCGGGTGCCGGTGAACGTGAAGAAGGGCGAGGTCCGTTCCCTGGTGGAGGCCCAGGCAGCGGGTGCCGACGTGCGGCCCATCGCCTCGCCCACGGAGGCGGTCGCCATTGCCCGCGAGCATCCCGATCGCCCCGTGGTGTTCTTCGCCGCCGGTTTCGAGACCACCACCGCGCCGGTGGCGGCCATGCTCGCGGAGGGGGTACCGGATAATCTTTCGGTGCTGCTCTCCGGGCGCAAGACCTGGCCGGCGGTGGCCATGCTGCTGGAGTCGGAGACGCCGGGCTTCGATGCATTGGTCGCACCTGGGCACGTCTCCACGGTCATGGGTCCCGAGGAATGGTCGTTCGTGGTGGAGCGCCACCGGATGCCGGCCGCCGTGGCCGGCTTCACCCCCGAGAGCCTGCTGGCGGCGATCTACTCCGTGCTGCGACAGCACCTCTCCGGCGAACGCTTCCTGGACAACTGCTACAGCGGCGTCGTGCGCCCCGGCGGCAATCCCACTGCGCAGCGCCAGCTCAATCAGGTTCTGCAGGTCACCGATGCCAACTGGCGCGGTGTCGGCGTAATCCCCGCCTCCGGCTTCGCGCTCAGGCCGGCGTATGCGGCACATGACGCGCGGCTGCTGTTCCCGTCCCACGAGGACGCCTCGCGCAAGCGGGCGGGGGAGATGCCCCCGGGTTGTGACTGTGCACGGGTGGTGCTGGGGCGGATCTATCCCGATCAGTGCCGGCTCTACGGCAAGGCCTGCACGCCCAGGAATCCCATCGGTCCCTGCATGGTCTCCGACGAGGGGGCGTGCCGCATCTGGTGGGCGGGTGGCGTGAGGCAGCAGAGACCCCGTGTCGCCTGAGACCCGCCGCCTGCGCATCGCCGGGCAGGTGCAGGGGGTCGGTTACCGTCCTTTCGTCTACCGTCGCGCGCTGGTTCGCGGGATCAGCGGCTGGGTACAGAACCGAACCGGTGAGGTGCTGGTCGAAGCGGCCGGCGAGCCGGCGGCGCTCGATGCGTTCACACGGGACCTGCTGCATGAGGCGCCGCCGCTGGCACGACCACGGCTCGTGGAACAGGTCGTAATGCCCGGTGCCGGTGCGGAAGGGTTCCGCATCCTCGAAAGCGATGCCACCGCGCCGCCGCGCATCCACGTACCGCCGGATTTCTTCACCTGCGACGACTGTCTGCAGGAACTGTGCGATCCGCAGTCGCGCCGTTATCGCTACCCCTTCATCAACTGCACCCAGTGCGGCCCGCGCTACACCCTGATCCGCGCCTTGCCCTACGACCGGGCCAACACCGCCATGGCGGGTTTTCCCCTGTGCGGGTCCTGTCGCGCGGAGTATGAGTCTCCGGTGGACCGGCGCTTTCATGCCGAACCCCTGGCCTGTGCGGCCTGTGGGCCGACGCTGACGTTCAGGGATGCCGATGGTGAGATCATCGGCAACGAGGCGGCCATGGCGGCTTGTATCGAATCCCTCAGGGTCGGGCGCATCGTGGCGGTCAAGGGCGTGGGCGGTTACCACCTGCTCTGCGATGCAGGCAACCCCGCGGCGGTGGCGCGCCTGCGGGAACGCAAGCACCGCCCCCACAAGCCGCTGGCCGTGCTGTTTCCCTGGTCGGGTGCGGACGGCCTCGACATCCTGCGTCTCCATGCAACACCGTCCGACAACGAGGCCCGGTTGCTGGCCAGCCCCGATCGCCCCATCGTGCTGGTACGACTCCGGGTCGATCACGGTCTCACGGAAGCCGTTGCGCCCGGGCTTTGCGAGGTGGGCGCCATGCTTCCCTACAGCCCGCTGCATCACCTGCTGAGCCGGGACTTCGGCGCGCCGCTGGTGGCCACCTCGGCGAACCGCTCGGGCGAACCGGTGTTCATCGATGCCGGGGACGTGGAATCGGCACTTGCCACGGTGGCCGATGCCTTCCTGCACCACGACAGGCCCATCCTGCGTCCCGCCGACGACAGCGTGGTGCGAATCATTGCGGGGCGTGCGAGGCGCCTGCGCATCGGGCGCGGGCTGGCGCCCCTCGAACTGGATCTGCCGCGGCCCGTGGCGCGTCCCACCCTTGCGGTGGGCGGGCACATGAAGAACACCGTGGCACTTGCCTGGGAAGGGCGGCTGGTCATCTCGCCCCACATCGGCGAACTGGATAGCCCGCGCAGCCTCGCGGTGTTCGAACAGGTGATCCATGATCTGTGCGCGCTCTACCGGATCGCGCCCGAGTGCGTGCTGCACGATGCCCATCCGGGTTACGGTTCCACGCGTTGGGCGATACGCCATGCAGAGCGCCACGGACTCGAACTGCGCCCGGTGTTTCACCATCGCGCCCATGCTGCGATGCTTGCGGGTGAGCAGCCCGAGGTCCCCCGGTGGCTGGTGTTCACCTGGGACGGCACCGGTTATGGTGAGGACGCCACGATCTGGGGTGGCGAGGCCCTGCTGGGCTCGTCCGGACAATGGCAGCGGGTGGCGAGTCTGCGTTCCTTCCGGTTGCCCGGCGGCGAGAAGGCCGGACGCGATCCCTGGCGATCGGCGGCGGCCCTGGCCTGGGAGACGGGGCTCGACTGGCGGCCGGACGGGCTCGACGTTTCTCTTGCGCGCACTGCCTGGCTGCGCCATGTGAACAGCCCCGTGAGTTCCGCGGCGGGCCGGGTGTTCGATGCCTGTGCCGCCCTTGCGGGCGTGATGCAGCGCACGAGCTACGAAGCCCAGGCGCCCATGGTCTGGGAGGCGCTTTGCCGCGACCGGGACCTGCCGGAGGCGGTCGAACCCCTGCCGCTCGCGCAGGATGCGTCGGGTCTGTGGCGCACGGACTGGGCGCCGCTCGTGGCGCTAATGTCGGATGCATCTGTCTCACGGGCCGAACGGAGCGCGCGCATGCATGCCATGCTTGCCGAAAGTCTGGTGGCGCAGGCGATGGCGGTTCGCGAAGCACACGGCGAGTTCACGGTGGGCCTGAGCGGCGGCGTGTTTCTCAACCGGGTGCTGGTGGAGCGCGTAATGCAGCGACTCGAGGCGCAGGGCTTCGCCGTGTATCTGCCCGAACGCGTTCCCCACAATGATGCCGGCCTGAGCTACGGCCAGATCATCGAAGGCGCGCTTGCCGCGCAAGCCTGAGGGAAGTCATGGAACACCGACACATCACCCTGGCCCACGGCAACGGCGGCCGCTTCATGCGCGAGCTGATCGACGAGCTGTTTGCACGCCACCTGAATGACGGGCAACTGGACACCCGTACGGACGCCGCGCATCTGGATCTCTCCGGGGATCTGCTGTTCACCACCGACGGGTTCACCGTCAAGCCGCTGGAGTTTCCGGGGGGCAGCATCGGATCCCTGGCCGTGCACGGCACGGTCAACGATCTCGCGGTGGCCGGCGCCATCCCGAAGGTGCTCTCGCTCAACGCCTTCATCGAGGAAGGACTCGAGTTCGCGCAACTGGAACGCATCATCGCCGATCTCGCCGGGGCCGCGCGGGCCTGCGGCGTGCAGGTGGTGGCCGGGGATACCAAGGTGCTGCCCCACGGTGAGGGCAGCGGCCTGTATCTGGCCACCAGCGGCATCGGCGTGCGTGCCACGCCCGGCGTGCTGAGCCTCGGCAACATCCGGCCCGGTGACGTGCTGTTGATCAACGGTTCGGTGGGTGATCACGGCACTGCCGTTCTGCTCGCCCGGGAGCAGTTCGGGTTGAGCGGCGACCTGCGCTCGGACGCCGCCAGCGTGCTGCCTTACGCACAGGCCCTGTTCGACCTGCCGGGCCTGCGCTTCATGCGCGACCCCACACGTGGCGGACTGGCCACCGTGGCCCACGAGATCGCAAGCGCCTGCGGTCTGACGGTGCGGCTGCGCGAAGCGGAGATCCCGGTCAAGGACCCGGTGCGCGGGGTGTGCGAGATGCTCGGTTACGATCCCTACTACCTAGCCTGCGAGGGTCGGGTGATTGCGGTGGTCGCGCAGGATGCGTTGGAGGACGTGCGTGCACGGTGGCGCGGCATCGAGGGCAGCGAGGTGGCGCTCATCGGTACGGTAGAGGAGGGTGCTTCGCAGGTCATCCTGGAGACCGTTTTGGGCGGCGAGCGTTTCCTTGAGGAACTGGAGGACGATCCGTTGCCGAGGATCTGCTGAAAGGCGTTTTGCCACAGAGGGCACAGAGGTCACAGAGAAAAAAGTTCTCTCGCAAAGGCGCGAAGCACGCAAAGGAAGCCCAGTAATGCGTAGGTTGGGGTGAGGAACGAACCCCAACATACGATGCCTCATCCCAGCCACTGTTGTTGGGGTTCGCGCTGCTCACCCCAACCTACGCATTTTTTTGGTTTCTTTGCGTGCTTTGCGGCTTCGCGAGAGAACTGTTTTTTCTGTGCCCTCGAACTCAGCCCAGCTCGATCCATTCCCCCTTGCCGGTGAGCACGCCGATGCCGAGCGTCAGGTATTCGCGCAACTGGCGTGTGAGCAGGAAGTTCTCGCGCACGAAGGTGCGCGCCTTGGCGCCCATCTCCCGGATCAGGCGGGGCTGGTTGAGCAGGTAGCGCATGCGAAGCGCGGCGCCTTCCGGCGTGCTGACCAGGAAACCTGTATGGAAGTCGACCACCTGCAGACGGATGCCGCCGGTGTCGCCGCCGATCACCGGGCGGCCTTTCCACATGGCCTCGGTGACGGTAAGCCCGAAGCCCTCCCGGGTGGACTTCTGTATCACCAGGTCCGATGCGCGCTGCAATGCGTTGATCACGCGATGGGCATCCGGAGGCAGCAGCAGGACGTGCACGTCCGCATCGTCGCCCGCTGCGGCACGCACTTCCGAGATCACCGTCTCCCCTTCCGGATCGTCGTCCGCCGTGCCGCCGGCCAGCACCAGTTGCAGCCCCGGCACGAAGCGCTTCGCCAGGCGATAGGCCCTGATCACGCCCACCGGGTCCTTGAAGCGGTCGAAGCGCGATACCTGGGTGACCAGCGGGCGCTCCGGGTCCAGGTGGAAGCGTTCGCGCACGGCCGCGATCTCTTCCTCAGGCAGATCCACGTTCTTGTCGCTCAGGGGATCGATGGATGGCGGGATCAGGTACTCCGGGTGGGGCAGTGCCTGGGCGAAGCCGGCCAAAGAGAACACGCTGGCATCAAAGCTGCTGACGTGACGGCGCAGGTAACGCCACACGGGGCGGTACGGGCGGCTGGCGTCGATGTGGCAGCGCCAGACCCACTTGCCCCGGCGTTTCGGGAAGTGCCCCAGCAGCGCTGCCGGCTGGGGGTCGTGTATGAACACCACGTCGGCCTCTTCCAATATCGGACGCAGTTGCTCGGCGTTGTGCCGGTTGGTCTCCTCGTAGGCCTCAAGCCAGCGGGGTTCCAGGTTTACCGGGTTGCCCTGCAGGCCGTTGTGCATGGCCTTGGTGCACTGGTAGAAGACCGGATCACCGGTGATGACCTCCCATCGCGCATCCAGCCCGAGTTCCCTGGACAGGGGAACCAGCTTGTCCAGGATCTCCGCCACACCGCCGCCCACGCGCGTGGAGTTCACATGCACCACCTTCATGCCGCGGTATTGCGCCGCCAGTTGGCTGAGGTGGTCGATGACGTCCTCGCCGGCGACACGCGCATAGGCCTCCAGGAGTCGGCTCATGGGGACCCCTGCTCCAGTGCGCGTGTGAGGCGCGCCCGGATCTCGGTCATGGAGGAGAAGTAGGGCTCCACGGCCGCGAGCCGGTCCCGCAGGCCCGCGTAGCGCTCCCCGAAGGACGACAGCCATTCGCGGAAGTCGTCCAGGTGATCGGGTACCCGGCGCCTCGCGTCGACGAAATGGTAGAAGATGCTGCCGGTGGAGAGTTGCGGGACGATCTCCGCCAGTTGCTCCGGAGACCGGATGCGGTGGCGCGTGTCGAAGATGACGATCTGGGAGCGGATGAGTTCGAATGTTCGTGTGGCGCGCATCCACTGCAGCGACTCGCTTTCGTCCAGGCGTTGTTCCATGAGCTCCAGCAGCTCACGCCGCAGATCCTCCAGGTCCGCGAAATCCGTGGGATCGAGCACGGCAAGCCGCTCGGCCAGGGGCGCGTCGTGCAGGGCGTGACGCACCCAGGCGGCGAAGTCGTTGTTGTACTCGCGTTCGTCGAAGCGCGCCTGGATCAGTCCGCCCCAGAAGTGGTAATAGATGCTGTCGATGCTGACGGTCTGAAGGTGCTCACACAGTTCCCCCAGCGTGCGGGCGCGACGCCCCGTGGAGATGGCGATCAGGGCGCAGTCCTTGACCGAGAAGTCCGGTGGGTCGCCTGCACCGGTTGATGTGGCGGTTCGGTCCTGCACGAGGCCTCCTGGCATTGTCGGAAAGCTGAATACGCTCCTGAGTGTAGTTCAGTCCCGTGGGCGTCACGGTACCGGTATCCACTTCGGGGGGCGGTTTAATTCGCGATGCATTCGGCGCATAGTCATTGCAGTGTCGACGATATTCACGGGGTGTCATATGGACCGGACCAGGCCCGCCGATGAGAACGCTGCCGAACCCCCCCTGCTGCCCGGGGAGCCCTATCCGCTGGGCTCCACCTGGGACGGGGAGGGAACCAACTTCTCCGTGTTTTCGGAGGTGGCGGAGCGCGTGGAGCTTTGCCTGCTGGACGAGCAGGGCGGCCAGTCACAGGCTCATGAACTGAGGGAGGTGAGCGCCCACTGCTGGCATGGTTACATGCCCGGCATCGGGCCGGGACAGCGCTACGGATACCGGGTTCACGGCCCCTGGGACCCGGCCCAGGGCCTTCGCTGCAATCCGGCCAAGCTGCTGCTGGATCCTTATGCCAAGGCGGTGGATGGTCAGGTCACCTGGGACGAGGCGGTGTTTCCCTACCGCTTCGACGATCCGGACGAATCGCTCAACGATGCGGACAGCGCACCGTACGTGCCGCGTTCCGTGGTGATCGATCCGGCCTTCGACTGGGGAGACGACCGGCATCCGCGCACCCCGTGGCACGAGACCGTCATCTATGAGACCCACGTCAGGGGCTTTTCCGTCAGACATCCGGAGATCCCCGAGGATCTGCGGGGCACCTACGCGGGGCTCGGCCATCCAGCGGCGATCGAGTACCTCACGAAGCTGGGCGTCACCGCCGTCGAGCTCATGCCCGTTCACCAGTTCATCCATTACGCCCACCTGCAGGAAAAGGGCCTGCGCAATTACTGGGGCTACAGCAGCATCGGCTACTTCGCGCCCCACAACGAGTACGCGGCGGATGCCGCGCCCGGTGGGCAGGTGCGCGAGTTCAAGGAGATGGTGAAGGCCCTGCATGGGGCGGGTCTCGAGGTGATCCTGGACGTGGTCTACAACCACACCAGCGAGGGCAACCACCGCGGGCCCATGTTGAGCCTCAAGGGCCTGGACAACGCCGCTTACTATCGCCTGATGCCCGACGATCCGCGCCATTACATGGACTATACGGGCACAGGCAACAGCCTGAACATGCGCCACCCCCACGTGTTGCAGCTGATCATGGACTCCCTGCGCTACTGGGTGCTGGAGATGCACGTGGACGGCTTCCGCTTCGATCTGGCCTCGACGCTGGCGCGCGAGCTGCACGAGGTGGATCGCCTCTCGGCCTTCTTCGACATCATCCAGCAGGATCCCGTGATCAGCCAGGTCAAGCTCATCGCCGAGCCCTGGGATGTCGGCGAAGGGGGTTACCAGGTGGGCAACTTCCCGCCGCTTTGGTCCGAGTGGAACGGCCGGTATCGGGACACCGTGCGAGACTTCTGGCGCGGCGAGGATCGCACCCTCGGCGAGTTCGCCTACCGATTCACCGGCAGTTCCGATCTCTACGAATCCTCGTCCCGGTTGCCCCATGCCAGCATCAATTTCGTCACCGCTCACGACGGCTTCACCCTGCGCGACCTGGTCTCCTACAACGAGAAGCACAACGAGGCCAACGGCGAGGACAACCGTGACGGCACCGACGACAACCGCTCCTGGAACTGCGGTGCGGAAGGCCCCACGGACGATCCCGACATCAACGCCCTGCGCGCGCGCCAGCAGCGCAACTTTCTTGCCACGCTGATGCTGTCCCAGGGCGTACCCATGTTGCTCGGTGGCGACGAGATCGGGCGTACCCAGCAGGGCAACAACAATGTCTATTGCCAGGACAACGAGATCGCCTGGTATGACTGGAAGAGCCGCGACGGAGACCTGCTGGAGTTCACCCGCCGGCTGATCCGTTACCAGCACGATCATCCGGTGTTCCGCCGTCGCCGATGGTTCCAGGGGCGGGCGATTCACGGCGGCGAGGTCACCGACATCGCCTGGTTCACCGTGGATGGCAAGCAGATGGCCGAGGAGCACTGGGGCGAGGACTTCGCCAAGTCACTGGGGGTGTACCTGAACGGCCAGGCGTTCCCCGCGCCGGACCCGGAGGGCAGGCGCGTGGAGGATGACGACTTCTATCTGATCTTCAACGCCCACCACGAAGCCCTGGAGTTCACCCTGCCCGAGGAACGCTGGGGCAGGGCATGGCTCAGGGAACTGGATACCACCGAGGGATGGATCAAGGGCGAAGAATCTCTCGCCGCCAAGTCGAAGCTGCGCGTGGAGGGCCGCTCCGTGGTGGTGCTGCGTCATGCGTCCTGACCCCGTGGCCACCTACCGCCTGCAGCTGCGTCCCGAGTTCGGTCTGGACGCGGCGGCCGGCCTCGTGTCCTATCTCGACCGGCTGGGCGTCAGCCATGTCTACCTCTCGCCCTGTCTGCAGGCGGTGCGGGGCAGCGCCCACGGTTACGACGTTGTCGACCCCACGCGGGTCAACGAGGATCTCGGCGGGGAGGCCGCGCGCAGGCGCTTGTGCGACGCCCTGGAGGCGGCGGGCATGGGGCAGATGCTGGACATCGTGCCCAATCACATGGCCGTGGCGGGCGACCAGAACCCCTGGTGGTGGGACGTGCTTGAGAACGGCCCTTCCAGCCGCTATGCCCTTTACTTCGACGTGGACTGGGAGGCGTCGGAAGAGCGCTGGCCCAACAAGGTGCTCCTGCCGGTGCTGGGTGATCACTACGGGCGCATCCTGGAGGCGCAGGAGCTGCAGGTGCGCTACGGGGGCGGTGTATTCACGCTGCAATATCATGAACATGCCTTTCCCCTGGACCCGTCCACCTTGTCGGATCTGCTCTGCAAGGCCTATGCAGCCAGCGATTCCGAGTTGCTCGGATTCATCGCCGAATCATGCGCGCGCCTGCCCCGACCTCATGTGACCCTCGGCTGGGCGGTGGAGCGGCGTCATCGTGACAAGGACGTGATCCGTCGCTTGCTGGTGCAACTGGCCGGGGAGGAACCCGAGGCCCATGCCGCCATCCTGGATCACGTGGATCGCATCAACCAGGACCCGGATGCCCTGGACGAACTGATCGAGAAGCAGAACTACCGGCTGGCCTGGTGGCGCACCGCCGGCCGGGACCTGGGCTACCGGCGCTTTTTCGACATCAACGACCTCGCCGGCCTGCGCGTGGAAGAGGAGGAGGTGTTTGAGGCCATCCATGCGCTGCCCATTCGCTGGGCGCGTGCGGGCGAGGTGCACGGGTTGCGCATCGACCATCCGGATGGCCTGCGCGATCCGGCCCAGTACTTCGACCGGCTCCACCGGGCCTGCCCCGACGCCTGGGTCGTGGTCGAGAAGATCCTCGAGCCTGGCGAATCCCTGCCCGCGGACTGGCCCGTGGCCGGAACCACCGGGTATGACTTTCTCAACCTGGTGCAGGGCCTGTTCGTCGATCCGGCGGGCGAGGTGCCGCTGAGCGGCCTGCTGGAGGAGCTTTCGGGCGAGTCCGCAGACTTCGCCGAACAGGTGCACGACTGCAAGCGTCAGGTGGTCAAGGAGCTGCTGGGCAGCGAACTCAACCGCCTGGTGTCGCTGTTCGTGGAGATCTGCGAGCGCCACCGCCGGCATCGCGACTACACCCGCCACGAGTTGTATCAGGCACTCCTGGAGGTGGCTTCCTGCTTCCCCGTCTACCGCACCTATGTGCGCCACCCGCAAGGCGAGGTTTCCGAGGCGGACGTGCACTATGTGACACAGGCCATCGATCAGGCCCGGGAACGGCGCCCGGAACTCGATGCGGAGCTGTTCGACTTTCTCCACGGCCTGCTGCTGCTGCGCATCCCCGGCGATCGGGAGGCTGAACTGGCCATGCGTTTTCAGCAGCTCACCGGTCCGGCCATGGCCAAGGGCGTGGAGGACACCGCGTTCTACCGCTTTCACCGCCTGATTGCGCTCAACGAGGTGGGCGGCGACCCGGCGTGCTTCGGTGTCTCCGTGGAAGCATTCCACGCCGCCTGCGCGGATGCCCGCGCGCACCAACCCCTGGCGCTGCTGGCCACCTCCACCCACGACACCAAGCGGAGCGAGGACGTGCGCGCCCGCCTGCTGCTGCTCTCGGAGATGCCCGAGGCCTGGTCCGCAGTGGTCAGCCGCTGGAGGGAACACAACGCGACCCATCGCCGCGACGAGGGGCCTGATCCCGCCACCGAGTACCTGCTCTACCAGACCCTGGTCGGGGCATGGCCCATCGACGCGGAGCGTGCCAGCGACTACATGGAGAAGGCGGTGCGTGAGGCCAAGTTGCACACCTCGTGGACACAACCGAACGAGGCCTATGAGGCGGCGGTGCGCCACTTCGTGAATGCGGTGCTGGAGGACGACGGGTTCCGTGCGGACCTGGATTCCTTCGTCAAACCCCTGGTGACGCCGGGGCGAATCAACGGGCTGTCCCAGACCCTGCTCAAGCTCACCGCCCCCGGTGTGCCCGACATCTACCAGGGCGCGGAACTCTGGGACCTGAGCCTGGTGGATCCGGACAACCGCAGGCCCGTGGACTTTGCGCTACGCGAGCGCCTGCTCACGGAACTGGAGGGCATGTCCGTGGGGGAAATCCTGGCGCGTTCCGACAAAGGGCTGCCCAAGCTGTGGGTGATTCGTCAGGCCCTGCAGCTGCGCCGGCACCATCCCGCCTGGCTCGGGGGGCAGGGCGACTACCAACCGCTGGAACTGTCGGGTGCCCGGGCCGCCCACGGTGTGGCCTTCCTGCGCGGGGAGGGCGTGGCCGTGCTGGCACCCCGCCTGGTGCACACGCTGGGCGGAGACTGGGGCGATACCGTACTGCATCTGCCGCCGGGGCACTGGCACAACGTGCTCACCGCCGAGCCCGTGGACGGAGGCGATGTGTCTGTTGCGCACCTGCTGGCGCCTTTTCCGGTGGCACTGCTGGTGCGTGAGGAGGATCGGCCGTGACCTGTGTGCGTGTCTGGGCGCCCGAGGTGCGACGGGTGGAACTGGAATGCGCCGGAAAGCGCCGGCCCATGGCCCGGGAGGCCGACGGCTGGTGGTCCGTGGCAGCGCCGGAGCTGGTGCATGGGACCGATTATGCCTTCCGGGTCGACGAGGAGGGACCGTTCCCCGATCCGCGCTCCCCCTGGCAACCCCACGGCGTCCATGGCCCGTCCCGCTGGGTGGATCACGGACGTTTCCGATGGCACGACGCCGGGTGGCAGGCTCCGCCGCTCGCCTCGGCGGTGATCTACGAACTGCACGTCGGCACCTTCACGCCCGATGGCACCTTCGAGGCGGTGATCGACAGGCTGGATCACCTGAAGGACCTGGGCATCACCCACGTGGAACTGATGCCCGTGGCCGAGTTCCCGGGCGAGCGGGGCTGGGGCTACGATGGGGTGGATCTGTTCGCGCCACATCATGCCTACGGCGGGCCCGAGGGGCTCAAGCGTCTGGTGGACGCTTGTCACCGCAAGGGTCTGGCTGTGCTGCTGGACGTGGTCTACAACCACCTGGGCCCCAGCGGCAATTACCTGGGCCGCTTCGGCCCCTATTTCACCGATGCCTACCGTACGCCCTGGGGGGATGCGGTGAACCTGGACCAGGCCCACAGCGACACGGTGCGGCGCTTCTTTCTCGACAATGCCCTCATGTGGCTCGAGGACTATCACTTCGACGGTCTGCGCATCGATGCCGTGCACGCCATCGTCGACATCTCCGCCATCCATTTCCTGGAGGCCCTGGCCCGGGAGGTACGCGCCCTGGAGGCACGGCTCGGGCGCCACCTGGTGGTGATCGCCGAGAGCGACCTCAACGATCCGCGCGTGGTGCGCGCGCCGGAGATCGGCGGCCATGGCCTGGATGCACAGTGGAACGAGGACTTCCATCACGCGCTGCACGCGGTGCTGACCGGTGAGCGCGATGGCTACTACGCGGACTTCGGCGCCGTGGCCGACCTGGCCGCAGCCCTGACCCGGGGTCTGGTCTACGACGGACGCTACTCCACCTATCGCAGGCGCAGCCATGGCCGGCCCGCCGCCGATCTGCCGGCCCGCCGCTTCGTCGGCTGTCTGCAGAACCACGACCAGGTGGGCAACCGCGCTTTGGGCGAGCGCAGCGCGCAACTGCTCTCGGCGGGGCTGCTCAGGGTGGGGGCCGCCCTGGTGCTGACCGCGCCCTTTGTGCCGCTGCTGTTCCAGGGCGAGGAGTGGGGGGCGGACACGCCGTTTCTCTACTTCACCAATCACGACGATCCCGATCTGGCCCAGGCGGTGCGCGAGGGTCGGCGCAGGGAGTTCGCCGCCTTCGGCTGGGACCCCGAAGGCATCCCCGATCCGCAGGCACCCGAGACCTTCGAGCGCTCCCGGCTCGACTGGGATCAGCCGACGGATGAGCCGTATGCGGGCCTGCTGCGCTGGTACCGGGAACTGATTGCCCTGCGCCGCGCCCACCCGGCCTTCGCAGAGGATCGACTCGAGCGGGTCCGCGTCCGGTTCGACGAGTCGGAACGCTGGCTGATGATGCGGCGCGGGGCACTGGCGGTCGCCTGCAATCTGGGCACCTCCCCGCGGCGCCTCGATTGCCCGGCGGGCTGCCATCCCCGGATCCTGCTCGCCTCGGATCCCGGTGTCGCGGTCACGTGTGAGACCATCGATTTGCCCGCCGAGACGGTGGCGATTCTCGATCTGGTTCCGAATACGGCAGCCTGCGGCGGGGAGGCGACTTGAGCGGAGCGGAGATGGCGCAGCGGCCGGTGGACGGGTATCTGCCCATCGAGGATCACGGGCTGATCGGCGACGGCACCACCGCCGCGCTGGTGGGACGCGACGGCGCGGTGAGCTGGATGTGCGTGCCGCGCTTCGATTCCGAGCCCCTGTTCTGCGGCCTGCTGGATGCGCGTCACGGCGGCGCATTCACCGTCGCCCCGGAACCGCTGGTCTCCTCGCGCCAGTATTACGAACCCGACACGGGGGTGCTGGTCACGGAGATGAGCGGTCCCGAGGGGCGGGTGCGCGTCACCGACGCCCTGACCCTGCGAAGAGGCGCCGATCTCTCGGAGGACACGGCCGCCGGCAGGGGCGAACTGCTGCGCCGTATTGAGGTGCTGGGCGGAAGGGTGAGGCTGCGCATCCGGGTTCAGCCCTGGGGCGGTGCCCGAGCGCAGCCACGCGGAACCGGACTGATGCTGAACACGGCGCGCCGGCCGGAGCTGGACCTGTACCTGGAATCCAGCCTGCCGCTGCAGTCTCCGGACGGCGTTCACGAACTGATGGAAGGCGACGCCCATCACCTGGTGCTGTCCTGGGGTGCCCACGCCCACCGGTTCCACAGCCACGGACCCAATGAGATCCTCGACTCGACCCTGGAGGTATGGCGCCGATGGATGCGGCATTTCCACTACCAGGGACCACGGGAGGACCTGGTGCGCCGTTCGGCCATTACACTGAAACTGCTGGACCACACCGCTACCGGCGCCATGATCGCCGCGCCCACCACCTCCCTGCCCGAGGCCATCGGCGGGCCGCGCAACTGGGATTACCGCTATGCCTGGATCCGGGACGCCGCCTTCTCCGTCTATGCGATGGGGCGCATCGGCATGGGTCACGAGGCGGCCGGCTTCCTGGGTTGGGTGCTGGATGCGGTGGACCGGGCGGGCCGGCCGAGGGTGCTTTACGACGTGGACGGACACCTGCCGCCGCCGGAACGGGAGGAACCCGGACTGGAGGGCTATCGCGGCTCCGCCCCGGTGCGCTGGGGCAACGGCGCCGTGGAGCAGCGCCAGCACGACGTGTTCGGCGAGATACTGGACTGCGCCTATCGCTGGACACGCATGGGCGGCCCTCTGGACGAGGACCTGTGGGCACGTCTGCGCCGGCTGGTGGAGGACGCCTGGCGGGAATGGCGAACACCGGATCACGGCATCTGGGAGGTGCGTACCGCCGGTCGTCCGTTCACCTATTCCGCGGCCATGTGTGCCGTGGCCCTGGACCGGGGGGCGCGTCTGGCCGAGCAGCACCGGATGGAAGGTGACGCACAGGCGTGGCGCGCCGAGGCGGCCTACATCCGCGAAGCGATCCTGGAGGAGGCCTGGGACCCGAAGCTTCAGTCCCTGACCGAACACCTGGGCGGCGGCGGTATCGACGCCAGCCTTCTGGCCTTGCCGCTGCGCGCCGTGATCCCGGCCGATCACCCGAAGATGGTGGCCACCACAGAAGCGGTCATCCGGCGTCTGGGTGTCGGCAATGGTCTGCTCTATCGCTACCTGCCCCATGAATCGCCGGACGGCCTGCCCGGCGACGAAGGCGCCTTCCTGCTGTGCAGCTTCTGGCTGGTGGACAATCTGGCGGGGCAGGGGCGCCTGGAAGAGGCCGGCGAACTGTTCGATTCCCTGTGCGCCCGCGCCAACCCCCTCGGCCTGCTGCCCGAGCAGATCGACCCGGCCTCGGGCGCCTTTCTCGGCAATTTCCCGCAGGCCTTCAGTCATGTGGGCCTGATCTCCAGCGGGATCAATCTGTCCAACCAGATGCGCCAAGTTATGGCGCGCATTCAGACGGTTACACGAAGCCGC
>NZ_MVBK01000100.1:32093-47539 GCF_002000365.1 Thioalkalivibrio denitrificans | reverse complement strand
ACCCACCGCTCCGGCGGCCAGGGTGCCCTTCAGAAACACTCGACGCTTGCTGTTCATGTGGACTCCATATTTTCTGTAGTGGTGAATCGGACAACTGATCGGCAGCAATTCCAATGGCTCCGGGTCCGGACGAACCGGAAACGCGTGCACAGGGCAGTGGCGGTCCGGGGACCGCTTTTCCCACGCTGTCGTACTGGGATGTCCCTGCGGCCTGCCCGCATGAAAACGGCGGGCTGCGTAACACCCGGGGCGGTTTTCGCGTGCCGCCGCCCAAGGGTACTCATTTCAAGGCGCATGACAAGGTCTTTCTGAGAATATAAGTAACTGCCGATAAACGGATTACCGGATCCAGGTCTGCACGATCCTGCGCTTCTCGCGTACCCGTTCCTCCACGAAGGGGGTGAGGTCCGAGGCCTGGAGGGCCAGCTCGAGCTGGTGGAGGGACTCCCCGTAACGGCCCAGGTAGAAGTAATACTCCGCCATGGTCTCGTGGCTGACGGCGCGCTGGTTGTTGCGGTCGGCGGCGCGCGCCTTGAGCCGCACCAACGCGGGTTCTTCGGGGGACTGTGCCAGGTAGCGGTCCAGGAGGGCCAGCGCGTCCTGGGTCCGCCCGGCGTCCAGGAGCACGTCGGCGTAGGCGTGGATCACGGGGGCATGGTGCGGATAGAGATCGTTGAGTCCGTCCAGGATGGCGATGGCGTCGTCATGGCGCCGCTGCCGCTGGGCGATCTCCGCGTGCATGAGCTGCAGGTGCAGTCGGGGGACCTGGTCATCCGTGAGACCTTCGATGGCCTGGGCGGCCTGGCTCACCTCGCCGCGTTCCAGCAGGGCTACCGCATAGCCATAGCGCGCCTCGGGCTTGTCCTGGTCGCCGCCGCGGCGGTAGCGCTCGATGGTCTGTGCCGGATCGATGAGGGCCTTGACCCTCGCCAGCGTGAACACGAACTCCGTGGAATCACGGCGGTAGTCGCTGCCGCGGTACTGTTCGGCCCGGGCCCGGCTGTCGCTGATGCGTTCCGTGGTGACCGGGTGGGTGCGCAGGAAATCGGGGATGCTGTCCGGGTTGGCGCGGCTCAGGGCGAGCATGCGCTCGAAGAAGCGCGGCATGGCCTGGGGATCGTAGTTGGCGGCTTCCAGGATTGTGATGCCGATCCGGTCCGCCTCGCGTTCGTTGGCGCGGGTGTGGTTGATGCGTGCCTGGGTGCCCGCCGCCAGGCCGCCCACGATCGCCGCCTGGCCCACCTGGGGATCGTAGGCCGCGGCAATGATGCCGGCGAGCACGGCCAGCCCGGTGGCCAGGTCGATGCGTGAACTGCCCGCGTACATGCGCGCCAGGTGGCGCTGGGTCACGTGAGCGATTTCGTGGGCCATGACGGCCGCCAGTTCCGATTCGTCGCGGGCGGCGGCGATGAGGCCCGTGTTCACGCCCACGATGCCGCCGGGCATGGCGAAGGCGTTGATGCGCGGATCGTCCACCACCAGGAAACGGAAATGGGCATGGGCGTCGGGCGTGCTGGATACGAGCCGCTGGCCCAGCGCCTGGACGTAGGCGTTGATCAGCGGGTCCTGCTCCATGGGCAGGGTGCGGCGCACCTCCCGCAGCAGTGTCCGCCCCAGTTGCTGTTCCTGGCCCGGAGACAGCATGGCCGCCGACGGATCGCCCATGTCGGGCAGGTTGAGCTCCGCCGATGCCCCGCCCGGCACGACCAGCACCAGGGCCAGGAGGAAGAACGCCAGTTTTTGAATGGGTTTGCGCAATGATCGATGGGTTCGCAGAGGCCGTTTCGTACCCGGAGGCCGGGGAATTACTTGCCGAGTCCCGGCGATGACCCATAGGCCATCATGGTGTCGCGGGTCTCCCACACCTTGGGATTGAGCATCGCATCGGGCACCATGAAGCGCTGCTCGTCCGCCACGGGGATCACCCGCACGATGCGCACGATGTCCTGGTAGGGGATCTTGAACAGCATGCCCAACTGCGCCCCGTCGATCCGGCGGGCGATCATGTAGTCGTCGAACAGCCGGTGGACGTAGATGCTGGCGGCACGCAGTTTGCCGTCGGCCTCCCGGAGCGTCACGGAGTAGCGGGTGTCGGCGGTGAAACGGCTCTTGTCCAAGGCGGGTTCTCCTGCTGCAGCGGGGTTCGGACATCGTGGACCCTCAACCGCTACATTATGACATTGGGCGCACCGGGGCGTTCCAGTGTGTTCGGGCCGGGAACGAGGAGGCCTCCTCCCGGCCGGGGTTGAAGAAGAATATTTAAATATTATTATAGACACAGACTAAACACCGGATTCCGGTGGGGAGGGCATCTTGTACGGCATCAAGGAAATCGACGCGAACACACTGCGGCAGTGGCAGGACACCGGAAAGGCCTTCCGGCTCCTGGACGTGCGTACCCCCTCGGAGACGGCGCATGGCGTGATCCCGGGGGCCACGTTGCTGCCGCTGCATCTGGTGCCCGTTCGCCTGCCGGATCTGCTGGACGAGGAGGAACCCCTGGTCATCAGCTGCCGCACCGGTGCACGCTCCTCCCAGGCCTGCGCGTTTCTCGCGCAGCACGGGCTTACGGAGGTGTACAATCTGCGTGGCGGTGTCATGGGCTGGGCTCAGGCTGGTCTGAACCTGGAGGAACCCAGGGCCGAAAGTGTACACACGCCCTGAATAAGGTAATCTGTGGGCCCCATAGAAAAGATTGAGTGGAGCCCCTGTATCCCGGTTCTGTAGCGTGTCACAGTTTGAATATAAGAATATAAGATTCGCCTTCTCATAGCCGGGAAGGTGCCCACGAGAACTTACTCATCAAGTGAAGGAGACTGGAACATGGCCAATTTCGATCAGGAACTCGACGCGTCCGGGCTGAACTGCCCTCTGCCCATCCTGCGCGCGAAGAAGTCCCTGGCTTCCATGAGCAGCGGACAGGTGCTGCACATCATCGCCACGGACCCTGGCGCGGTGAAGGACTTCGAGGCCTTCGCCAAGCAGACCGGCAACGAACTGCTGGAGAGCCGTGAAGACGGCGGCAAGTTCTATTTCCTGATGAAGAAGAGCTGATCGGCCCCCGGACTGTCCGGCCGTCTCCGGGGCTCCTGGTGGCGGCCGGTCGGTTTTCATGGATCTGCCATCCCGGGGCCGGCCCTGCCGGGTCTTGGCCCGCAGTCGGGTGGCGAAGCTTCGTTGGCGACGCCCATAGTCACCTTGAGGTCAATGGCTTGGCCTCGGGGCAGTATTTTATACTCGGTTGGGTCCAGGACCTGACCGCGGAGTATGGAACGCTGTCTGCCCGTGAGGTGTGAACATGGCGACCTATGCCGAGATGCAGCAGATCTATGATGACATTCGTGGGGATTTCCGCTACGACCACGAATTGAACGGCTGCCTGAACTGCGGAATCTGCACCGCCACGTGCCCCTCGGCGCAGTTCTACGACTACTCCCCCCGGGAGATCGTCCAGCTGCTCTGGACCGAGAACGTCGAGCAGATCTACGACGCCATGCAGGAAAAGATCTGGGCCTGTGCCCAGTGCATGACCTGCGCCGCGCGCTGCCCCTTCAAGAATTCCCCCGGCGGTCTCGTCGCCATCATGCGCGAGGTGGCCATCAAGCACGAGATGCAGTCCGCCAAGGACGTGCTTCGCCCCTTCGGCCGCGTGATGCTCAAACTCATCACCACCGGCAATCAGCTCTCGCCCGACATGATCCAGCCGGATCACTTCCCCGACTGGGGTCCAAACATCCAGAAGGTGGAAGGCGACCTGCGCCTGCTGCGCAAGGCCATCCCCGTGAAGACCCTGCAGACGGTGGACACCGCCTGGGAGGTGTCGCTCAAGACCTCCGTGGAGATGTACACCATCTGGGAGATGACCGGCGTGCTCAGGTCCCTGGAGCTGATGGACGAGAATCTCTTCGACGTGATCGAGGACTTCATCGACGAGAAGCGCGAGGACTACGAGGACTGGCTCGAAGAGCAGGAAGAGGACGAAGAGGACGACGACTGACACCCGGCCTTTTCGCCCCGGCCCTGACACCCATTTCAAGTTTCGGCTGATCACCCTGCAGGCCGAAAGGAGAAGCGCATTATGAAACCGACCGACCAGACCCCCGGAAACCACAACACGTCGGCTGAAGGGACCGGTACCGGTGCCATGAAACCCGGTTTCCACAATACGGACGGTCAGGGCATCGCCGGTCACGGATCCTTCTTTCAGGCCACCGACCTTTCCCCGGAAGACGCCGTACGCGCCACCGACTGGGTGCGCAAGCACGTGGATCGGCGCACCATCGACCTGGGCGACCGCATGGACGACGTGCGTGAGCACATGGAGGAACTGGAAAAGGACGGCCAGATCATCATTCACCGCGTCGGGGATCAGCACGAGCCGGTCTCGGTGAAGACCCTGTTCGGCTGGGACAAGAAGATCCCCACGAAACAGCTGTGGCATCACAAGTCCTGCGGCCAGTGCGGCAACATCCCCGGTTACCCCACGGCACTGCTGTGGGTCATGAACAAGTTCGGCTTTGTGCCCGGCAAGGATTACCTGGACGAGACCGACCAGACCTCCTGCACCGCCTGGAACTACCACGGTTCCGGCATCGGCAACGTGGAGTCGCTGGCGGCGGTGTTCCTGCGGAACTTTCACCAGGCCTACATCTCCGGCAAGCAGCACGGCCACGAGGCAGGCCACTTCTTCCCCCTGGTGCATTGCGGCACCTCCTACGGCAACTACAAGGAGATCCGCAAGTACCTGATCGAATCCGCGGAGCTGCGTGAGAAGGTCACCAAGATCCTCGGCAAGCTGGGCCGCCTGGTGGACGGCAAGCTGGTGATCCCTGAGGAGATCGTCCACTACTCCGAGTGGGTGCACGTGATGCGCAACCGCATCGCCTCGGAGCTGCAGACCATCGACGTCTCCAACATCCGCGTCACCGCCCACGTGGCCTGCCACTACTACAAGATGGTGCACGAGGACGCGATCTATGATCCCACCGTGCTGGGCGGCAACCGCACCGCGATCATCACGTCCATGGCCCAGGCACTGGGCGCCCAGGTGATCGACTATTCCACCTGGTACGACTGCTGCGGCTTCGGTTTCCGCCACATCATCTCGGAGCGCGAGTTCACCCGCTCCTTCACCATGGACCGCAAGATCCGCGTGGCCCGCGAGGAGGCCAATGCGGACGTGATGCTGACCAACGACACCGGCTGCGTCACCACCATGGACAAGAATCAGTGGATCGGAAAGGCCCACGACCAGGACTTTCAGGTTCCCATCATGGCCGAGGTGCAGTTCGCGGCCCTGGCCTGCGGTGCGGATCCGCTCAAGATCGTCCAGCTGCAGTGGCATGCCTCGCCCTGCGAGGAGCTGGTGGAGAAGATGGGTATTTCCTGGGACGAGGCCAAGAAGAACTTCCATGAATATCTCAAGGAAGTGGAGGCCGGCAACATCGAGTACCTCTACAACCCTGAACTGGCCTATGGGAGCAAGGCGTAATGGGGGACACAGTGCTGGTCGTCGGCGCGGGCCCTGCCGGGCTGTCTGCTGCCGCCAACGTGACCGCCGCCGGCTACAAGGTGGTGATGGTGGAAAAGGAAGAGGTCCTGGGGGGCGCGCCCATTCTCTCCGGTTACGCCCGCCTGGTGCCTTCCGGGGAATGGGCCAAGGACGCCATCGGGCGCATGGTGAGCCGGGTCGAGGAGGACGCCAACTGCACCGTTCACAAGAACGCCAAGGTCACGCAGCTTGACGGCGAGGCGGGCAACTTCACCGCGACGCTCAGCAACGGCGAGACGGTCAAGGCCGGCGCCGTGGTGCTGGCCACCGGTTTTACGCACTTCGATTCCATCAACAAGCCCGAGTGGGGCTTCGGCACCTACGAGGACGTGCTGACCACCACCCAGATGGAGCAGATGGTGTCCAGCGGCAAGATCATCTGCCCGTCCGACGGGCGCGTGCCGGAGCGCGTGGCGATCCTGCTGTGCGTGGGTTCCCGCGACCGCCAGATCGGGCGCGAGTGGTGCTCCAAGATCTGCTGTACCGTGTCGGCGAACCTGGCCATGGAGATCAAGGAGATCTCCCCCGGGACAGACGTGTTCATCTATTACATGGACATCCGCACCTACGGGCTCTACGAGGACAAGTTCTATTGGAAGTCCCAGGAAGAGTTCAAGACCAAGTTCGTCAAGGCGCGTATCGCCGAGGTCACCGCGTCCGGTGACGGCCGGCTGCTGGTCAAGGGCGAGGACACCCTGGTCAAGCGCCCCATCGTGATCCCCTTCGACATCGTGGTGCACGCTATCGGCATGGACCCCAACGAGGACAACCCGGAGATCTCCCGGATCTTCGGCGTCGGGCTCGAGAAGCACGGCTTCATCGAGCGCGCCGAGCACTACACAAACACCTGCGGCACGACGCGCCGGGGCATCTATTCCTGCGGCGCCGCCTACGCGCCGGAGACCATCGACGATTCCATTTCCCAGGGCGCCGCCGCCGGGGCGCGCGCCGTCGCGGATCTCCATGCTCTGGTTCGGAAAGCAGGCTGAAGCCGGGCGGGGCGGCGATGACGTGATCGCCGCCGCGGAACTGGAGTTTACGCTCGACCGGGAGATCGCGTCGGCCAAGTTCCGCGCGCTGCTCGAACAGATCGAGGAGCGCAACGCCACGCTGGAGGAACTCCTGGAGGGGCTTCGTTCCAAGCATGAACTGTTTGCGCGGGTGCTCCCGGCAAAGCGCCCTGATACGCTGACCGGCGACGAGGTGATGGAGCTGCTGGCGGTGGTGTTTCCCGCCCGCAGGAAGGTCGACCGTCACCTGGCCGCCCTGGACGATGCGGTGCTGTCGGGCGCGGTCCTGGAACTGGTTTACGGGCGCGGCCGGCTCGACGAACGCATGGGTGCCTTCTGCGAACTGGTGCCGGAATCGGACAAGAAGGCGCGGCGCGCCATCCGCGATCTCGCCGCAGAGATCGTGCACTTCCGGGACCCGGAGCGGATTCCGCTCATGACGCGCTGGGTCTGGGACGCACGCACCATGAGCGGCGCGGTGCGCGAATTCATCCGCGGCAACGACACGATGCAGCGGATCCCCATGGGATCGCGGCCGGAGGATTACGAGGGTGTGCGGGCCTGGTTCGCCGAGCGCCTTTCGGAGGACGGGGTCTATCGGGACCTGCCCTACCTGGTGGACCTGCTGCAGGCGCAGGCCTATGCGGATTACGTCAAGGCCATGTCGGCGCGCGTCGGCATGGTCAACGCGGAACTGGGCGCCAAGCAGGATCCGCTGGAGTTCCTGGTCAAGTTGCTGGGCCTGGACGAGCGACCGGCCCGCAAGCGGGGCGGCGGCGAGAAGACGGTGCACTAGCCCGCACATCTCACCGACCGGTGAGATGTGCGGGCTAGCCAGGATTGAGTTTCGGAGAACATCATGGCCATTCACGAGAAATCGCTGATCGAACCCGAACGCCTGCTCAAGCACGATTCGCTCGTGGTTGACGGCGTCGACGTATCGGGCCATTGGAACACCATGATCGCGCCACGCACGATCACGGACTACGACGACGATTTCGAGGCGAAAATCCAGAAATACGGCGGCGGCGAGAACGTGCACCGCTGCTGGCAGTGCGGCTCGTGCACCAACTCCTGCACCGTGTATGCCCAGAACGTGCAGTTCAACCCGCGCTACTGGATCTACCTGATCCGCCTGGGCCTCAAGGAGGAGATTGTCAAGGACAAGGACATCATCTGGCAGTGCGTGTCCTGCAACAAGTGCACCGACATCTGTCCCAAGGACGTGCGGCCGGAAGGCGTGATGAAGGCGTTGAGCCACTGGATGGAGGATGAGGGCATCACCGGGAAGTCACCGTCCAAAATATTTGACGAGGAATTCCTGGACCAGATCTACAAGACCGGCCGCATCGAGGACGGCAAGGTGGTGCAGAACTTCTTCAAGAAGACCGGGCAGTCCCTGTTCCAGGACTGGCTCAGGGTGTTCATGCTGCGCATGATGAAGGGCCTGCCCATCATGCATCTGATGCGCATGGGATGGAACACGGTGCATACCCCGCGGACCCGGTCCTGGGGTCGGACCGGCGAGGTGCTCAAGGCCTACGTGCAGGAACAGAAGGAGGCCCGTCATGGCTAAGGTGGCCTACTATCCCGGGTGTGCACTGGAAGGTTCCGGCGGCCCCTACGACAAGTCGACCCGCGTGCTGGTCAAGGCCCTGGGCCTGGAGATGGAGAACCTGCGCGACTGGAACTGTTGCGGCGCCATGGAAGTGAAGAACATCCATCCCATGCTGCAGACCTACCTGTCCGCGCGCAATATGGCCATCGCCAGCGAGCAGATGGGGCTGGATACCGTGATGGCGCCGTGCAACGGCTGCTACCACAACCTCAAGAAGGCCGAGTACGAGACGGCCACTTCCGCCCAGGCCATGCAGACCGTGCAGGACCTGGCGAAGAAGGCCGATGATCCGGTCTACAACGGTGACGTGCGGACGTTGCACCTGCTGGAGTGGCTGATGGAGGAACTGGGGCCGGACGGCATCAAGCAGAAGATCACCCGGAGCCTCAACGGCATCAAAATCGCCAACTATTACGGCTGCATGTATACCCGCCCGCGCCAGATCTTTCCTGAGAAGGACCAGGGGCCGGGCTCCGAGTCCAGCTACAAACCGCATTTCATGGACGACCTGCTGGCTGCCGCCGGTGCCGTGAACGTGGACTACCCCCTGAAGACGGCCTGCTGCGGCGGCGCGCACACGCTGTCCGATTCCGACACCTCCACGCAGCTGGTGCTCAATCTGCTGCAGGCCGCCGAGGATTCCGGCGCCGAGGTGATCGCCACCGAGTGCCCCACCTGTCACTCCGGCCTGGAGATGCACCAGGTGCGCGCCGAGACCGAGTTCGGCATCAAGACCAACGTGAAGGTGCTTTACTTCACGCAGCTGCTGGGTCTTGCCATGGGCCTGTCGCCGCGTCGCCTGGGTATCCACGAGAACGTGAGCGATTCCATTGGACTGCTCAAGAGCAAGGGCGTCATCTGACGCCGAGCGAAGCGGGCCCCATGGACTGCAACGGCTGCGAATTCCATCCCGAACTGTATTACGACGATGAGTACCAGATCTGGGTGCGGCGCGAGGACGACGGCAACCTGACCGTGGGCATGACCGATCTGTCGCAGACCATCGCCGGAAAGATCCTGCACGTGCGGGTACGCCGCCCCGGTACCCGGCGTCCGCCCGGCAAGCCGGTGGCGACCATCGAGAGCGGCAAGTGGGCCGGGCCGATCCCCAACTTCATGGACTGCACCATCATCGAGGGTAACGCCGAGGTGATGGAAAATCCGTCGCTGCTGAACGCGGACCCCTACAACGCCTGGGTGGCCCGCGTGGAGCCGGTGGACGGCGCCGACAAGGCGCTTGAGGGTTTCCATACCGGCGACGACGCCCGCAAGGGTTACTGCGCCCGGGTGAAGAAGGACGACATTCACTGCGACAAGAACTGATCAGCCACCACACGCTGAACCGACTGTGATCCATGAGCAACGACGCACAGTACCTGGACAACGACGAGCAGACCGTGGTCATCCTCATGACCAGCGGCCCCAGCACGCCGGAGCGGTGTGCCACGCCGTTCTACCTGGGATCCGTGCTCGCCGCCATGGATGCGCAGGTGCATATCTTCTTCACCATGGAAGGCGTGAAGCTCATGCAGCACGGCGTTGCGGAGAATCTCGTGGCCATGGAGGGCGGCAAGAAGCTCATTGATTTCATCCGGGATGCCAAGCGCGCCGGCGTCATTTTGCACGTTTGCCAGCCTGCTTTACCGGGGTATAAAATCGACGAATCGGCCGACATCATCGAGGAGGCTGATCACGTCTCCCGGGCCAGCGCGCTGGTCGATCTCATCCTGGGGTGCGATAAGTTGATCACCTTCTAGTATCGGGGCCGCCCGATCTCCATATGAACGATCCATAGAATGTACCGGAGGGCAGCATGGGCGCAGTTCGCGGTTGCGATATTCCTGAGGACCTGATGTACAGCATCGACAACAACGTCTGGGTGCGGCGGGAAAGCGACGGCAACATCACGGTGGGTCTGACTTCCTATGCGGGTTCCCTTGCGGGCCAGATCGTTTCCTATACCCCCAAGAAGGTGGGCAAGGAAGTGAAGAAGGACAAGTCCTGCGCGACCGTGGAGTCGGGCAAGTGGGTGGGGCCTGCCAAGACCCCGGTCACCGGCGAGATCGTCGCCATCAACGACGCGGTGTCCGCAAAGCCGAGCCTGATCAACGAGGACCCGTACGGTGAAGGCTGGCTGGTGAAGCTCAAGCCCGCCGACTGGGACGGCGAGTCCGGTGACCTCAAGACAGGCGCGGACGCGCTGTCCGCCTTCGAGTCCAAGATGGACGCCGACGGCTTCGGCGGCTGCTGAGACCGTTGTGAGAAGTTCAGGGCCGTCTCCGCCTCCGGTGGAGGCGGCCTTTTCGACTTAAAGGATGTTTTGCGGGGTGTCGCTGATGTCCAACTGGTACGACCTGGTCCGGCACGTGGAGCCTCTGGAGGATCTGACGCTGGATCGCGAACTGGTGCAGTCCCTGGAAACGGACTGGTCCGGGCTTGCCGGGCGTGACATCCCGCCCGTGCATTTCTACACCCCCACCTTCAAGTCCTATCAGACCTCTGAGCTGAAGGATTGCGGCAAGAGCGCCTGGCCCGCCGTGTCCGTCACCGGCGGCGACTGCAAGCTGCAGTGCGACCATTGCAAGGCGAAGATCCTGGAGCCCATGATCCCGGCGCGCACACCCGAGGATCTGTGGCGCGAGGTCAACGGCCTGATCGAGGACGGTGCCAGGGGCATGCTGCTCACCGGCGGGTCCAACCACCGCAACGAGGTGGAGTACGACGACTACTATTCCACCATCCGCCGCATCAAGGACGAGTTCCCGGATTTTCGCATCGCCCTGCATACGGCGCTGGTGAACGACGACATCGCCCGCTCCATGGAGCAGGCGGGCATCGATGCGGCCATGATGGACGTGATCGGCGCCCAGGACACCATCACCCAAGTCTACCACCTGCGCCGCAGCGTGGAGGACTTCGAGGCGACGCTCGAGAGCCTGGTCAGGACCGATATGAAAGTGGTGCCGCACATCGTCATCGGCCTGCACTACGGCCGACTGCTGGGCGAGTGGAATGCCCTGGAGATGATCCGGCGTCATCTGCCCGACGCGGTGGTGCTGGTGGTGGTGATGCCCTTCTACGCCCCCGAGAACCGGCCGTTCGTGAACCCGGACACCGGGGCCGTGGGCGGTTTCTTCATGGACGCGCGAAAGGCCCTGCCGGAGACGCCCCTGCTGCTGGGTTGCGCCCGCCCGCCGGGCATGGCCAAACAGCAGATCGACGCCTATGCGGTCATGGCCGGTCTCAACGGCATCGCCCATCCCGCCGATGGCGTGGTGGAACTGGCCGCGCGCCTGGAGCGCCGCATCCGCGTCACGCCGGCCTGCTGCTCCATCGCCGTGGGCGACGAGGTGATGGCGGTGGAGGGCGCCAACGCCGGTATCGAACTGGATCTGGACACCATTCTTGCCGAGGAGCGCAAGCGTCGTGAACGGAGCCGGGTCTCTGCCTCGGGCCTGGGCGGTATTCGTGTGGTGAGTCAGGCGGGCCAGCCTTATGCGTGATGCCAAGACACTGCGCGTGCTGGACACGGGCCTTCGCCGCGCCGCCGAGAACATGGCGCTCAACCGCGCCCTGCTGGAATCCCACCAGGCCGGCACCTCGCCCCACACCCTGCGCTTCCTGCGTTTCACCCCCAGCGCGCTGCTGGGCTTCCACCAGGACGTGGAACAGGAACTGCGCACCGACTACTGCGCCGAGCAGGGCATCGACATCCAGCGCCGCATCACCGGCGGCGGGGCCATCTATTTCGACGAGACCCAGATCGGCTGGGAGCTGTATCTGGACAAGGGCTTCCTGGGCACCGCCGATATGGGTGCCATTGCGAAGAAGATCTGCGAGGCAGCCGCCGAGGGCATCAGCGCGCTGGGCGTGGACGCCCGCTACCGCCCGCGCAACGACATTGAGGTGGACGGGCGCAAGATCTCCGGCACCGGCGGCGCCTTCGACGGCGACTCCATCATGTACCAGGGCACGCTGCTGATCGATTTCGACGTGGAGCGCATGTTGCGGGTGCTGCGCATCCCGGCGGAGAAACTCTCGGACAAGGCTATCGAATCGGCCCGTGACCGGGTGGCCAACCTGAAGGACCTGCTGGGCGGCAACATGCCGACCTTTGCGGAAGTGCAGGAGCGCCTGGCGGAGTCATTCGCCAGGGCCTTTGACGTGAAGCTCGAGTGGGCCGATGCCATGAACGCTGCCGAAGATGCCGCCTTCCGGGAAGCCCTGGCGGACATCGACACCCCCGAGTGGACCTACCAGCACAACCGTCCCGCCACCGATGCCACGATGCACGAGGCCATCACCCGTTCCCAGGGCGGCACCCTGCGCGTCGGCGTGGCCGTGGACCCGGTGCGCAACCAGCTCAAGCAGGTGTGGATCACCGGGGACTTTTTCGTCAAGCCCCGGCGCCTGGTGGTGGATCTGGAAGGCGCGTTGCGCAACACCCCCATTGAGGCGCTTGAGGCCAACGTGAAGGCCTTCTTCGAGGACCATCCTGCCGAGATGCTGATGCTCACGCCCGATGACTTCGTTTCTGCCATCCGCGCGGCTGTGGATGCCGGCAGGGATTGAGATGAGCGCTGCAGCGGACAGCATCCGGTCCGTCGATGTGCTGGTGGTGGGCCTGGGCCCGGGCGGCGCCAGCGCCGCGCGTACCGCCGCCGGGGCCGGGCTGACCGTGCTGGGCGTCGAGCGCAACAAGATGCTGGGCGAGCCGGTGCAGTGCGCCGAGTTCATTCCAACCCCCATGGGCGGGTACGCCAGGGCCGAGAAGGTGCTGCTGCAGCGCATTACCGGTATGAAGAGCATGCTGCCCTCGGGTGCGGTGCATGAATCCGATTTCCCCGGCCTGATGATCAACCGGGCCGAGTTCGACCGGGCCATCGCCCGGGAGGCCGAGCGCGTGGGCGCGGAACTGTGGACACGCTCGCCACTGGTGGCTTTGGATGCGGACGCCCATATCGCCAGCGTGCGCCGTGATGATGTGGACGTGAAGATCCGGTACAGGGTCCTCATTGCCGCCGACGGCCCCCATTCCCCGGTCGCGGCGTGTTTGGGCCTTGCTCCGCTGGACGTGGTGCAGACCCGCCAGTACACGGTGCCCCTGCTCAGGCCCTACGCGGACACCGACATCTGGCTGTCCGACGATTACCCCGGCGGCTATGCCTGGCTGTTCCCAAAGGGCAAGCTGGCCAACCTGGGCCTGGGTGCCGACAGGCGCTGGGAGGACAATCTGAAAGATCCTCTCGGCCGTCTGCATCGCCAGCTGGTCGATGCCGGCCTGCTGGGCGAGGAAATCCTCTACCGCACCGGCGGCGCCATCCCCGTGGGCGGGCTGCGCGAGCGCCTGGTGGTGGGCGACGTGCTGTTCGTGGGTGATGCGGCGGGCTTGACCCATCCCATCACCGGCGCCGGCATCGCCGCCGGTGTGGTCTCCGGCGAACTGGCCGGCAAGGCCGCCGCGGCGTATCTCAATGGTGACGCCGACGCCTTCGAGGACTACGAGGAAGATGTGCGCGACCAGTTCCAGACCACGCTCGCCCGCGCCGTGCAGCGGCGTCGCGAACTGGCGCAGTTCTGGCGCACACGGTCCGCCAACGAGGATGCCACACAGCGCCGGGGATGGATTGCATTCAACGAGTACTTTGAGAGTGCCGCGGTTTGACCCCGCGGTTATGCATGAGAGATGTAAATCTCAGCTGTGTGCGGAGTCACATGTAGGTCGGCCTTCAGGCCGACGGCGGCGGCTTCGACGGGCAGCGGCGTCGGGCTGAAGCCCGACCTACGAGGTGGGCTCGCGCGGGTTTGTGGGAAAAGCAGTTGCCAAGAGATACTCCACGGCTCTGAACAGCCTGAACAATGATCTCGCAAAGGCGCAAAGCACGCCAAGAAGGGCTTTTTAACAATTTCGTTTTTCTTGGCGCGCTTCGCGCCTTTGCGAGAGAAACATAGAAGTCAGTTCGTGATGACTGGAGGCCGAAATGAGAGCCAGTGCTGAAGACGTAGTCGCCCCGGTGACGTTCTACCGGCCCGACTACCACATCAAGACCCCGGAGATGCGTTCCCCGGACTACGTGCAGATGTCCACCGCGGCGGCCATCACCCTGGGCCTGGTGCCCGGCACCATGCACCGCACCGCCTGCACCCATTGCCTCAACCTACTGGTGACCTATCCGGAAGGCTGCCGGGCCAACTGCAGTTACTGCGGGCTTGCCCGTCACCGCGAGGAGGCCCGCGACTACGCCGACCGCAACTTCATCCGCGTGGACTGGCCCACCGCCCGCTATGATGACGTGATCGAGCGCGTGAAGGACAACGCCGACAGGGGCCAGTTCGAGCGCATGTGCATCTCCATGATCACCCACCCCAACTCCGACCACGACACCGTGGTGCTGCTGGAGAAATGGGTGAACGCCGTGCCGCACATCCCCGTGTCCATTCTCTCCAACCCCACTACCATGAGCTACGAGGACCTGAAGAACCTGCGCGACAAGGGCGCGGACATCTTCACCGTGGCCCTGGATGCCGTGACCCCCGAGATCTTCGAGCGCACCCGCGGCAAGACCGTGGACAGCCCGCACCGCTGGGGAAAGTACTGGCAGGCCATCGAGTGGGCCGCCGAGATCTTCGGCCCGGAGAAGTTCGGCGCGCACCTGATCTGCGGCATGGGCGAGACCGAGCAGGAGATCCTGGACGTCTGTCAGAAGATCCGCGACATGGGCGGCCACAACCACATGTTCGCCTTTTTCCCCGAGCAGGGCTCCCTGATGGAAGACTGGAACCCGGTACCCCGCGACCAGTGGCGCCGCGTACAGCTCGCCCGCTTCGTTATCGACTACGCCGGCGGCCGCATCGATGATATGAAGTTCAACGCCCAGGGGCAGGTGACGGACTTCGGTGTCGACCGCCGGGAGCTTGACGACATGATCGGTTCCGGCAAGCCCTTCCAGACCTCCGGCTGCCCCGGCAAGTCGGATGAAGAGGTCTCCGCCTGCAATCGCCCCTACGGCGACTCCAGTCCCACGGATATTCTGAGCTTTCCGTTTGCATTGAAGGGCACCGACGTGGACTTCGTGCGCCGCCAGATGTCGGGGGAGGCGGTGGGTACCTTCGATCATGATGCTGAAGAGTGATTTGATTTAACCACGAAGCTCGCGAAGGGCGCGAAGGTTTTTGATTCGATTGGTTCGTGGCTTCCATGAGCTTTGTGGTTCGACGTCCTTCTGTTGATTCACCGGACACCGTCAAAGGCATTTCTCTCGCAAAG
>NZ_MVBK01000100.1:31858-32064 GCF_002000365.1 Thioalkalivibrio denitrificans | reverse complement strand
AAAAAGGCTTGTCTTTGCGGGCTTCGCGATCTTGGCGAGAGTCCCATGCCGTCGGTTGCAAAGCCCCTGTGTTAACCACGAAGCACACGAAGCGCACGAAGGGGTTTTGATCAGATACCTTTGTGGTCTTCGTGAGCTTCGTGGTTGAACGGTTTTACGCAGGATTCACCGGACACCGCCAAAGGCGTTTCTCTCGCAAAGCCGCG
>NZ_MVBK01000100.1:2771-31829 GCF_002000365.1 Thioalkalivibrio denitrificans | reverse complement strand
TCTTTTGATCAAAAAGGCTTTCCTTTGCGGGCTTCGCGCCTTCGCGAGAGTTCCATGGCGTTGGTTGGAGAACCCCCGCACAACGACGGAAGGCACGCGCATCGAGGGCACCACCGATGATCATCAGAAGTCCCTGGAAACACTGCAGGGCGGTGTTTCCCACTAGTGAATAAAAGAATCGGAATATAAGGAATAACGAACATACAAGAATCTGATTATGCATAAAATTTTCTGTTTGGACCCGTTGCTGTAATTTGACGATGCTCACAGCGGGGCAATAACCATAACAATCCCCCGGTTCCATCGCTCTCATAAGAAAACAAGTCAGGCGCGGCCCGAAAGCCAAGCCAGTTTGAGGAGGATTCCATGCGTAAATTTGTCAGACAGTCGACTGTCTTTGCGTGTCTTGCGGCGGGGCTGGGCGCCGCCGGCATGGCACAGGCCACCAACGGTTACTTCTCCCACGGCTACGGCACCACCAGTAAGGGACTGGCGGGCGCGGGCGTGGCGCTCTCCCAGGATAGCCTTGCGGCCGCGACCAACCCGGCGGGCATGGTGACCTTGGGAGATCGAATTGATTTTGGTGTGGCGCTGTTTTCACCGCGCCGGGAATATAGTGTAGGCGAGTTTCCAGGCGCGCCTGATCCAGCGCAGGATTTCGCTCTGGAACCCGGCAGCTACAAGAGTGGCTCGGAGTACTTCCTGATTCCGCATTTCGGCTGGAACCGGATGCTGGATGACCGAAGCAGTATCGGGATTTCGATCTACGGAAATGGTGGAATGAACACCGACTATCCCGCGCATAGCAACCCTATTCGCAACGCGGGAGGGGAGTGCCCGTCTGGAACCTTTTGCGCGGGCAAGACTGGTGTGGACCTGATGCAGCTTTTCATCGCTCCAACATATGCCCGCAAGATCAATGACACTGCCTCCTGGGGTGTGACCCCGATCATTGCCTACCAGCGCTTCGAAGCCAAGGGTCTTCGGAGCTTTGCTGATATGAGCCGTGATTCGGGCAGTTTGAGCAACGAGGGCCATGACGACTCATGGGGTTACGGGCTGCGGCTCGGTATCCAGGGTGAAGTGTCTCCGGGTGTACGACTGGGTGCCGCTTATCAGACCAAAATGTACATGGGCAAGTTCGACGATTACTCGGGTCTTTTCGCCGAGAAGGGCGGCTTCGACATCCCGGCCAACATGACCGTGGGGCTAGCCTGGGACGTGACGCCGACGTCCACACTGTTTTTCGACATTCAGCACATCTGGTATAGCGATGTGAAGTCCATCGGTAACAAGTTCGATAGGCAAGGCTTGGGAATGTGTGCCCAAGGATTTGACTCCAGTGGTTGCCTCGGAGAGAGCGGCGGTTCCGGTTTTGGCTGGCGGGACATGACGATCTACAAGCTGGGCTATCAGTGGACGACCAGCCCCGACTGGACCTGGCGTCTGGGTTACAGCTATGGCCGGCAGCCGATTCCCAGCTCCGAGGTCCTGTTTAATATCCTGGCCCCGGCCGTCATTGAGCATCACCTGACCTTCGGGTTTACCCGGAATATCGGTCCGAGTAATGAGTTTAACTTCGCGGCCATGTATGCGCCGGAGAGCAAGGTCAGTGGCGACAATGCGATGTTCGAAGGCCAGAAGATCGAACTGAAAATGCACCAGTTCGAGGTCGAAGCCAGCTACGCCTGGAAGTTCTAGGAAACTCGCGGAACGGGGTCCTCTTGGACCCCGTTCCTCGTTTGGTTCGGCACGGATGCATCATTTGCGGCACGTGCCGCTACACCGACCCGACGAAAAGCGAGGTGCCCAATGTCAGGTTCGATTCGTCGTATCAAATGGTTCGCGGGGATCGTCATTGCCTGGATGATCCTCTCCCTTGCGCCGCTCCACGCCCAGGACAGCAATCTCCGGCCCTTCGTGCTGGGTGCTGTCTACGAAGGCCCCATCGCCAATCACCTGGAACTGGTACGCAACAGCCTCCAGGCCCAGGGGTTCCGGATCGTGGGTGAGTATGAGCCCTATGACAGAGCGCACGTCATTGTCGCCACCCACGACGATCTGCTGCGTGTGGCCGCGATCAGCGAACGCGGGGGGTATATCGCGCCCCAGCGTATCTCGCTGACCGAGATGGAAGGCAATACCCAGATCGCCTACGCCAATCCCCTGTATCTGCGCCATGCGTATCGGCTGAACGGCGAACTGTTCTCCGTGTCCGCCCGCCTGGCGGCGGCGCTCGGGCAGCGCGAGACCTTTGGCTCCGACAGCGGTCTGCCGCCGGACCAGCTCCGGCGCTACAACTACACCTTCGGCATGGAGTATTTCGACGAGCCTTATCAGCTCGCCAGCTATGGCAGCCACGCCGAGGCCGTGGCGGCGGTGGAGCGCGGGCTGGCGGAGCGCCGTGGCGGTGCATCCAAGGTGTACCGCCTCGATATACCCGGTACGGAGATGACCGTCTTCGGCGTGGCTATGCGCCAGGCCGACGGGGGTCCCAACCAGTACATGGACGAGGTGCACCAGATGAGCATCGTGGACTTCAAGCCCATGCGCCAGACGGCCTATCTGCCCTACGAGATCCTGGTCAACGGCGGCGAGGTGGAAGCCCTGCACATGCGCTTTCGCATGGCGGTGCACTTTCCCGACCTGCGCATGATGGGGAGCCACAGCTTCATGCGCCTGCGCCGGTCACCGGCCGCGATAGGGGAGGTGCTGACCCGGGTGGCGGGCGGCTGATACGGAATACAGCGGCGGTCTCGCCCGGGCCGCGGCATAACGTGCAATCGGGCAATGCCAGCCTCTTGAACCCCGGTCCGTCCGGGGTTTTTTTTGTCCGCAGCGTGGTGGAGAATGGAACTTGCCGGATCCCGGAACAGGGTGGATGGTGCACGAGGCATGGGCGTTCGCGGCGGGGGCGCCGCTCCTACGGGGGCAGGTACTCCGCCACAGGAGAAGGATGGTGAGACATGCAGGCTAGCGAGCTGCGCGAGTTGTCCCTGCGGGTACAGCGCAACTGCGACATCGCCGACGCCCGGCATGCGGGCAACGATACCCTGTGCATCTACCTGCTCAAGATGCGCGAGTTCTACCGCTGGATGCGGCGCCTGCCGTATTCGGCGCCACTGGACCGGGAGGAGGTGGGGGACTGGGTGATCCGCCAGGAACGCCTCTGGGAGGACCTGGAGGACAAGGATCTGGAACCCCTGACCCTGGGCAAGACTCGCTTCGATCCCTTCGATCACGAGTCCGTCAACCGCCGACTGGATCCCCACGGCCTGGTCTACGGGGCCGGCTACGGTCGTGGGGCCCGCCCGCTGTTCTTTCTGGGTTCCGTGGTGAGCCGGGAAGAGTTCGACGGATATCGCATCTACGTGGTGGGTGAGGAACAGGCCCGTGACCTGGTGGCCCCACCGGCCATGTCGCGGGGCGAGGTGATCTTCGTGCGCACGGAATCCGTGCGGCGCATGCTCCATGAGATGATCGAGGCCTGGCAGTTTCGCGGCTCACCTCCGGGCGATGCCATGGCGCGCGCGCTGGCGGCCTATGGCTGCGTGTCGGACAACGACGCGGGATTCGACGCCATGGTGGATTCGGAGGTGGAATCCGCTGTCTGGCACGAGGTGGGCGAGGTGCTCGCCGGGCGACTCCTGGGAGCGGCCTGGCAGGAACGCACCCTGGAAGTCGCCGGCACCCGCGGCGAGCGGGTCATGCGCGCCGTGCGCGATCATCTGGCGGACAGCCTCACCACTCTGCCGGCGTTGCTGGATAGCGACCATGACGGCGCGCTGCATTTCTATTTCGCCAATCTGACCGGCATGCGCGCCGTGCTTGCGCCCCGGTTGCGCAAGGCCTACGAGGCCTGGACGGGAACCGGTTCCAGGCACGCCCTGAAGCGCCTGGTGGCGCCGTCCCGGGAGCATTGGCTATCCGTGGCCCGGCTGCTGCTGGAGACGCCGCCCGAATCCTGGCCGATCAGCGATGAGGCCCTGCCTGCCTTGCGCCTGTCGGGTCCTTGACGGGTCCGATTTTTTTTACCACGAAGCACACGAAGAGCACGAAGGGTTCTTGATCAGATGCCTTCGTGGCCTTCGTGAGCTTCGTGGTTGAGTGTCTTTCTGCTGATATCACCGGGCGCCGCCAAAGGCATTTCTCTCGCAAAGCCGCGAAGCTCGCGAAGAAAGTCTTTTGATTGGGAAATTCTTTCCTTTGCGGGCTTCGCGGTCTTGGCGAGAGTCCCATGCCGTCGGTTGCATAGCCCCTGTGTTAACCACGAAGCACACGAAGCGCACGAAGGGGTTTTGATCAGATACCTTCGTGGTCTTCGTGAGCTTCGTGGTTGAGCGGTCTTCCGCCGATTTCACCGGACATCGCCAAAGGCGTTTCTCTCGCAAAGACGCGAAGCCCGCCAAGAAGGTCTTTTGATCGAAAAGCGTTCCTTCGCGGGCTTCGCGTCTTGGCGAGAGTCCCACGTCACCGGTTAAGAGGCCCCTGTGTCAACCGTGAAGGGCACGATGTGCCCGAGCGTATTTGATCAAGAAATTCTTTCCTTTCCGGGCTTTGCGTCTTCGCGAGAGAACATTCTTTCCTTCATGAGGCAGTTCTCTCACAAAGCCGCACCCCCACCGCTCACCGTAACCCTGTCTGACTTGAGTCGACGGCTTGAGCCAGATCAAGAATCCCCATAAAACATGCAGATATGATTCATGTTAACTGGGAGTTATCAGGGAGATGGTTTGCGCGAGAATCGGGTCAGGGTGCTTCCGGAATGCCGGGATCACATCCTAACCAAAGGAAATACAAAAGATTTTTGATCTCCTGGGGCCTCGATGCGACTGAAGAAGCCGCACACATGAGATGTGGCTGAATCAGGTCTTGGGAGACAACCGTCCACGATCCGGACAGGCGGACCGGCAGATGCCGGTCCCAAGGCCGGACCGTCCCCGGGGGGCCGGGGTCGCGACGGGGCAGGATAACCACCATTGGAACACCGGAGGAGTTACATGAAGCGAAGTATCACACTGGCAGCCGTGCTGGCCGCCGTGCTTGGCTCGGGATCGGCATGGGCCACCCAGCCGCCAAGCGCGAAAATGCTCAGCCTGAACTGTGCCAGCTGCCACGGGTATGAAGGTGTCAGCGTCGGGCCTGCCACGCCGTCGATCGCCGGCATGTCCGAAGAGTATTTCATCATGACCATGCTGGATTACAAGGACGGCAGGCGCCCGGCCACGGTGATGGACCGGATCGCGGCGGGCTACACCGAGCAGGAAATCGAGATCATGGCGAGCTACTTCGCCTCCCTCCAGTACCGTCCCGCCCCTCAGCCATTCGATGAAGTCAAGGCGCGTCGTGGTGCCGAGGTGCATGAGCAAAGCTGCAGCCGTTGCCATTCCGAGAATGCCACTGTCGCGGAAGATGACTCGATGATACTGGCGGGGCAATGGAAGCCATACCTTGCCTTCAGCATCGAGGACTTCAATGCACACGACCGTGCCCAGCCCAGGCGCATGCGGCGCGGTATGGTCGAATTGTCGGATGAAGACGTGGAGGCGCTGCTGCATTTCTACGCCAGTCAGCAGCACCATGAACGCTTCATGGGGCAATAGGGGACGGCACACATGGCAACGCTCAATCGAAGAAACTTTCTGAAGCTCGTCGGTGCGGCCGGTATGGCGGCAGGACTCCCGTTGGCGGCCCATGGCGGCTCGCACGGCAATGCGGCCAAGGCGCGCGTAGTCGTGGTCGGCGGTGGCTCGGGCGGCGCGACGGCCGCCCGGTACGTGAAGAAACTGGACCCGGCCATCGAGGTTACCCTGATCGAGCCCAATCCCACCTACCACACCTGCTATTTCAGCAACCTGGTCATCGGGGGGCTACTGCCGCTTGACCGCATCAGGCACGGTTACGACGGTCTGCGCCGCTATGGCGTGAACGTGGTCCATGACATGATCGTGGGCATCGATCCGGTTTCGAGGAAGGTGAGGGGCGAGTCCGGGCGTGACTTTGAATATGATCGCCTGGTGCTCTCCCCGGGCATTGATTTCAAATGGAACGCCATCGAGGGTTACGACGAGGCCGCGAGCCGGATCATGCCCCACGCCTGGAAGGCCGGCGATCAGACAGTGCTGCTTCGCAAGCAGCTCGAGGCCATGCCGGATGGTGGCGTGATGGTGCTTGTGGCGCCGGCGAATCCGTTCCGCTGTCCCCCCGGCCCGTACGAGCGGGCCTCGCTCATTGCCAATTACTTCAAGGGGCACAAGCCGCGTTCCAAGCTGCTCGTCATCGACACCAAGGACAGCTTCTCCAAGCAGGGGTTGTTCCAGCAGACCTGGGACATGTATTACCCGGGCACGCTGGAGTGGGTGAGGGCTGCCGACACGAACGGGGGTATCCGACGCGTCGACACCGGTACCATGACGCTGTTCGGAGAGTTTCACCGCTTCAAGGCCGACATGGCCAATGTGATTCCACCCCAGATGGCCGGACGGATCGCCATTGACTCCGGGCTTGCGGACGACTCCGGCTGGTGCCCCGTGAACCGCAGGACGTTTGAATCCACTATCGCCGACGATGTGCACATCATCGGTGACGCGGCCATGGCCACCACCATGCCCAAGTCCGGCTACTCGGCGAGCTCCCAGGCCAAGGTGGCGGCACTGGCCGTGGTGGACATCCTCAACGGCCGCGAACCCGGGACACCGTCCTATGCCAATACCTGCTACAGCTTCGGGGCGCCGGAGCACGCGTTCTCGGTCACGGGGGTCTACCGTCTCGAGGAGGGTGTGATTGAGCAGGTGGCGGGCGGCGTCTCGCCACTCGATGTACCGCAGGAGTTCCGCCGCCGCGAGGTCGCCTACGCACACAGCTGGTACAACAACCTCACGCACGAGATGTTCGGCTGATATCGGTTAGGGCGTTTTTGACCACGAAGCACACGAAGAGCACGAAGGGTTTTTGATCCGATACCTTCGTGGCCTTCGTGAGCTTCGTGGTTGAGCGTCTTTCTGCGGGGCTCACCAGGCGCCGCCAAAGGCATTTCTCTCGCAAAGACGCGAAGCACGCCAAGAAGGTCTTTTGATCATAAAAGGCATTTCTTAGCGGGCTTCGCGTCTTGGCGAGAGTCCCATAGCGTCGGTTGGGAAGCCCCTGAGTCAACCGTGAAGGGCACGATGTACCCGGAGCGTATTTGAACAAGAACCCTTCGTGCTCTTCGTGCGCTTCGTGGTTGAACGCCTTTCTGCAGGGCTCGCCTTAGCGGGCTTCGCGTCTTCGCGAGAGTAACGCCCTTGACCAACTAAACCTCTGCCCACATGCGCATCAGGTTCGCCCGGACGTGGCCGGTCCGGCGTGTGGCCTCGCCCTCCGGTGCCTGCTTGCGCAGGTCCTCGTGGACCCGGTACAGGTCGTACAGGATTCTCCGCCGGGCCGGGTCCCGGACCATGGACTGTGCCCAGGCCACGGCGACCAGTCGTTGCCCTCTTGTGACGGGGGCGACCCGGTGCAGGCTCGAGGAAGGATAGAGGACCGCATGGCCTGCCGGGAGCTTGACGGCCTGCTCACCGAATTCGGTCTCCACCACCAGCTCCCCGCCATCATAGTCACCCGGGTCGCCCAGAAAGACGGTGACGGAGACATCGGTACGGTAACGGCCGCCCTCGGGCCCCATGACGGGATCGTCCACGTGAGACCCGTAGCGCATGCCCGGCTGGTATCGGGCGAAGAAGGCGCCCGAAAGGCGGCTGGGGAGGGCGGCCCCCTGAAACTCCGGGTGCCGGTAGAGCGGCATGAGCACCAGTCGGTTGAGCGCCGCGACACGCGCATCGCCGGGATCGACTTCCTGGTTGTGCTTGACCTGCCGGGCATCGGCCCCTGCGCTGTACCCCCCGTCCACGAACGGCGCGTCCGCCAGCAGCCGACGAATCTCGTCAAGCTGCGCCGCATCCAGCAGATCGGGAATGGTCAGTAACATGGCTGTAACAGTGCTATCCGGGATTGGTTATTGAACCACGAAGCGCACGAAGAATTTCAAAGCCTGAAAGACATGTTCTCTCGCAAAGGCGCGAAGCTCGCCAAGGAAGACATGTCGATTGAAGAACCATCTGTAGGTTGGGGTGAGCAGGGNTGCTCACCCCAACCTACGGAGTCAGCTTTTACGCTCCAAACGGGTTTCTTTGCGGGCTTCGCGTCTTTGCGAGAGACATTTTTCCCTTCGTGTTCTTCGTGCGCTTCGTGGTTAAAGCAATCTACTTCTCAGGCGACCACGTGCCGCTGCTGCCGGACGGCGGGGCGTTCTCGTCGGACTCGGGGGGGCGGTAGTGGGGGTCGTTGGGGTTCATGAAGATGAAACGGAACTGGCCCGGTTCGATCTCCACGTAGTCGAGTACGGTGTCCTTGAGCAGGTCGACGCAGATGGGGTCCATCACGAGATTCACTCCCTCGCTCTTGAAGGTCAGGTCCTCGTCGCGGCCGGTATCATCGAAGCCCATGCCGTATTCGATGGCGCCGTCGGGCTTGCGACGGGCCGCGATGCGCAGCGCGGTGTTGCCCATGTCGCTCTGTTTGGCGGATTCCTTGATCTGCTTCGCCGCTGCGGGGGTTACGGTGATCATGTGAGACTCCTGTTCGGTGTTCTGTTGTTCAGGGGGCGGTGGAATGACCCGGGCCGGCCGCCCGCGCGTTGATGTGAGCCCGGACGAAGGCGATGAAGCGGGTCACCCAGGGGTTGCTGCGCGTGTGGCGCAGGTGGCTGTAGCTGGCCAGCAGATTCCGGTAGACGATGCCGTCATGGTGTCCATCCACGCCGTGGCCGCGCAGCACGCGGTAGGCGTAGACGGGCTCCGGATCCATGGGCTCCAGCGCCGAGTAGTGGAACTCGTGGGCCGGCAATGCAGGTGCTTCTGTTTCCTGGTCGGATACCGCGCCCGGCCAGGGATGTTTCGCCGTCGCCTCCAGGAAGACATAACCGCGGCCCTGGGGCCGGGGATGCATGGTGATGTCGCCCGGGATGACGCCCACCATCCGGTGGCGCCGTTCCTTCCAGCCGATGCTGCGGCTCAGATACATGAGGCCGCCGCATTCGGCGTAGGCGGGCATGCCGCCCTCGATGGCTTCGCGGATGGCCTCGCGCATGGCGGCGTTGGCCTCCAGCGCCTCCAGGTAACTCTCGGGGAATCCGCCGCCGATGAACAGTGCGTCGGCCTCTGGCAGGCGGGAATCCTTCAACGTGTCGAAGAAGCGCAGTTCAGCACCGGCGGATTCCAGGGCTTCCAGGTCCGTCTGGTAGTAAAAGGCGAAGGCTGCGTCACGCGCCACGGCGATCCGCAGGCGAGGGCCCGAATGCGCCATGCGCGTCACGGTGGCACCCGCTGGTGGCGGTGAAGCCACTGCCCCAGCCTCCACGAGCCGGTCCAGATCCACCTGTTCCGCCACCGCTTCAGCCAGCCGGGCGATCTGGCGATCGGCGGCATCGTGCTCGTTGCTGGGAATCAGGCCGAGGTGGCGCTCAACGATCTGCAGGGAGGGGTCGTCACGCAGCGCGCCCAGCACGGCGACATCGGTGTAGCGTTCGATGACGGCGCGGAGTTTGGATTCGTGCCGGGCACCGCCGACCCGGTTGAGGATGACGCCGGCGATGCGAAGCTCTGGGTCGAAGGCCTGATAACCCAGCAGCAGCGGTGCGATGCCCCGGGTCATGCCCCGGCAGTCCACCACCAGCACCACCGGCGTCTCCAGCAGTTTCGCCAGCGCGGCATTGCTGTTGGAGCCTTCCAGGTCGACGCCGTCGAACAGTCCCTTGTTGCCTTCGATCAGGGCGATATCGGCGCCCTGTTCGTAGCGGGCGACGGTCTCCAGGATCTCCGCATGTTGCTGGGTATGAAAATCGAGATTGACGCAGGGTTGGCCGGCGGCGTGGCCCAGCCACAGGGGATCGATGTAATCGGGCCCCTTCTTGAAGGGCCGGACACGGTATCCGCGCTCCCTCAGGGCCGCGCACAGACCGGTGCTGACCGTGGTCTTTCCGGACGACTTGTGGGCGGCCGAGATGAGCAGGCGTGTCATGATCACGCCACGCCTGCCGCGGTCATGCCCCCGCAGCGGCGGTTTCCGTGCCTTCCGAACGCTGCGTGCCGCCGTGGTGCGGGTCGATCTTCTCGTCGGAGAGGTTCTCCGGCAGGAAGCGCAGGAACTTCAGCGCCACGACCACGAGGAAGAAGGCGAGGGCGACACCGCCGATGCCGAGCATGAATTCCACCATGCTGGGCGTGTAGGCCATCACCACGCCGTCGAAGAAGGTGCTGCTCACGTCATAGCCCGGGAACATATCCAGCGGGTAGGCCTGGCCCCCGATGATGATGACGTACAGCTGCGCCATCCCGCCGACGATCACCAGCCCAGCGGCGGAGGCGATCATGGCGCGCGACTTGCTCCATGCCGGGTGAAACACCATCAGCAATGGCAGCAGGGAACCCAGCAGGATGAACCCGAACCAGAACAGTAGCGGGTAGATGCCGCCGTGCAGCAGCATGAAGGCCTCGACGTCATGCAGCCGTGTGGCGTAGAGGTTGGTGACGTGGTAGACCGCCACGAAATAGAGCACTGCGGCGACGAACACGCCCATCAGGTTCTTCAGACGCCCGATCAGCACGTCGCCCAGCGGTCGGTTGGTCCAGCGGCAGGCCGCCATCAGGGTCAGAATGAAGACCGCCATGCCCAGTGAGAAGGAGAGTGCGATGAACAGTGGCGCCAGGATGGCGGCGTCATAGGTCTCGCGGGCCACCAGAAAGCCGAAGATGGAGCCGGTACCGGTGGTCAGGATCAGGCGCCAGACGAAGGCAACGTAGCCTACCGGCGTGCTGTAGCGGTTCATGCGGCGTTCCATCAGGAACCACAGGTACACCAGCACGATGGCCATGAATCCCGTGTAGAGGAAGATGTTCCACGCGAAGATGGATTTGAAGTTGTAGTAGGTCATGGCCACGATGAGCCGGTCCGGACGGCCTAGGTCCAGGACCAGGATGGCCAGGCCGCCGGCCAGCAGGGTGATGGCCAGCAGCCCCGAGAGCGGCGCCAGGGGCTTGTAGAGCTTGCGGCCGAACACCGAGGCGATGGAGGCGACGTTCAGCGCCCCCGAGGCGGCAACGATCAGGAAGATGGCGAACACGTGGGGCAGGCCCCAGACGATCTGGTTGTCCATGCCCGTGATGTAATGGCCGTACGTGCCCTTGAGCAGGGAGGCGATGATGCCGAGGCCGATGCCGATCACCAGCAGGGCCAGCAGGCCGTAGTATCCGCCACTGCGGCCCTCGATCTCCCTGAAATGGGTCTTTGTTGTCATGGTGGTCTTGCCCTTGCTGTCAGAGGCCCTGGTAACGCACGCCCGGGTTCAGGCCCAGGTCGGCGCGGATCGCGACGCCGCCGTACTGGGCGAGGCGGCGGGAGATCTCGGAATCCGGATCGTTGAGGTTGCCGAACACCATGGCCCCGTTGCCGTCCTTGCGACAGGCCTCAACGCAGGCCGTGGTGCGTTCCCCCCGGTCGATGCGGTGCACGCACAGCGTGCAGCTTTCCACGGTGCCCTTGCCGCGAGGGGCATGGGGCAGCTGGTCTTCCAGGGGCTCATGAATGAAGGACCGGGCCTTGTAGGGGCAGGCCATCATGCAGTAGCGGCAACCGATGCAGGTGTGCTTGTTCACGAGCACGATGCCGTCCGCCCGGCGGAAGGACGCGCCGGTGGGGCACACGTCCGCGCAGGGCGGATGTTCGCAGTGCTGGCACATCACCGGCAGGGAACGGCTGTGGCCGGTGGCGCGGTCGGTGATTTCCACCTTGCGGATCCACTGGGCATCGGTGCGCGGCCGGTTGAGGCTCTTGACGCCGTTCTCCTCGTGGCAGGCGGTCACGCAGGCGTTGCAGTCGCCGCACTTGTTGCTGTCGATCAGGATGCCCCATCGGGCGCCCGGCTTCGTGCCGGGGCTGTCCGGGATGCTCGCGCTGCTGGTCTTGAGCAGAAACACGCCCGGGGCCACCGTGAGGCTGGCCACCGCGGCGGCGGCTCCGGTGATGAACTGGCGGCGGGAGAGATTCGGGGTGCGCTCGTCGCTCATTGTTCCTGTCCCTCCAGCGCAAGAATCGCTTCCATGTCCCGGGCAAGGCTCTTGCTGTCGGCAAGCTGGAACCCGTGAGCGGGTCCGTGGGGATTCAGCGCGTGGCGGTAATCCTCATTGGCCGGCTTGTCGGCATGGCACTGGAAACAATCCATGCGCACTGCGGTGAACGTGTGGCAATTGAGACAGAAGTGGGTTGCCGGATCGTCCCGGCTGGCCGTGGGCGATACGTGGCAATTGACGCAGCCCCGGATGCTGTGGTCGGGGTTGCGAACGCCGAGGTTGACGGCCCTGTCCTTCTCCGCCTTAAGGATCGTCATGTGATCCCGGCGTATGACCTCCACCGGCTCCACGCACTGATCCCCACGGGCCTCCATCATCTGAGGCGCCTCGACGGGGCTGCAGCCGGCAAGCAGCAGGGCAGCCGCCGCCAGCAACAGACCCGCGAGCATCAGACGGACATGAACGATCCTTCGCGGCATGACTTACTCACCCATGGCCATGTCGATGTAACCGGTGGGGCAGACCTCCGCACAGATATGGCAGCCGATGCACTTGTCGTAGTCGGTGGCCACGTAGCGGCCGGTGGCCGACTGCTTCTTGGGCACCCGGTACACGGCGGTCTGCGGGCAGTAGATCACGCAGTTGTCGCATTCGAAGCACATGCCGCAGCTCATGCAGCGCTTGGCCTCCTCGACGGCTTCCGGTTCGGACAGGCCCTGCATGCGCTCCTCGAAATGCCCCACCACCTCTTCGGCACCGGGCCCGTGCTCCTGGCGCAGGTGGCGCGGGACGAACGGGAAATGACCCTTGAAGAGCTTCTGGTGGGAGATGATCTCCTGGGCCGAGCGGTCCTCGTAGTTGTGCACGGCGAACTCGCCTTCCGAGGTGCCGCGGATCTGCTCGCCGGAGTAAGGCTGCGGTTCCAGCCCGAACTCCTGCAGCTTGCCCAGCAGGTTGAAGTGGTGCACGTCAACGCGCGGGCGCTTGATGGGCTGCTCGCGGCGCAGGTAGTGGTCGATGGAATCGGCCGCAATGGCGCCGTGACCGATGGCCGTGGTGAGCAGGTGCGGGCGGATGATGTCACCGATGACGAAATGCCCTTCCTTGCCCGGCACCTGGTAGAACTTGTCGGTGTCGATGAAGCCGCGGCCGTTGTCCAGGGTCTCGAGACCGGTGAGGTCGCCGCCCTGACCGATGGCGGAGATGATCAGGTTAGCCTCCACGACGAACTCGGTGCCTTCCACCGGCTTCGGGGTGTTGCCGTCGAATTCGCACTTGGCCATCTTCAGGCCCGTGGCACGGCCCTTGTCGTTGAGCACCACTTCGACGGGCATGACACCGTCGAGGATGGTCACACCTTCGTGCAGGGCGTCGCGAACCTCGTGTTCGGCGGCGGTCATCTTCTCCTTGGGGAACAGGGAGGTCAGCGTCACGTCGGCACCGGAACGCATGGCGGTCATGGCGCTGTCGTGGCCCACGTAGCCGTGAACCATGTCCTCCGGGTGGTCGGTGATGTTCTCGGCCTCGATCTTGCCGAGACGCCGGGCCACCGAGACCACGTCGATGGAGGTGTCGCCACCACCCACGCAGACAATCTTGTCGGTGTTCAGAACCTTGATGCGCCCGGTATTGAACGCCTGCAGGAACTCAACCCCCGTAATGCAGTTGGGGGCTTCGGCACCCGGCACCGGCAGCTTGCGGCCGGTCTGGCAGCCCACGGCCCATACCACGGCGTCGAATTCCTTCTCCACGTCCTCCAGGCTCACGTCCGTGCCGACGCGAGTCTTGAGGCGCACGTCGATATCGCCCAGATCCAGGATGCGCTTGACCTCGTGGCGCAGCCGGTCGCGCGGCACGCGGTACTCCGGGATGCCGTACATCATCATGCCGCCCAGTTCCTCGTGGTCGTCGAAGATGGTGCTGGCATGGCCGCGGCGGCGCAGGTGATAGGCCGCGGACATGCCGCCGGGGCCACCACCGATGATGGCCACGCGCTTGCCGGACAGGGCAGGGGCCTCCTCATACTTGAAGTTCTGCTCATAGGCAGTGTCGCCGATGAACTGCTCGACGGAGTTGATGCCCACGAAGTCGTCTACCTCGTTGCGGTTGCAGCCGGACTCGCAGGGCGCCGGGCAGACGCGGCCCATGACCGAGGGGAAGGGGTTCGCGCTGGTCAGGCGGCGGAACGCATATTCCTGCATGCTCATCTCGGCCGGCGGCTTCTCGATGCCGCGCACGATCTGCAGCCAGCCGCGGATATCCTCACCCGCCGGGCAGGAGCCCTGGCAGGGCGGTGTACGGTGTACATAGACAGGGCACTTGTGGGAGTGGTCTCCCTCAAAGATCGCCTCTTTCCAGCTGCGGCGCTCGTGATCGCCGTCTCGAAACCTCCGGAACGTCAATTTCATGTCATCGCTGGAAGTTGCCATGCCTTCTCTCCTGGTCAAATCCGGCCGTAGGCCTGATGTCGATTTGGTCGTTCTCGCTTACTGTTTCTGGCCCAGAACGATGGCGTCGCTCACCAGCTGGTGCACGCTCACGATCTGGTCCATCTGGAATCCGTAATAGGGCAGTACCTTGGAAAACTGGCTCTTGCAGATGGCGCAGATGGCCGCCAGGTGCGTCACGCCGTTTTCCTCCACCACCTGCTTGAGCGCCTGCATGCGGGGCAGGGCGCCCTTCACGCGCAGTTCCATCAGGTCGTCCGTGAGCAGGCCGCCGCCGCCTCCGCAGCAGAACGTGGCCTCGCCGATGGTGTCGGGCGGCATGTCGTAGTAGTGGTTGCATACCGCCTTGATGATCTCGCGCGGGATGATGAACTGCCCGCCCGGCATGTCGCCCATGCGCGAGGCGCGGGCCACGTTGCAGGAATCGTGGAAGGTCACCCGGCGGTGATCGTTGGCGCTCTTGTCGAACGTGAGGGCGCCGCGCTGGATCAGGTCGTAGGTGACCTCGCAGATATGCTGCGGCACCGGGTAGCGCGGGTCGAGGAAGTCGAACGGTCCGGCCAGGGTGTTGAGGAAGCTGTAGGCCACGCGCCAGGCGTGGCCGCACTCGCCGAACACGATCCGCTTGACGCCGAGGTCGAGGGCGGCCTCGCGGATGCGCATGGCGATGCGCTTCATGTTCTCCATGGAGCCGATGAACAGGCCGAAGTTGGCCGCCTCGGAGGCGTGCGAGGACAGCGTCCAGGAGATGCCCGCCTGGTGAAACACCTTGCCGTAGCCGATCAGGCCGTCCACGTGGGGCTCGGCGAAGAAATCCGCAGAGGGCGTCACCAGCAGCACCTCGGCGCCTTCCTCGTCCAGCGGGTAGCGCACGTCTGCACCGGTGTCTTCCTTGACCTCCTCCTCGAGCCCTTCGAGGGTATCTTCCAGGGCCGGCTGGGGCAGGCCCAGATTGTTGCCGATCTTGAAGACCTTGCCGATGATCTCGTTGCTGTACTTCTGACCCTTGCCCACCGCATTCATGATATCGCGGGCAGCCATGGTCACTTCGGCGGTGTCGATGCCGTAGGGGCAGTACACCGAGCAGCGACGGCATTCGGAGCACTGGTGGTAATAGCTGTACCACTGATCCAGCAGGTCTTCGGTCAGGTCCATGGCGCCGACCAGCTTGGGGAACAGCTTGCCGGGCAGGGTGTAGTAGCGGCGGTAGACACCGCGCAGCAGGTCCTGGCGGGCCACAGGCATGTTGCGCGGATCGGACGTGCCCAGGAAGTAGTGGCACTTGTCGGTGCACGCGCCGCATTTGACGCAGGAGTCCATGAATACCTGCAGCCCGCGGTTGGTCTTGAGCAGCTCGCCCAGCTTGTCCACCGCCACCTGCTGCCAGTTGTCCACCAGCTCACCGGGGAAGCCCAGGGGCTCCTGGAACTGCTCCTTGGACACGAAGGGCTTGCTGTTGCCCATGACGCCCCGCTTGAGTGCAGGGATGTCCAGGTATTCCTTGACCTCCGGTGTTTCGAAATCGGCCATCGTGTCAATCCTCGGGACGGGCTGGGTACGTTACCCGGGTGCTCATTGCTCAGCCGGAGCCGCAGGCTTTTCCGCGCTGCTGATCCAGGTGACGTGGCGGCGCTCTCTCGGGTTGTCCGCCTGGTTGCGGGTCGGGCTGAAGAACACGCCCGGCGCATGTAGCAGCTTGCTGAACGGGAAGATGATCATCAGGGCCGCCACGAGCGACAGATGGATAAGCAGCATGGGATCCGTGGGCAACGGATGGAAATCGAACCGCATGAGGCCCATGAAGAACATCTTCACCGCCGGGATGTCCGTGTGCCAGATGTATTTCATGCCGAGTCCGCTGGCGGCGATGGCGATCAGCAGCGCCAGCATCAGGTGATCCGAGGGCGAGGAGATGTAGCGGATGCGTTCCACGAACAACCGCCGGACCCACAGGCCGGCCAGGCCGGCGATCATGGCAAAGCCGGCGTACACGCCGAACGGCTGGATGAGAACCACCCAGGTCCAGACCGGTTCGATGAAGTAGCGCAGGTGACGCAGCAGGACCAGCAGCAGGGCCAGGTGAAAGACCCAGCCCAGGATCCAGATCCACTTGTTCGCCTTGAACAGGCTGTGGAAGAAGACCACTTCGGTCACCATTCGCCCGACGACGCCGGTGCGCGTGGTGGGGGCCGGAGTGGTGGGAATCTTGAGGGGTGCCGGCGCGCGTGCATAGCGCGCAATACGCATCCCCACCCCGATCAGAAAGATCGCGGTGGCCGCGTAAAAGAGCAATGCAAAGAACACGGTCGCGAACGACACGGGGCTTCCTCCAGTCAAGAATCCGGGTGAAGCGATACCGCTTCACCCGGACTTGGAACTGCTGCCTGTCTTAGACGCAGCCGGTCGGCTTGGGCAGGCCGGCGTACTTACACGCCTGCTTGGCCGGGCCGTAGGGGAACAGCTCGTAGAGGTACTTGCTGTTGCCCTTGTCCGGACCCAGCTTCTTGCCGATCGCCTTGGTCAGCACGCGCACGGCGGGAGCGATCTGGTACTCCTCGTAGTACTCACGCAGGAAGTTGATGACTTCCCAGTGGTTTTCGTCGAGGGTGGTGCCGTCGGCTTCGGCCATGGCCTTGGCCAGGTCTTCGTTCCAGTCGTTCAGGTTGGCGAGGTAACCTTCCTCGTCGGTTTCGTAGGTCTTGCCGTTTACTTCGAGTGGCATGGGGTCATTCCTCCTGCTGTTGCTTGGTTCAGGGTCGCGGGGCGATAGGCCTGTTGGCTCAGAGCCAGGCCTGCACCTTGTCGTGTTTCTCGGTCAGTTCAACGAAGCCTTCGTAGTCCACCACCTGAATGCCGTCGATGACCTGATCGGCGGTGAGGCCCCGGGCCAGGAGATCCGGTCCCAGCACGTAAAGGGTTCGATCCTCCATGGCCTTGCGGACGTCCTTTTCGAACGCGGTGCCGTTCATGGCGGCATAGACGCCGTCCTCGATGAGCAGCACCGCGGACTCGGGCAGGGCGTGACCCAGGCAGGCCGTGAGAGTGTTGCGCTCAAAGGGCGACTTGTTGACGGTATGCAGCATACTCACGTTGGGCTCCTCAGAAGCTCAGGATGACGTCTTGTTCGTCCATGAGGCGGGCCATTTCCTCGCGCGATTTCACCTCGACGGGCACGAGCAGGTCGTCCTCCGTGAGGCCGCGCTCGGCCAGGGACTCGGCTTCCACGTAGAGCTTCTCCACGTCGTAGCCTTCCAGGGCCCGATAGGTGGGTGAAAAGTTCTTCATGCCGATGCCTTGCGTGTCCTGACCCTTCTTGATCTGGTACACGCCGTCGTCCACGAAGGCGAGGCTCACGTCCTGTTCGAAGGCCGCGGCAATCAGCACGACCTCGAGGGATTCCAGGGCATAGATCGTTCCGTACGGCGCCTTGCGGTTCACGTACATGAACTTCTTGACTTCACCAGGACCTTCTTCTTCCCACGGTTCGGACATCTTCGTTCACCTTAAGAAACTGTCATGTTGCTGTGTACATGGCCCGGAGACGTGCTCGGACGGGCATGCGGGGCTGCCTCGCGGCGACTCAGTCGCCGAAGGTCACCATGCGGTCGCACTGGATGCCGGCCTCGATCAGCTGGCCGAGGCCGGAGATGCGGAAACCGGGGGCGATGTTCTCGCCGTCCTTGCCCTGACGCTTGGCCTCACCCTCGTCGAGAATGCCGCGGCGCTGCGCTGCAGCGATGCAGATCACGAGATCGATGTTGTTGGCCTCGGCCAGTTCCGTCCAGCGCACCGTGATGTTGCGGTCGTCCTGTGGCGGGACGCCGAACCGGGTGCCGTTGTTCACGCCGTCGTGATAGAAGAAGACGCGGAACACTTCATGACCCCGCTCGATGGCCGCCTTGCAGAACTGATAGGCGGTATCGGAGGCCTGGTGCTGATAGGGGCCTTCGTTAACCAGAATACCGTATTTCATATTCGGACTGTCCTGTGGCTATCCGTGCCCGCGGGGCCACTCGGGCCCCGCGGGAGTTCGGGTCTCGTCGCCCGGATCCGCCTGTCAGAAGCGGATGTGCGTCGACGCGTTCAGGCTGTTACGGGCGCCTCTCCAGTTCTCGATATGGAAGCGAGTGAAGGGCAGCCCGGTCTTCTCGAAGAAATCCGGCCAACCGATGCGCTCGATCCAGTCGTTGATGCGCTCCCAGTCCTTGGCGTCTTCCTTGTAGGTCTTGAGGATCTTCTTGACGATCGCGGTCGCCTCGGGCCAGCGCGGCGGGTTGTTGGGGATGCCGGAGGCCACGAGCTTCTGGAACGTGGGCTTGCCGCGGGCGTTGGAGTGGTTGCCGCCCACCCAGATCGCCAGCTTGGTGTGCTCGGCGTCGTTGATCTGCATGGGGGGGCAGGGCGGGTAGCAGGCGCCGCAGCAGATGCACTTCTTCTCGTCCACCTCGAGCGAGGGCTTGCCGTTGACCAGCGCGGGTCGGATGGCCGCAACCGGGCAACGGGCCACCACCGACGGGCGCTCGCATACGTTGGCCACCAGATCATGGTTGATCTTGGGCGGCTTGGTGTGCTGCACGTTGATGGCGATATCACCCTGGCCGCCGCAGTTGATCTGGCAGCAGGAGGTGGTGATGTGCACCCGGTTGGGCATGTTGCAGTTGCGGAACTCGTCGATGAGTTCGTCCATCATCGCCTTCACCACGCCGGAGGCGTCGGTGCCGGGGATGTCGCAGTGCAGCCAGCCCTGGGTGTGGGAGATCATGGAAACGGAGTTTGCGGTGCCGCCTACGACGAAGCCGGCATCCTCCAGGGCCTTGATCAGCGGGTCCACCTTGGCTTCGTCGGCCACCATGTATTCGATGTTGGAGCGGATGGTGAACCGCACGTAGCCGTCGGCGAACTGGTCGCCGATATCGCACAACTTGCGGAGGGTGAACACGTCGAGGATGCGCTGGGTGCCGGCCTTGACCGTCCAGATCGTCTCGCCCGATTCGGCCACGTGGCGAAGAACGCCCGGGCGTGGATGGTCATGCCATTTCCACATCCCGAAATTGCGGCGCATCAGGGGATGCATGTACTGGAAGCCGTCCGGACAACCCGATTCGATCGGCGGACGCATAGCCTGTGCCTGTGACATTGCTTACTCCTGCACTTAACGGATTCGTATGGTCGTTGTGTCGGGGCCGACTTGTCAGTTGGCGCCCGCCCGCTTCTGCCGCTCTTCCATCTTGCGGCGCAGGTACTGTTCGGCCGCTTCGTCGAACTCGTCCATGCGGATGTAGGAGCTCTGGCGCGGGTGGTTGACCATGTTCGGGTCGGCCTCCAGGCCCATGCCCTTGAGGAAGTTCACGAGGCCGATACGCTCAATCATCTCGCCGCAGCGCTCGTGCTCAAGACCGTTCTCCGCCCAGAACTCGATGATGTTCTCGGCCAGTTCGGTCAGCTGCTCGTAGTCCTCTTCGGTCTCGAGCTTCATGAACGGGACGATCACGGTGCCCATGAGGTCGCCGATCTTCAGGGTGCGCTTGCCGCCCACGAGGATGCTGACGCCCTTGTCGTCCCCGGGGGACAGGGCCTTGGGCATGACGTTCAGGCAGTGCATGCAGCGCACGCAGTTCTTGTTGTCGACGGTCAGCGTGTCGTCGTCGTTCAGGGTCATGCAGGCGGTGGGGCAGCGGCTGGTGACGTTGTCGATGACGTAGTCACGGCCCTTCTTCTCCACGAAGGCCTTGACCTCCGCCTGGTCGATCTTCATGTCGTCGCGCCAGGTGCCGATGACCGCGAAGTCGGAACGCTCGATGGAGTTCACGCAGTCGTTGGGGCAGCCGGAGACCTTGAACTTGAACTTGTACGGCAGCGAGGGACGATGCACATCGTCGGTGAAGCGGTTGAGCAGGGTGCGGTGGATGCGCTGCTCGTTGGCGCAGGACTGCTCGCAGCGCGCCGCGCCCACGCAGGACATGCCGGTGCGCACGCAGGGGCCGGCACCGCCCAGGTCAAAGCCGTATTCGTTGATCTCGTCGAAGAAGTGCTGGGTGTTCTCGGTGTTGACGCCGATGAACATAGCGTTGCCGGTCTGGCCGTGGAAGGTGATCAGGCCGGAGCCGTACTTCTCCCAGGAGTCGGTCAGCTGACGCAGGATATCCGTGGTGTAGAAGTTGCCGGCCGGCGGCTGGACGCGCACGGTATGGAACTCGCGGGACTCCGGGAAGGCCTTGGCCACTTCGGAGAAGCGCGGGATGATCCCCGAACCGTAGCCGAAGACCGACACGGTGCCGCCCTTCCAGTAGCCCTTGCGGGTCTCGTAGGAATGTTCCAGCTGGCCCAGCAGGTCGTTGCTGACGCCCTGGATTCGCGCGTCGGGATGCTCGTCGCGCAGACGCTTGATACCGGAGATGAAGCTCGGCCAGGGGCCGTTCTCCAACTCGTCGAGCATGGGGGTCGGGTGCTGGTTCTTGGCCATGACGATCTCCTTTCCGAAGCTGAGGACAGGGTACTGATGAACCTCTATATATAGGATACGACGAGTGATTTCGCGATCCTGCCAGGCCCCTGTCCGTTTCTGTTACGGGTCCCGGCGGCGGGGCCCGGACCCGTCATCTTTTTGCTGCGGTAGACTCTACGGCGGCTCGTGGCCCCTGGAACACCCTACCGTTGGGGTGGGGTAGGGGCCCGTGCCTATCCCCACAGGGATATGGATGCGAGCGATGCCTGCGAAGCCCGGCGTCGCATGGTGCCAGGGGCTCCGGGCCGGCCCCGTTGAACGGTGCCGGGCGGCCTGGGGTCTGACATTATATGCCTATCCCGGATGGAATGTTGCACCCCGACCACAGGTCACTACACTGCAGTCGGATTGCCGCAGGCCGGGGCGCCCGCCCCGCCGGGGTGTTTCGTCGCCCGCGGCCCCATTTCCCACGCGTGTTGAGTGTCCCGAACAGAGTAATGATGACGCCGAGCCCTGCACCTGCCACGGATTTCCCGCAGGAGACCCTGTCGCGGGGAGGGTCTCCTTTTCATCTGTCCGAGGAGGCGGCTTACCGGGCATGGCGGGAGGCGCGGCTGGCCGGGCGGATCTCCGACCCGGGCCGGCTGATCGTGACGGTGCGTGACCCGGGGCGCCTCACGGCGCAGGAGCGGAACGAACTGGTGGACCGGATCTTGCACTGCAACATGGCTTTCTATCGCTGTGCGGACCAGGGTCGGCCCATGGATCGCACGGCCATGCGCCGTTTCGGCGCTGCCCTGGGGCTGGAGCGGTTCGACACCCATCTCTGCGCCGAGGAGGACGGCATCAGCCAGTTGAGCGTCAGCGACGGCGGGTCCCGGGCCGACTACATTCCTTATACGGATCGCCCGCTCAGCTGGCATTGCGACGGCTATTACAATCCGCCGGAACGACGGATCCGCGCCATGATGCTGCATTGCGTGTCCGACGCGCCGCAGGGTGGCGACAACATGTTCATGGATCACGAACTCCTCTATATCCGGCTGCGGGACGAAAATCCCGCCTGGATCGAGGCCCTGAGCCATCCGCAGGCCTTCACCATCCCCCCCAATGTGGTGGATGGCAGGACCCTGCGCGGGGCCCAGAGCGGTCCGGTATTCAGCGTGGATCCGCTCACCGGACGCCTGCACATGCGCTACACGGCGCGGCTGCGTCATATCCGGTGGCGGGAAGATGCGGATACGCTCGCCGCGGCCCAGCGCATTCGCGAGTTGCTGAACCGGGAGGACAATCCCGACATCCTGCGCTACAGGCTGCAGCCGGGAGAAGGCGTGGTATGCAACAACGTGCTGCACGCGCGCACCGGCTTCCGGGACGAGGCGGGGTCGGCCCACCGGCGTCTGATCTACCGGGCGCGTTACCTGGACCGGATTGCGGGAACCTGAGGAGACATCCATGCTCTGGCTGAGTGAAGTACTGATGCAGAACCAGGACCTGGAGTCGTTCCAGGAGCTTCTGGAACTGGTGCGCCAGCGCGCCCGCGAGGGCGAGCGCTTCCTGAGTTCGGACGTCAAGCCGCCTTTCCCGGATACACCGCCGGACTGGGAGGAACGCATCGAGGCGGCCTTCACGTCCCCGTTGTCATAAGGTGAGTGAAGATGTTCTGGGACGAGTCCCCACAGGACGACGAACTGCAGCTTCCGGATGACGTGGTCGATGTGTCCTACCGCATCGATTGCCGCTGCCTGCCCCTGGACCATGCCCACGCGCTGACCGCGGCGGTGCGCGAGGCCCTCCCGTGGCTGGAGGACGAGGACCTGGCCGGCATTCACCTGATCCACGGCGCGGAATCCGGGAACGGCTGGTACAGGCCGCAGGATCCCGAACACGACGTCCTGCACCTCTCCCGGCGCGCCCGCTTCCGCCTGCGCCTGCCCCGGCAGCGCCTGGACGAGGCAGATGCCCTGGTGGGCCGGCGCCTGGACGTGGACGGTTACGAACTGGGCATCGGCGAGGCCCGGGTTATGCCCCTGGCCCCCCAGCCGGCACTTCTGGCGCGCTACGTGGTGGCCGACGCGGACGAGGACGAGGCCCGGTTTCTGCAGGCCGCGGCCGATGCCCTGCGCGCCATGGACATTCCCGTGACTAAGCTGCTCTGCGGGCGCAGTCATGTGCTGCGCATGCCCGAAGGCGACATCTTCACCCGCAGTCTGATGGTGGCGGACCTCGAGCCGCACGACTCGGTCATGCTGCAGCGCGCCGGGATCGGCCCGGGGCGCCTGATGGGTTGCGGCCTGTTTATCGGCCACAAGGATATCGCGCCGGTTCAGGCCAGGCAGGAGTGATCACGGATTCAGAATTATGAAGAGGCAGGTGTTTTCCAACCGCAATCATTGACTACAGAGGGAGAAACGACCAATGAGCGTTGAAGTGGACGGGGTGACTATCGAGACCGACGAGAAGGGTTACCTGGTGGACGCCACCCAGTGGACGGAGAAGGTGGCCGAGGCCATGGCGGCCAGGGAGGGGATCGAACTGACCGAGCGGCACTGGGACCTGATCAATTACCTGCGGGACGAGTACTTCAACAACAACGAGAATCAGCCCAATACCCGGACCATCGTGAAGTCGATGCAGGCCAAGTGGGATGACAAGAGCGTGGACGCCAAGACCGTCTACGATCTCTTTCCCCTGGATCCCAGCAAGCAGGGCGGCCGCATCGCCGGCCTGCCGGAAAGCCGGCGCAAGGGCGGGTATTAAGGCAGTGGCAAGTCTCAAGTGGCAAGTGGCAAGGGAAACCACCCTCACCCCGACCCTCTCCCTGAGGGAGAGGGAGTGAATGGGTGTTGCCCTTCCTTGCAACTTGAGACTTGCCACTTGCCACTGTTTTATATCCCCATAGGGGGGTTAAGGCGTTTTAAGGGGCGGTGATATAGTCCGGGCAGTTTCGGAGATACTCCGCCCAGCGCAGGATTCATCGGAGGCTATAAAAGTCATGAGCAAGAAGCAGGAACTGATCAAGCAGATGCTCGAGATGCAGAAGAAGTTCATCGAGTATGAACACGCCAATGGCGTCGAGCCCGAGGAGTACTACCTGGCGCCCGAGGGGCACCCTCTGCACGCGTACCGCCAGAAGTACCGGGACATCGCCATGGAGCTGGTGGACATGGCCCACGAGGAAAAGGGCTCCCGTCGCTGAGGTGTCCGGAGGGCTAGCAGGCTGTCCAGGTCATCACGTGGATACCGTGGCGGCTTAAAGTCGCCCCGGATATCCGGCCCGCTCTGCCGGGCTCAGGTGACCCGCAACGGCTTCCGACCCTTCTCGGGTCCGCGCATGCGAATGCCTGACTCTTCCCCGCGCCGCCGGACCGGATGATCACCGGGCCGGCGGCGCGTTTGCGTGTCAATCTTCCATGAAATTTCCGAAGGAACCCGTCATGCCCAGCCAGCCGATACGCTTCGACACCCGTTGCATCGACGACCTGCGCGAGCACCTGGAGACACATCCCGTCTACGGGCTGCGCGACATGGCGGATCTGCGCCGTTTCATGGAGTGTCACGTCTACTCCGTGTGGGACTTCATGTCCCTGGTGAAGTACCTGCAGCATCGCCTCGCCCCGGCAGGGGCCCCCTGGTATCCGCCACAGGACGCTGAAGTCAGCCGCTTCATCAACGAACTGGTGCTGGCGGAGGAGAGCGATTGCGTGCCGGCGCCGGACGGCGGTGAGCGCTGCCTCAGTCACTTCGAGCTTTATTGCGGCGCCATGTCCGAACTGGGCGCGGATGCCGATGCGCCGCGGCGCTGGCCCTGGGTCGTGAGCACGTGATTCCGGGCATGTTCCGCAGCCTGCTCAAGCGCATGGGCATCGGCAGGCAGCAGGCGCCCCTGTTCCACCTGTACTTGGAGCGCCATATCGACCTGGACGGCGATTCACACGGCCCCATGTCCCTGCGCATGCTGGACATGCTGTGCGGCGGCGACCCCGACACCGTGCGCGAGGCCGAAGCCGCTGCGCGGGAAGCCATCGAGGCCCGGCTGCGCTTGTGGGACGCCGTGCACGGCGAACTGGAGATGGCGGCATGAGCCTGCGCCTGCGCAATCGATGGAAACAGGGCGACCGGGCACGGACGCTTGAGGACGTGGCCACGGTCAGCGCGGCCAATGCATGGCGTGTGGCGTGCAACGGGGTCCTGAATCTGGAGAACGAGAACTTCGAGACCCGCACGCAGTACCAGCGCCTCGACGTCATCGAGGAATTCGTGATCTTCCTGCTGCACCTGACGGATCACCAGGTCTACGGCAAGTTCACGGAGGAAGAGCGGGCGCGTTTCATCACGGCCATGGCGTTGCGCCTGGCGGGGCTGGTGGAGGAGAACCGCGCCGATAACCGGCCGCCCGAGGATCAGAAGGATATGACGCCCCAGGATTACAAGCGCGCGTTCATCGACAAGATCAACGCCCGCAATGCCGTGTACGCGGAATGCAAGTACAGCCCCGTGGAGGGCCCCGGCTTCAGCCTGTTGCGCGCTTTTGCGGAGTGGGTCAGCGATGCGCTTGGTCCAAGGAACCGCCAGTGGGCCATCGATCAGGTCGTGGCCATCGACGGCCCGGAGGCGGTGGAGAAGTACACGGCCTCCCTGGATGCGCTGCTGGCGGGCTCGGATGACCGTTCCGGTCCGGGCAAGAAAGGGCCCGTTCGCCCTATGGCGGAGGACTGAAGTCGGCCAGTTGTCCGTTGTCCGTTGTCCGTTGTCAGTGGTCAGTGGTCAGTGACTTTTCGACTGACCACTAACAACTGACAACGGACAGACTTTACTGCTTCGTCCAGCTGGAGAAGCCGTCGGTCTTGCCCTCCCGGCCGTCGTTGTAACCGGCCTCGTAGGCCTCGGTCACGCGCTGTTCTTCCAGCTTCGGGCTGTGCATGAATCCGGTCTGCCAGCCCAGGACGTAGGCAGGGTCCACGCCGACGCTTTCCATCTTGACGGTGGTGTCGTAGTAGGTCTTCTTGTCCATGCTCGTCTCCTCGGTTTCGTTTTCGGCACCCGAACCGCGGAATCCGGCTGTTCTCCGCGACCGCATTGGCCCAATATCAGGGGTTGGATTATAGCGGGGGCGTTTTACAGGGGCGTATATCCCCATTGAGGGGGTTCCTGATGCCCCGGGCTTTACGTCACCATGACCGTGTAAGAAACTATTGTATTGTTTCATGCTGAATGCACGAAACAGTACATCAGGACAATCAAGGCGTTCCGCCCCCTGCGGTGCGTCCCTGCAGGGCGCCCGGCCCTGCGGCTGTCCCCCATGAAGGACAAACAGACGGGTGGTACGAATCATGAGTCATTCTGCGGACGACGATCTGATGGACCTCCAGAGCGGTATCGCCGCTTTCGAGGCCAAGCACTTTTCCCGAGCCTCGCAGCTGCTTTCGCCCCTGGCCGAAGGCGGCAATGCCGAGGCCCAGTACCGCATGGCCATCATGTGTCAGAACGGCCTCGGCTGCACGCCCAATCCCGATGCCGCGGCCGGCTGGATGCGCGCGGCGGCGGAGCAGGGGCATGCCATGGCCCAGCACGGCCTGGGTTTCATGTTCCTGGAGGGCGAGTGCCTCGATAAGGACCCGAAACAGGCGGTGCACTGGTTTGAGCTTGCAGCCAACCAGGGCCTCGCGGGCTCCCAGACCACGCTGGCCATGATGTACGAGCAGGGCAACGGCGTGGAGCAGGACCTGGAGGCGGCGCGCCGCTGGTACGAGAAGGCGGGATTCGATCCTGCCGAGCTGGATATCTTCAAGCGCCTCAACTGAGGCCGCTCCGCCGTTTAAGGTTCGGAAAACCCCGCCATGAGCATGATCCGCATGTACTGCACGGGCATCTGTCCCTACTGTGACCGGGCCGAGGACCTGCTGGTGCGCCGTGGGCTGGGCGATCACCTGGAGAAGATCCGGGTGGACCAGGACCGCGAAAGGCTGGTGGAAATGCTGCGCATGACGCAGCGACGCACGGTGCCCCAGATTTTCATCGGTGACCACCACGTGGGCGGTTACGACGACCTGGTGGAACTGGATATGGACGGGGCCCTCAACGAACTGCTCACCGAGGCCGGCATCGCCTGACATCGGGGCGCGCGGAGACATCATGGACTACTTTCCCATCTTCATGCGCCTTGAGGGACGTTCCTGCCTGGTGGTGGGCGGGGGCGGGGTGGCGCTGCGCAAGGTGTCGCTGCTGCGCAAGGCCGACGCCCGGGTGACCGTGGTGTCCCCCGAGCTGTGTCCGCAGCTTGAAGCGCTCGCGAAACAGGGGGCCATTGAGCATGTGGCCCGTGATTTCCAGGACGACGACGTGCTCGACCGGGTGCTGGTCATTGCCGCGACGGACCATCAGGCAGTCAACCAGCGCGTGTCCGCGCTTTGCATGGAACGTTCCATCCCCGTGAACGTCGTGGACCAGCCGGACCTGTGCGGATTCATCACGCCGTCCATGGTGGACCGGTCACCCCTGCAGGTGGCGATCTCCACCGGCGGTTCTTCGCCGGTGCTGGCGAGGCTGTTCCGGTCGCGCATCGAAAGTTTCATTCCCGCCGCCTACGGCGGCCTGGCCGCGCTCGTGGAGGGCTACCGGCTGCAGGCCAAGGAGCGGATCCCGGACCCGGAGTTGCGCCGGCGGTTCTGGGAGCGGTTGCTGGAAGGGCCGGTGACGGAACTGTTTCTCTCCGGGCGCGAGGACGCCGCGCGGGAAGCGCTGGAACAGGCGCTGGAGCAGGGGCTCGACCGGCGCGACACCGGTGGCGAGGTCTTCCTGGTGGGTGCCGGCCCAGGGGATCCCGATCTGCTCACCTTCAGGGCGCTGCGCCTGATGCAGCTGGCCGACGTGGTGGTGCACGACAACCTGGTCTCGCCCGCGATCCTGGAACTGGTGCGCCGCGACGCGGAGATGATCTACGCCGGCAAGAAGCGCAACCAGCACACGCTGCCCCAGGAGCAGATCAACCAGCTGCTGGTGCGCCTGGCCAAGGAGGGCAAGCGGGTGCTGCGCCTGAAGGGCGGCGACCCGTTCATCTTCGGGCGCGGCGGCGAGGAAATCGACACCCTCATGCAGGAAGGCATCCCGTTTCAGGTGGTGCCCGGCATCACGGCGGCCGCGGGCTGCGCATCCTTTGCCGGCATTCCGCTGACCCATCGGGACTATTCACAGGCGCTGGTGTTCGCTACGGGCCATCTCCGTGACGGCACCATTGATCTCAACTGGGACATGCTCGCGCAGCCACGCCAGACGGTGGTGTTCTATATGGGACTCGTGGGTCTGCCCATCATCTGCCGGGAACTGACCGCCCACGGCCTGCCTGCGTCCACGCCCGCGGCCCTGGTGGAGCAGGGCACGACCCAGAACCAGCGCGTGCTGGTGGGTACGCTGGAGACGCTTCCGGACATCGTCCAGGAACACGACGTGCAGCCGCCCACCCTGATCATCGTGGGCGAGGTGGTCAGGCTGCACGAACGTCTGCAATGGTTCCAGCCGGGCACCGACCATACGACAGAAAGCCTTTTCAGCAGTCGCGGCCAGGTGGAGCAGCAGTCTGCCGCGCCAAGAGTGGAGGCAAGCCATGAGTGATCACGGCATCTACAATCCCGCAACCATGGGCACTGGCAGTGCTGATGAGGGCATGGGCAGCGGATGCGCTGCCAGTGAACCCTTTGCCCTGCGGGTGCTGGGTGACAGCATGGCTCCGGAGTTCGAGCACGGGGTGGTGATCATCGTCGATCCGGGCGCGGTGGTGGAGGATGGCAGCTACGTGGTTGCGCGCCACGAGGAGGAATACCTGTTCCGCCAGTTGCGCATCGAGGACGGCCGCCATTACCTGGTGGCCCTGAAGGAGGACCATCGGCGCCTGGAGATCCCGGGACGTGGGGCCATCATCGGCGTGGTAGTGCAGCGCGCCGGTCGCAGGCGGTCGCAACACAAGCATTATGTTTAGTTCGTTGTCAGTGGTCAGTTGTCAGTCGTTGAAAACCCCTTGACACGCCCAGTGCAGAACCCAGGCTTCTGACAACTGACAACTGAC
>NZ_MVBK01000100.1:0-2716 GCF_002000365.1 Thioalkalivibrio denitrificans | reverse complement strand
CAACTGACAACTGACAAATCACACCTTACCGTTCCCCGCCGGCCGTGACATTTGCGCGCAGGCCGTGTTGCACGGCGAGCACTGCGGCCTCCACCCTTGAATGCACGCCCAGCTTTCTCAGGATGGCCTTCACATGCAGCTTGACGGTGCCGTCCGAGATGCCGAGATTGCGGGCAATGACCTTGTTGCTCTGGCCCTCCGCCAGCAGGCCGAGGATTTCGCTTTCCCGGGGCGTGAGCACGTCGAAGGGATTGGGTTCCTGTTCCTGACCTGACTGGCCCTGAACCACCCGTGCCAGCAGCTGGGCGAGGTGCGGTGCCACCACCGTCTTGCCGCGCATGATGTCCTCCAGGGCATCGACCAGTGCGCCGGGCTCCATTTCCTTCAGCAGATATCCCTGGGCCCCGTTGCGCAGGCACTCCACCAGGTCCTGTTCCTCGGTGCTGGTGGTGAGCATCACCACGGGCATGTCGAGGCCGCTCTGGCGCAGCCGGCGCAGAACCTCCAGGCCGTTCATCCCGGGCATGCGCATGTCCAGGAGGATGACCTCGGGATCCAGTTCCTGGGCCAGGCGGATGCCTTCCTCCCCGTCCCCGACGGCACCCACGGTCTCGATGCCGCGTCTCCGGAGCAGTTCCTGGAGACCTTCGCGAAACAGGGCATGGTCGTCGATCAGCAGGACGCGCCAGGTCATGACAGGGCCCGTATCCGCGGCTGAAAGTCAACGGACCGTTGCCTGGGATACTGGAATCGCAGTGTCATCCGGGTGCCCTCGCCGGGCTCGCTCTCGATGCGGAAATCGGCTTCCAGGCGGGCCGCCCGTTCCTCCATGACGCTCAGGCCGATATGCTCGCCCCGTGCGCCGGGCTCGGTCCGGTGACGAATCCCGCGGCCGTCATCCTCGACCATGACCAGATATTCACCGGGGGGGGCCGCCCTGAGCAGCACCCGCACGTGCTGGGCTGCGGCATGCTTGCCGATGTTGCACAGGGCCTCCTGCACGATGCGCAGGACCTCGCTCTCCATCTCGGCGGGCAGTTCCCCGGCCTGCCATTCCTTCTGCAGGTAAACATGCACGCCCGTGTCCTCGCGAAAGCGCTCCACCAGCTTCTCCACCCCGCACACCAGACCCTGATGGGTCACCGGCGGTGCGCGGAAATGGCTGATCAGTTCACGCAGTTCCGTATTCGCCTGCTGAAGCCCTTCCCGGACCACGTTGATCTCGCGCTGAAGTTCCTCCGGCCCCGCGCGGGAGGCGGTTTCCTCCAGGGCCCCGACGCGGAAGCGCAGGCTGGCCAGGGTCTGCGCCAGGGAGTCGTGCAGTTCGTGTGCGATGTGGGTGCGTTCCTCGATGATCCCCAGGCGTTGCGCCTCCTCGTCCAGGCGGGCCTTTTCAATGGCCATGCCCAGGTGCCTGCCGATGCTGGTGAGCAGGTTCTCCATGTCGTCGATGAGCGGCTCGGCACCCTCGTCCAGGAACAGGCTGTAGACCCCCAGCGTCTGCCCGCGGTGCTGCAGGGGCACGGCGATCATGGCGGGGTTGTCCACCGCATCGAGGCTGTCGGTTTCCACGCGGCCACAACGGTGTACTTCGGTCTGGGTGCCCATCTCCTCGCCGTCGGCCACCTGGCCACACAGACAGCGGCCCAGCGGCAGAATCTGGTGGCAGTGGCGGTCGTCGGGATGGAACCCCAGGTTGGTCACCAGGCGCATCTGCCCATCGGGCGTGACCAGGCGTGCCGTGGCTGCACGCGCCCCCACGATCTGCTTCACGCTGGTGAGAAAGCGGGTGAGCAGATCCTCCAGATCCCGTGACGTGTTGATGCTGGCCGCGACGTCGTAGAGCACCTTGAGAGTATGTGACTTCTGTTCCAGGCGTTCCGTCTGGGCGCGCACCTCGTCACGCATGTCGCGGGTCAGGCGCTGCAGCTGCTCGGTCAGGGCATTGATGTCCCCGGCCAGCTCCGCGAACTCGCCTTCACGGGGTTGCGGAATGCGCGCGGCCAGGTTCCCGCCCCGCACCCGCTGCGCCCAGTGGCGGACATGAAACAGCGGTGTGAACAGCTGGCGATAGATGAGCATCGGCAGGCTTGCCGTGACGATCAGGCCCAGTGTGAGCAGAGCGACCTGAATGAGCCCCGCGGCGGTGGGGCCGGGGCCCCGGAACAGCTGCCATATGGCGACGGCAAGGGATGCCAGGAACGCCACGCCGATGGCGCCCAGCAGCATGAACATGCGGTTCCGCACCATGCCGCGGGTCTTGTGTTGCCACCCCTGGGCCGGACGGATCAGCCATCTGGCGAGATCCCGCCCATGGGGCGGCCTGGCGTCAACGCTCATGTTTTTCAGACCTCCTGCTGCGCCCGGGGATATTCCTCCGGGGCGCCCCGGGTCCCGTCCGTGGAGCGGGACCTTATCTATATGTATCCGGTTAGTTTACATATTCCCGCGTCCGAGGCGAATCCGGCGGTCCCGTGTGGGGTTTCGCCCCGGTGCGCGGGGAGGGAGGGCGGCTGGGGTTTTAGTAGGGAATGGACAGGATGAACAGCATTTTTCAGGATTGACAGGATGATGCCGAAAGAGGAAGGACTAGACAGGATTTACATGATTAACAGGATTAAAAGCACTTTGAAATCATGTAAATCCTGTTAATCCTGTCCGATTGCATTTCATCCTGTTAATCCAGAAAAATCCTGTTCATCCTGTCCATTCGGAT
>NZ_MVBK01000099.1 GCF_002000365.1 Thioalkalivibrio denitrificans | reverse complement strand
CGCAGGTGCGTGCGGCCGGCGCCGCCGCCCAGCGGGATGCGCAGCATCTGGTTGAAGTCGCAGTCGTAGAGATAGCCTTGCCAGTCGACGCTGACCAGGGTTCGACACATGACCGAGGCGAGGTTCTCGTCGCGGTGCGAGTCCTTCAGCAGCGCCATGTATTCGTCGAGTTTTCCTTCCTTGCGGAGCTGCTTCGCGAAGCGATGGATGGGCATGTTGGCGATGGTGTAGAGGCTGTTGAACACCACCCCGTACTCGGCCTCCAGGTGGCGCTTGTAATCCGCCTCCAGTGGCCCCTGGGGCGGTGGCAGGCTGGGCCCCTGGGGGTTGTATACCAGGTCGAGGGTCAGACCCGTGTCCGGTTTGCCGTATCCCAGGGCGTTGAGCTGGTGCAGCCCGCGGATGCTCTCGCGGAACACGCCGTCGCCGCGCTGGGCGTCCACGTTCTGTTCCAGGTAACAGGGCAGTGAGGCTACCACGTCCACACGCTGCTCCGCCAGGAAGGCAGCCAGGTCCTCGTGGCCGGGCTGTTCCAGGATGGTGAGATTGCAGCGATCCATGACCCGGACACCGAGCTTGCGCGCCTCGGTCACCAGGTATCGGAAATGGGGGTTCAGTTCCGGTGCGCCGCCGGTGAGGTCCAGCGTGTCCGCGCGCCTGGCGCGCAGATAGTCGAGCACCAGATCCACGGTCTTGCGCGCCATTACCTCGCGCCGGTTGGGGCCTGCATTGACGTGGCAGTGGAAGCAGGTCTGATTGCACTTGTAGCCCAGGTTTACCTGCAGCGTCTCCAGCCGCGAGCGTTGAATGGCGGGAAACACCGTGTTGTCCAGGGGAATCAGGGGTTGCGTGGAGGACATGAGTTAGTGGGCTCCTTAGTGGTCCTGGGTGGGGCTACGGTATCAGCCGTTGTATCCAGCGTACCAGCCCGCGGGTTCGTGCACTGAACAACCTTGGTCCGTACAGAGTGTTGACCGCACGGCGATGGATTTGTGCCAGCGTCGGGTAGGCGTGGATGGTGGAGGAGATCCGGCTGATCGGGATCCGGGCCTTCATGGCGAGCACCAGCTCGTGGATGAGTTCGCCCGCATGGGGGCCGAGCAGCGTGGCGCCCAGCAGGCGCCCCTTGCGCACCACCAGCCGCGCCTCGCCGGTGGTTTCGCCCTCCGTGAGCGCACGGTCCACCTGGCCGAAGGGAAAGCGCAGGACCTGCACGTCGATACCCTGTTCCCGTGCCTCTGTCTCGCTCAGTCCGACGCGTGCCAGCTCCGGATCGCAGTAGGTCACTCGCGGCACCACCCGGTAATCGGCACGGCGCGGCAGGCGGAACACCGCGTTGCTGATGACGATGCCCGCCTGGTACTCGGCCATGTGGGTGAACGGCCAGGGACCGCAGCAATCACCGCAGGCGAAGATGTGCCTGGCGCTGGTGCGCAACCGGTTGTCCACGGTGATGCCCGTGCGGGTGTGCTCGACGCCTGCGGCGTCCAGGTTCAGGGCCTCCAGGTCGGGACGCCGGCCCGCCGCCACCAACAGGGTGTCCGCCTCGGCGGTCATGGTGTTCTCGCCGTCCCTGACATGCAGGGATACCGCGCTTGCGTCCCGCGAAACCCGCGTCACCTCGACCCCGGTCATGATGCGAATCCCTTCGTGCGCCAGGTGTCCCTGCAGCATCTGCGCAATCTCCGCATCCTCGGCGGGCAGCAGGCGCGGCGCCATCTCCAGCAGGGTGACCTCGCTGCCGAGCCGCGCAAATGCCTGGGCCAGTTCCAGCCCGATCGGCCCCGCACCGAGCACCGCCAGCCGCCGCGGCAATTCGCGCAGGGACCAGATCGTGTCGCTGGTGAGGTAGCCGGCCTCCTCGAGGCCGGGAACCGGCGGCACGGACGGCCGCGAACCCGTGGCGATGACGAAGCGTCGCCCTCGGATGCGCCGGTCATTCACCATGAGCTCGCGGGGACCGATGAAACGCGCCTCGCCGAAAACGACGTCCACCCCGTACCCGCGGAAACGCTCCGGGTCGTCATGGGCCTGGATGGTGTCGACGACGGACCGGACGCGGTCCATGACCGCAGCGAAGTTCACCTCAGGCCCGACTGCCGGCAGCCCGAACTCCGCGGCGCGGCGCATGAGCGAGGCCACCTTCGCCGTGTGGATCAGCGTCTTGCTGGGCACACAACCCGTGTGCAGACAGTCCCCGCCCAGTTCGGGTCCGCGTTCGATGAGCGTGGTGCGAATACCAAGCTGCCCCGCGACGCTTGCCACCACCAGCCCGCCGGGTCCGCCGCCGATGATCACCAGTTCCGGATCACAAGACCTTTGGTATTTCATGGTCATGAATACGCCAATTCCCTGCATCCGGATTCAGGCAGCGGACCGGGCAACAGAGTCGGTCCCTTGAATCTTGAATCTTGAATCTTGAATTTTGAGTATTGAATCCCGACGGTCCCCCGTCATCGCCAACTCAACTTGAGTCCGTGCTCCTCGAGTACGTGCAGCGCCGAGGCCACGCACTGGTCCACGAAACGGATGCGTTCCGGGTTGCCGCGCGCCAGCCGTGCCCAGTGCCTGCCGTCGGACAGGCCGGCCAGTTCGTAAACCCGGGGGGGCGGGAAGTAAAAGGCGTTGACGAACTGGCGGAAGACGGTGTTCATCACCGGTCGGTAGATGGCGCGACGCAACGGCGAAAGCCGCGCCACGGCGCTGCCCAGGGTCTCCCTGGCATGGGCGATGTGGCGCGCCTCGTCGATCACATGCACCGTGATCATGTCGTGTACGGCGGGGCAGATCTCGTCGCGATGTTTGCGGATCAGCCGGTTCATGCGGTCCGGGACTTCCTCGCCGATGAGCACGGCAATCCAGAAGGCTGAAGAGTCATAGGGCGCGAAGCGGCCGAGCAGGTTGGCCAGGTTGAAGCGCCGGAAACGTGTGCGTGGCATCGGCAGCCGCGAACGGCGCATCAGTTCAAGGAACATCAGGCTGTGGCCCGCCTCCTCGCGCAGCTCATGGAGCCGATACGTGGCGCAGGGAAGGTCCATGTCCAGACGGCCCATGGACCGGCTGATGCGCTCCATGAACAGGCTCTCGAGCCACAGGGCGCCCTCAATGAAATTGATGAACTCGTATTGCGACAGTGCCTGGCGACGATCCAGGGGCAGCTCGCGGTACTCCTCCCGACCGTAGAGCGACAGGGCGCGCTCGGGAAGCCAGAAGCTCTCCAGGGTGAGGGCGTCCCAGTTGACCCGGGCCAGGGGGTCCAGGTAAGGCGTGCTGTTGCGGCTCAGTTGTTCCAGCAGTTCGGGAGATGGCTGAGTCATCGTCGGCCCGGGACTTGAAGGGTGGGCGGCCTGCCCCAACAATCGACAGGCATTCAGGGCATTTCAGCAACTGCTTAATTAGCGTTTGAATGATAGCGGCTCGTCACCCTAGGAGCCTGTCGGACTNNAGTCCGGCAGGCTCCTAGGATACAATGAAAGGGTGAGCGCGCAACCGCCGCATCGGGGCAGACATGAGCCGAAAGAAAAACATCTACAGAATCACGTTCATCAATCAGGGCAAGGTCTACGAGGTGTTCGCCCAGAAGGTCTACCAGGGCGAACTCTACGGTTTCGTGGTCATCGAGCAGCTGATCTTCGGAGAGCGCAGCAGCGTGGTCGTGGACCCGGGCGAGGAACGGCTCAAGGGCGAATTTCAGTCCGTGCGGCGCAGCTTCGTGCCCATGCACGCGATCATCCGCATCGACGAGGTGGAGAAGGAGGGCCCGGCCCGAATCCACGAGCTCGGAGACAAGGTCACCCCGTTTCCCCCGGTCTATCCTCCCGCCGGCGGCCCCGGGGGTCGCTGAGCCCCGCAGGGCCGGCATTGACCGCATTTACAGTAGCGCGCTTCTGGGGTAACCTTCCGCCCCTTGTCCGCGCGCCACGGCGCATCGGGCAGCCGCCTGGACACGGCGGATCTTCCATTGGAGAGGTGGCCGAGCGGTCGAAGGCGCACGCCTGGAAAGTGTGTATACGGTAACCCCGTATCGAGGGTTCGAATCCCTCCCTCTCCGCCAATAACACCAAAAGGCCCTAAGAAATTGTAATACTTAGGGTTTTTCGAAGGAGGACGCCGGGTAATGGTGTTACATCCCGGCGTTTTTCTTTTCTGGAGGCACACCCGCAGCATCAATCCATTCAGGAGATGCTGCGATGCCTTATCTGCTCCCCCACCACGGGTCATTTTGGTTCCAGATCCGCGTACCAAAGCACTTGGTGCCTCGGTATGGCGCTCTGATCCGCCAGAACCTCCAAACGAACGACCGCCGGGCCGCCCAGGCTCTCGCGTATAAGCTTGCTAGTCATTGGCTTACCCAGTTCGCCCTTGATACGCCACGGGTCGGTTCGATCCCATCGGCTGAGGCGATCCAGATACCCATGTCGGCGTACTTGGCGCAGGGCTGCGCCGTGGACGCATCACCGGCCGCTGGTGACCCCACTGGTTCATCTGGGTCCAGAAAGCCCCTGGGCGGAGACGGGCCCAAACCCGCGTCATTCGATGGGTTATTGGCCTATTGGCGGCAACTGCATCCTGAGTGTGCTGCTAGCACATATCGGGAGATGTCATCGGTTGTTGACCACTTCAAGAAAACGATTCGCAAGGCACCCGGTGATCTTGATCGCACTGACATCGCGGCGTATCGGGACAAACTCATTGCTGCGCGAAAGGCGCGGGCGACGGTTTCAAAGCGCATTGGGTTCATCAGTACGCTGCTGCAAACGGCCTACGATGCCGGTGAGCTACCCCAGAATGTCGCACGAGGCCTGAAGATACCCAAACCGAAGGTCGAGACAGTTAGCCGGCGCGCATTCACTCAGACCGAGCTATCCAAGATCTTCACGTCTCCCGTCTACTCCCAGCGGCGGCGGGATCTCGGTGGCGGAGGGGAGGCTTGCGCATGGGTGCCCCTTATCGCGCTTGCGACAGGAGCACGACTCGAGGAGATCTGTCAGCTCAGGTCAGACGATCTTGTCATAGATCCCACCCATGGGGCACTCATGCGGATCTCTGATGACGCTGAGGGACAACGACTCAAGACGACCGGCTCGCGTCGAACGATTCCACTCCACCCCGAACTCATCCGCTGCGGCCTGCTCGACTACCACGAAACGCTCACAGAGGTGGGGCACGAGTGGTTGTTCCCGGCTCTGGAACCAGATCATGACGGTCGCAGAGGTGGAAACCTCAGCAAATGGTTCGCACGTTACCTGCGAAGCCATCGTGGCTGCGCCATAGCGGATCGCCGCGTCGTTTTCCATAGCTTTCGCCATACCTTCAAGACCCTTTGCCGCGAAGCGGGATTGAGCGAAGAGGTGCATGACGCGCTAACCGGTCATGTCTCTTCCTCGGTGGGGCGCGGGTATGGCCACGTTCCTATCTCTGTTCTCGTAGATGCTGTGTCACGCATTAATTTCTCGATCGCGTTGCCGCGTATCGCGTACGTAGCGGAGGACTAGTCATGCGAGTACCTGCTTCGGTATATCGGGAATGGACCATGGACCAATGGTGCGATCACGTGCGTGAACTCGGGGTCAACTCTTTGACCGAGTGGGCCGCCAGCTCCAGGAGTTCTTACAACCGAGCTGCTACGTTGGGGCTCCAGCGCCAAGTGGCTACCCGACTGGGCTGGAAACCCAAACTCGAAAACGGCGGCTTGAAAGCCATGACCGATGACGAATTCGTGCAGGGATTCCGCGAAAAAGGTGTCAAGAATCTGACGGATATGTGGAAGTCGGCACAACATTGGTGCGAACTGCTGCGCAGAGAAGGCCGACTCAAACGAGTCGCGGAGCGATTGGGTTGCGGCTATGTCCTTGAGTTCCATCCTTCAGATGATCTCGAGTACTACCTCAAACGCTGTCGCCGAGTTGGGGACTTCACTGCCTGGGCGCAGCTTGACCGAAATGCCGCAGATGCCGCACGGAGAAATGGATTGATGGAGGAGGTGCGCAAACATGCGCCAAAGCGACCACCTCAGGGTTATCCGACATCTGGAGGTTTTTGCAAGAGTCTGCCGGAACTTGCCGTCGCGAGGCTCCTCGAGGCTAACGAGATTGAGTTTGTCAGTGAGGTCCAATACCCATTCACTTTTCCACGCGGTCGCCGACATCGGAGCAAGTCCGACTTTTACCTCACGAAGTTCGGGGCGTTTGTCGAAGTCTGGTCAGCGCCTCTGGACGACACCAGTCCCCACTTCGAGATGTACCTAATAAGGCGGCGGCTCAAGACAGAGCTGTGCCGGAGACTCAATCTCCGACTCTTGCATATCGAGGGCAGCCTCCTTTTTCGTCCTGGCCCAGAGGCTTTCCTTGAGCATGTCGGAGCGGTCCTGAGCGATGTTGGCATTGTAGTGAACGTGAAGATCGACCCATGGCAGGCGCTCAACCCCCATTACGCGCATGAGGTGACAAGCAATCGCGACTGAACCAGACCAGAAATCGTCGGAATCAAGCAATGCGCCTGGGTCGTAGTGTTTATCGTGCAAAGAGGAGTCTGCGTGACCAAGAAATCGCTGTCGAATCCGAGGGTCTACATGCCCGCGGCGAAGTACTTGTCCGGCAGTGTTGCGGGTGCTTTGGAGTACCAGTCGACGATCATCGGGAAACAGCTTCCGAACCAACCCATTGATGCGTTTCCCCGCCGCGTCACCACGTTTTCCGTACTTGTTGGCACTTCCGTCGGGGAAAAGGTATTCGGAAGATCGGTGAGAATCGATCCAGGCGTCCATTTCGGGGAATATCCCGCGCAGGAGAGGCATGCGACGCGCCGATTCGTCATTCTTCAGTTCGGAGTCGCCCTGCCCGGTCTGAGCGTTGTCTGCAAACCGAATGATCCATCCGTACTCTACTGTCTCAACATCTTTCGCGGTGAGCTGATAGATCTCTTCCACTCGAGTTCCGAGCAACAAGAGCATGTATATAAGCACTCGATCAGCGATTCTGGTCTGTGGCGATTGATTCACGGCTTCGATAAGACGGCGAAGCTGGCTATCGGTAAATGGAAGTCGAGCAACACGCTTCCGTGGGGCCTTGACACGGCAGCGGTCAAAGAGCACGGAGATGCGATCGCTAGCGAGATATGGCCGAAGCAGAGTTTTCAGCATTTGCAGCTTCCCATTTATCGTGCCTGCCCCATTACCGTTCAAGGCCCACTTTCTTTTGAGAGCGATGAGGTCCGCTTGTTGAAGGCTCTCAACAGCGCGTCTGGTGATGACGGAACTCAGATCAGATGCAATAGCCGCATACTTTTGGAGCGTTTTCAGATTAATCGGGATTCCATCTGTCGAGCGGTGTTCTACCCAAGTGTCTGTGAGCTGCTCGACAGGCGTACCCCAAAGGTCTGCGAGGGGGAGTTGCAGGGTGGGGCGCGGGGCAAGTTCGTTGATGGACATCTCTTGCCTAAGAACCTTGATGCAGTCAGAAAAGAACTGCACTCGAGCGAAATGAAAATCCGCGGCCCAACGGTTCAGGTCTGTCGTAGAGCGACTCAGCCTAAAAGCATACTCGCGCTCCAGGCGACGCAGAGCAGCATGCACAACGCCGGAATCATACTGTCGCATCTGATCCTGCGCTTCTGTCATGTGAGCGTGGAAGCGTGTTGCCAATTCCTGCCAGGCGTGGTCCGAGGTTCCTCTGAGAGCCTCGATCTGCATGGTGACCATGCGGGCCTGTGTCGTCCTCCAGGTCGCAATCAATCTCTGTGCGATGTCGTCATTGAACTCAAAGTGCACTACGGACCAAGTCGCCGACTTGGTGCGATTCGATGCGTTCTGCGTATGGGCGATTTTGCAGAAAAGCTCCTTGAGCTCCGTAGACCACAGCGTCGCGCGTGCGACCGCGTCGTCGTAACTGACGTTCCCGATGTGTCGGCGAATTGTCGTCTTGCCATCGAACTCGGTGCGAACGTTGGGAGGAATTCGCATTTGAAAAACCCAACGCTCACGACGTTTTTCGTAAGTGAGGTACTTGGCCACAGTATGTGTCTCACGCTTCAAGACCCATTCCAGCAGCATTCATGGGCTCGAAACGGCGGTTTTGGATCGCCGCTGGTAAGTGGTGTAGCCAATCGGTGGCGGGCTTGACCGAAAAATGGAGAAAAAAATGAAAGAAAGACTGACGGATTCGCTAATTCAATTGACGGGCGGCGAAAAACACCGGGATGGGCCCGGCTGTTTCCCTCGGGAAATCAACGAGTTGATCGATCTCTTGATCGAGATTCAGTTGCATCATGAGCGCGTCGCCTTACTTCAATCTAAGGGGGAGAATGAATGTCAATGAAAATAGCGATCTACGCGCGATATTCCACCGACAATCAGCGGCAGACGTCTATCGATGATCAGATTCGACGCTGTCGAGAGGTCATCCAGGGATTGGGGCTGGAGAATGGGGATGTACAGGTTTTCAGTGATGGCGCGCTATCAGGAACAGATAAGCACCTTTCTAAGCGACAAGGATTCCTCGCGCTCGTTGATGCGTGGGACCGCGGAGAACTGGACCTACTGGTAGTCGACGAAGTTAGTCGGCTATCGCGGGACGCGGTACAGCTAGCTAACCTTCAGCGGAGGATCGAGCAAACCGGCGTCCGGGTTGTGGCCGCGGATGGTCTCGATACAAGTCAGCAGCAGTGGCAGCTGTCCTTCGGTCTCGTTGGACTCATAAGTCAGCAGTCGATTCGAGACACGCAACATCGGGTCGTTCGAGGAATGTTAGGCCAGCTTGAGCGCGGATTCATGATCGCAACCCCGCCTTACGGCTATCAGTACGAGCGGCAGCTCGACGATCAGGGCAACCGCCTGGGAACCGCCTGGCGGGTTGATCCGGAAGAATCGAAAGTCGTGGTGCAGATATATGAGTTGCGGAGTAAAGGCACAGCGTATGGAGAAATCGCGAGGCAGCTTAACGAAAAGGGTGTCGAACCGCCTCGTCCCCGAAAAGCAGCAGCATATTGGCGGCCAGCAACGATCAGGCGGATGATTGGGAACACGATCTATCGTGGTACGTTCCGTTGGCATGGATCCAAGGGCCGTCAGGAGAAAGTCAAAAGGAGAAAACGCGATCCCGAGATCCGCGAATTTGAAAGGCCGCACTTGAGGCTCGTCAGCGATGAAATCTGGTACCTGTGCAACGAAGGAAGAATCAGTCGATCGAGATACGGGGGCGGAAAGCACCGTTTCGCAGGGTTGGTCTCATGTGGTCAATGTGGCAGCACGTTGACCATATCAACCGGCGGGAACGCCCAAGCCATGTACTGTGCGCAGTGTGGGCAAGCACGCCGTGTGGGGATTGATCGAAGGCCAATGGGCTATCTGTCGGTGACAGGGCTTGAGCATATACTGACAAAAGCGATCGATGCGATCATCACAGGGCCGATCCTGGAGGAGCGCAGAAGGCGGCTTAAGCAATTGCTAACACAGGATGTGGGTAGTGCAATACAGGCAGCTAGGCTCGAATGCGAAAGAGCGGCGAGGGGATGTGGCAGGTTGCTGAAGGCGATACGGCGCCAAGAAGGAGAGGATGAACTGCTACTGAATGAGTACGAGGAGGCGAGACGGGAGCATCAGAGTCTGTTGCGTAAGCTCAGTGAGCTTGAGAAAGAGCGAGTTCCGGTCGATATGGAGAATGTTCGACGGCAACTGGAGGTAGATCCGAGAGATCTGATCCCAAGGATTTGGGACTCTAACAGGCCGGTTGCGGAGATCAGGTCCTTACTCGCCCGCTTATTTCCGGAAATCGTCTTCGAGGGAAAGAGGAGCCGTCATGTGGCCGATGTACGAGTAAGCCTGTCCCCGGGCATCATGTCGGCGCTAGCGTCCAACACAGAACCTATGGATGGCTCATTGATCACTCTGCGGTTTAGGCTGACAAGTACTGCCCGTCGTCCAACAGTGTGGACCGTAGACTGCATCCCCGTCGAAGATGAGCAGGGGGCCTCGTCCGCGCTCAATCAGAGGCGCGTCGGCTGATGCGGGAAAGCTTGCAATTAATGTTTTGTCTCGTTCTGGGATCAGAACGAGACAAAATGATAACTGCTTAACCCATTGATTTTAAGGGTGGAGGAGGGTGTTCGGCCGGCCGAAGGGACTCCTACAACGTCAAACCGCGTCAACTTCTGTGCATGCGCGAGGTTGTGCGGCGGTCACGGGTGTGGAACTGCGCCCCAGGACGTTCCGCCTTGGCTTGTGCTGGCTGCGGTACACGGATCCCATGGACGGCGGAGTAAGGAATGGTTGCTGTTGCTTAGGGATCGTTTGGTTAGGCGCTGTTGACTGAAAAGGATCGCGCCAAGGCACGGCGGCGACATACCGAGCCCCCTTCTACTCCCAGCGAAATCTCACAGCGCTCCTGGGCCCTCGCAGGTCGACCTCGGTCAATCGTTGGACATCGGGGACGGACTATTATTCTCCGCGCAGTAGCTGATATTTCACCACCTTCAGATTCAGCAGTTCGAGCGGCGTGTTGCACCATCACGGAGTTCGATGCGCGAGAAGGACAGATTCTTGACGTGTCCGATGCAAGAGTTGTTGTGCATTGGCTATACAGGGCATGTCCGATGCCCAACGCCTTGACCAATACTACACATCTGATGCTGTCGCAGAGTCGTGTGTCGATATCGTGACACGGTTGTTACCCCTACTAGGTTACGGCCAATGCGTGAAGTTCTTGGAGCCCTCTGCGGGCACTGGGGCTTTCCTCAAGCAGTTGCCGAGTTCCGCGGTGGGTATCGATGTTGATCCGAAATATCGGGGTGTGATGACCGCGAACTTTCTTGAAGTGACAGCGCAGGACATCGGGATCAGAGACAACGACAATGTTGTTATCGTTGGAAATCCACCCTTCGGGCGTAGGGCAGCGTTGGCCATTGAATTCTTCAACCATGCCGGGACGTTTTCAGACACGATTGCATTCATCGTGCCTCTGCTGTTCCGAAAATGGTCTGTGCATCGACACTTAGCCCCCGGGTTTCGTCTCATATCGGATACAACTCTGGAATCGAATGCGTTTTCATTTAAAGGAAGGCCGTATCATGTCAACTGCACGTTTCAGGTGTGGACCCGACGGCATGGCACACTGGACGATCTAAGAATTAATGCGCCGCCGCCGTCGCGCCATCCAGATTTCAAGGCGCGGATATACAACAATACGCGTGCGGCCGAAAAGTTCTTTGATGAAGATTTTCACTTTGCGGTGCCACGACAGGGAGTCGTGGATTATTCAAGGAGAGAGACAGATCCTTCGCGTTGCGAGCGAACGACACATTGGATGTTATTCAAGGCAGCAAGCGAGAAGGTCAGGCAGCGGCTCACTAGTATGGACTTTGAAGGGCTTTCAAAGGGAAATACGGTAGTTCCGGGTTTCGGCAAGGCGGACGTAGTCCAAGCATACAGCGAGTTGTATGGATCGCCCAATCGGTAGATGCCCTACTCGCGGCGCTGACGAGGATCTCTGTCTCAGGCGGCCCAGCCCAAAGCCATGATCCTACGGCGGCGTCTCCCATTCATCGGGGGTTTGGCTTGACGGCCTTAGGCGCGGATAATGACTCAAGCGCCTTCCCACTGGATCGGAACCGGGAGGAGATATGCACAGGAGAAATCAGCGGATTGTGATTCGTGTGACACACGCCGAGCATACGCGGCTCGCCAGGTATGCCACGCATGCGGGTCTGTCATTGAGTGAGTTCATTCGCCGAACTGCGCTTGATTGTCCGAATGGGGACGAGGAGCAGGCCCGGTATGCGTTGTTCGATGCCGTAGTTCACGCCACTGCAAGAGCGGAACGGGCTATAGACGACACTCTGGAGCATGTAGCACGCTCCAACGAACGCATAAAGCGGATGGAGGCACGCGCCCGCCATCGTGGCAGTTGATACACACTTTGCCTGTGGGCTGTGAATTGCTGGTGGCCTGAATGTCGTGGCTAGGCGAAGCTACGGACACGAGGCCCGTCAACAATGCCTGGTCGTTTCGAATATGCCGGGCAGAAACTGGGCTTTCATCTCTGCCTTCAGCGCCTTGTCCTCGTACCTCTGCGCACGCGTACGCGTAGGCTGTCGAAATAGGCTCGGTCGGCGGGTATGGCGCGTGCCGATCCGGCTCCGGCAAGCATCAGGCTGCGCAGCTTGTGCCGGTCCAGGTCGCGCTGAACAAGATCACACACATACTCGCTGGGTGTGCGATAGCCACGCAGGCGGACCTGTTCCTGGATGAACGCCGTGAGGCAATCGGGCAGGGAAACGTGTAGTGTTTTCATAACTAGAACCTAGGCGGCATCGCAGGAGGCATACTCCACGCCCATTCGGCCACCTATTCCATGGCCATTCGGGAACTGAATATTGGCAAGTTCGGGTGGAAGCAGTCGTAAAGAGCTCTGCGAAGCGGTCCTCGCCGACTACTGGTATGACGTCTTGTATCCCAGAAGCGATTCATCATTGGACGAATCACCCGTCTAGGCCACCCTGGAAATTCCTTGTCGACGCTTTCTGCCCATAATATCTCAACTATAAACGCCGTCCTCGATACGACCAAGGACATTCTCGACTTGAGTCATTCCGGGTTCTGTATCGAGGGCTTCAATCGGCTTGGAACCCAAAGCGACGATATAGCTAGTAAGCCAGTCATGCGCGATTTGCTCGTCTGAAAACACAATCTCTGCATGCACGCCGACCTTCGAAAGCCGATATGCTCGATCGGAATGCAGAGGAGAGAGTCGTCTTCGTTCTGCCTTGCGCTTCAGGTAGCTTCGCCGAGACAGGCCTAGTACACTAAGAACCTCGGATTGGGTAAGTGCGAAACGCGATCTCAAGCGCTCGACGACGGCCGGCGACAACCCGTTACGCATCTCCTTAATGAGTTCATCGATCGTTATGAATTTCTCGGTGCGGCGCCCGGTTATAAGCGCCCGGACCAGGGAGTCGAGCTCAGCAATTGAACTCGGTCCCCCTTGCCGCCCAGGCCTTGATCCTTGCCGTATGCCGCCCGGCCGTCCGGAGGGCGGGTTCGTGATCTGTATCATATGAACTCCCCGGTTCGATAGTCGTAATCGCTCGGTATGGGCCTAGTGTAGACGAGACCCCCTTGCACAGTATGGTGTGCATGGGAGCGTCTGTTGGAAAAGGTCTTTTCATGTCAGATGTGCAGTCCCATTTCTGGGACCGTCCTGGTATGCACACTCGCACCTTGCGGACATTGGCTCTCACGCACTGCGACCCAGAACCGACCGAAATGCCTCCTCCTCCCCGCCCGCGGCAGAGCCGTTTGCGTTTCAAAGCCAAGCGGGAACCGCCATCCCCTTGCGTCTTTACGATTCGTATTTTACGAAAGCGGCTTATCGTAAAATAAGAGTGGACCCTATTTTGGGTTGGTACAGGGCGAACGATACGCGATCTCCAAGGGCATTGCATAATCATTACGACGGTGCGCGAATAGGCGTCCGCCGCAGCGCTCAATGTCAGGCCCGCTCAGCCTTGTGTAGGCCCGTCGTTCCGAAGAATCGGGGTGGATTTGAGCTCAATAGTTGAGCCGAAGCCCACACCAAGCTGCGGGCCTCGGCTGAAATCCAAGACGTTAGGCAGGACTTGTTAACTGGAGCCCTATGATTCCAACTATAATCAGCAGCAGGCTTGTGATCTTGAGAGTCGTCACAGACTCCGGGAGAATCACCAAGCCAGCGATGGCGGCGTCTACCGCACCTATTCCCACCCAGACCACATAAGCCGTGCTCAACGGTAACGACCGCATGGCAACGCTGAGTAGGTAGAAGCTTCCGGCCGTAGCAACGAGGTTGACAAGAGAAGGCGCTAGTCTCGTAAATCCGTTCGTGGATTTGAGCCCAATCGCCCATACAATTTCGAGCAAACCAGCAAGCAATAGGATCAACCAGCTCATGTCGGCTCCTTGCATTGAGGGGCCGTCCCCGCCAGTTGATGAAGGCGCCAGGGTCGTCCCTGGGCATCTGCGGTCAAGGGTTCAGACCACGCAGTATGATCACTCGTAACACAATAGGAGATGGCGCTCATCAGCCAGAGCGTGCAAGAAACTTGTGCGTGTGTAGGCCAGAAACTCTCTGTCCCAAGGCTCGATGCCCGGAGATCGTAGGATCCCCGGGCACCGTTACTTGTTACTTTCTCAGGTGTGGCTGGTCGAGGTATCGTACATCCAGCGGTGAGTAGGGCAGGGGATTAATGTACTTGTATCCTTGCGCCTGCAGGTATGCCAACTCCGGAAAGCCGGCCGGAACCACTGTGATGAAGCCGTGAAAATCGTCGGGTGCATACCCGGCCGCAAGAAGCGCATTCCGGCACATCCGGAACTCCACACCCTCTTCGGCCAATTCCGCCATACGATCGACGATCGCCTGGTACTTCACGTAGTTCTCCTTCGCAAAAGCCCGTAGTTCAGGGCCATGTGTCACGACGATCATATGGCCTTTCAGCGGGACACGGGTGTTGTTGACGAACGCGTAGAGCAGGTTTAGATCGTTTGGATCCTGATAATTAGCATCGAAGACCGCGTTGGTTACAGGGTACTCCTTCATGTCTACAGTGGCAGTGCCGTAGGGCGAGAAGTCGTCGCTGGCAAAGACGGGTGTGAGCGAAACGGCCGCGGCGAGCACGGCGGAGCCCAGGATAAGTGTATATTTACTAGACATCATTGATACCCCTTGTATTGGGTTGAAAGTCGAGGCGAAGAGTCAGATACATGCTGACGCTAGACCGCATTTGACCATTCCGAAGCGGAGCACCATCTGCTGAGGTGCTCTAGATTACTTGCTATGTTGTGGCGGCATGCGCTGCCCACGACAAGCGCGAACCCCTTCACTTGGGAGTGCTCTTGCATCATGCAGACGAAGGAGTCGGGCCTCACCAGGTTATCAGTGAGGCCCTGGTGTCATGAGTGATTGGTGTATGCCTCCTGGTACGTGGTTGCTGGCCATTCATTTGCTGGCTCCCTTTCGAGACGATCAAGCACCGATACGTGCTGAGCACATACAGTGGGGGATTGCGGCGGGAATTCGTCAGAACATCAACGATCTTCATGGTTGGCCCCATTGATGGCACTGATGGGAATACTCAACGTGTCCTCATGGCTCGAAGTAGACGGCACAGGCATAGCCGATGACAGCGGGCTGTAATGACTAAATTTCATGTCGATCGACGCACGACCTTCTGAGATCTCATTTAACTCGCTATGGCAGCCAAACACGCCGGACAGCGGGCCGCTCAGGCAGAGCTGGCGCTCTCCGGATCCGTATCCGATCGTAGTCAGGACAGCGCCGCGCGAGAGGAGACGCGCCAGAATGGGTTGAAGATAGTCAGTAGGTGTGGTGATGATGATGGTCATTACTGGTTCGGCGGGTACGGGCTTTGTGGTACAGATGATGAGCGGTTCGGATGTGCTCAATGGCATCGGGCATACGGTTCGGAGCAGTAGGACCGCCTGTTGTAACGCCTTCTCGTCCACGGCAAGTATGCGAAACCCCCTTTGCACCTGGTTAATTTGTGCGCCTGCTGTGTCATGGAGCAGAACGCGGATGGGTATGATCTGGTTCGCCGCTTGACTGGGTGTGGAGAGTAGGTGTTGTTCGAGGACGTAGGTCATAGCAGAAGTCCATTGCGAGCGCATGCTTCTTGTGCCCCCACAGTTGTAAGGTCCGCAAAGGCAGTCCGGGTGACCGAGTGAGTTCATGAACGGGCGACAGGACGACATGGTTTCTGTCTAGGCGCGCATCGTTTGGCGCAGTCCGTGCACGTCTGCTAACAAGGTGTATGACGTATCAACACCCGCGCCCTACGCGACCCGCGTCTTACGTGGGCACGGCCGTGCAGTCTTGAGATCGGTTGGGTGTTACTGCCGGGGAAGGGGGTCCCCGGCGTCGCTACGGCTGGATGGTGCGACGCCTATGATGGTCCTGCCGGTCGTGAAGGCAGTGCTGGGAGCTTGGACTAAGCATAATCATGTTGCACATGAGACCAAGTTGATCCAATCAGCAGTCGATTATAGGCTCAAAAAAAAACAAAGCAAGGCGCGTACTGGTGGCGTGATGCGAATGGCAGCCCGGTGCTTGAGATATCCAGTAAGCTCGACGCGTCAGAGTACTTTTCAACTCACGAACGGTGTGGGACGTATGGATTCTATGACTGCCTCTGGAGGATGGAACGCCAGACCGCCGGTCGTTTTCCTGGGGCCGAGTCTCCGCATCGAGGATGCCCGGAGTATATTGGATGCAGACTACCGTCCGCCTTTAAGGAAAGGAGATCTTGATGCATTGACTGCACCGTGTGCGGTTGGAGTCATAGACGGAGTACTGGACAGGGAGCAACGGCTTTCTTTAGCCGAGGTCCGATGTGCCATGGAGCGGGGGTTTCGACTTTATGGAGCGGCGAGTACGGGAGCCCTGCTCGCATGTGAGTTGGAGAGGGAGGGCATGGTGGGTATGGGTCAGGTGTTCCGGTTCATTAGAGACGTTGCTCACAATAGGGAAGACCTTGTTGCCGTTCTATTAGGGCCGGACCTCATGAAGGCAATGACCATACCCATTGTTGATGTTGTGTTTACCCTTGCGCGTGCCGGTCTTATTCCGGCCAATGAGAAGGAGCGTATGTCGAGAGTGTTAGAAGCGCTCTCCCTCATGCCAGTCGAGGAACGATGCACAGATCGCCTCAAAGCTGTTCTCCGGAAGGTCATTGGAGAGCATGGGGTTGCCGATCTGCCGGCGCATTTCCACAATGCGAAAGCGGACGATGCCCGTGGTTTGCTCACGTCGATGGCTTCCCTTGGATGCAGCAATATTGGGAATGAGCGTATTCCATACCCATTTCCTGACCGATGAGAAGAGGCCCGGGGGCGGCAGATGCCTGGCACATCGGGTGACGTCATTTCCCGATACGGTAGGGATGTCGCCTCAGACCCCTGTCTGTACGGAATTTGCGTTGATTTTCGGCCGACGGAGGCCGGCCGTTTGCGTTGGACCCAGGTTCAAGATAAGATCTGGCGGATCGACCCGGCGGGCCGCGCATGCCGCGCAGGTCTCCTTAGTACAGGCAGGCTCTCACACATGTCTGGCACCTCCCTTTCCCATTTCTTCCCCGAAGCTGGCATCTGCCCGGCGTGAGCCGGACGCGTGCACGCGTCCGGCCTGATTGCTATCCAGGATCAGTTGATGTCGACGCCCCTGTCGGGGCGATCACGTTGTGTGCGAGTTTGGCTATGTTGAAGGCAAGTTGTGTTGAACGTCCGGAAAGTCACCGTGACGACAAGAGTTGGGTGAATCCTCGTTCCCTGGAAGGGTTGGTCGATCTTTCGCGGATCCTGACCGGTCTTCAGACGCAGGCACCGGAGGATCCCGCCATGATGGGGTTGGCAACGGGTGACGTCGTGGAGCTTCTATCCATGGACGACGGCAGCGAGGCACGAATCGAACTCGTAGAGTCGGATGCCGACGGTTATCGACCTGGAACTGCCACGCTGACGTCCCCGCTGGGGAGTGTGCTTGTGGGCAGGCGGCCGGCGGAACTGGTGGAGGTCCGGTTCATGGGGCGCCGGATGAGGTTCCTGATACTTCGGGTTCTCTGGCGAGCGAGGGACGCCACAGCGGCAAGGCGTGCATCGAAGCCCCGGAAGAGGGAGGCTGGACGGGCACTTCAAGGGCAGGCGCCGCGCTCCCCTGGAGGGGTTCCGGCGTCACGAGGGGTTGTGCGGTGTTCACGCTGAGACGCAAGGGAAAGTATGGCATCCAGCTTGAGCGAGCCCTGAAGAAGGCGGGCGAGCATGAGATCACGCTCTACGTGTTCACGCCTCATGATCGTGCGTCTCTCGAACGCGCTCTCGGCGGGACGAGGGCGTTGCCGGGGCACTGGCATCACGGCTTTCGGTTGCTCGGCCTGCCTGCCGAGGACAAGGCGAGTCTGGCGGATTCGTCAATTTCTCTGCTGTCGCCGTATTACGAAGTGCTATGCGGCACGTGGCTGTCCCGTTACCAGGCCTCCATGGATCAGCTTCGTCAGCGATTCGAGGACAGCGAGAATCCCGAGGAGATCGTGAGGCGTGCGCTGAAACTCAGCGAAAACCTCGCGCGCAGGCTTCGGCAGTCTCCCCCGGAGAGCACGGCGCAGCTGTCATACTTCAGACGAATGGACATCTATTTTTCCTGGTACTCGGAACAGTTCTTCCTGGAGTGCGCGAGTAAGGCGAAATATAGCGACGTCGGGCAACTCGACAGCGAACGCGTGCGAGCCTATCTGGATGCGGAGCGCCAATACAGGGAGCGGAAGGGATACCTGGCGGATCTCCGAGGTTCGCCGACCCAAGTCTGGAACCGGATGGCGATGTACCACAAGTTGCTGCAATACCCGGTTGTCATGAAGACCCGAACCACCGAGTTATGGCGTACCACGCACAGGACAGTGAAGGCGCTTTATACGATGGTGATCATGACCCTGTTCACTGTGCTCTTGTTCCACACATTCAGGGCTGCACACAGGCTGACAATCACGCTGCTGCTCATGATCGCCCTGGTTCATGCGCTTCGGGATTATCTGCATGACGAGATGGTGAACCGGATTACGGGGTGGGTACGCAAGGGAAGGCCTCTGGCGAGGACGCGTATCCTGAAGCCGCTGACCGGTGAGGAGATGGGTGCGCAACTGGTGTGGTTCGATTACTCACCTCCGGCGCGTCTCCCGGACAACGTCAAACGCAACGCAGGGAGGGGTCAGACCGGTGAGGAGATGCAGGCCGTCCTCTACAGGACGCGATTGACTCTGGAGTCGAAGGCATTGGGCCAGGACCAGATCCAGGAGGTATTGGGGCTTGACCTGGAGCCCCTGTGCGAATTGATCGAAGGTGGGCAGAATCGTCTGTTTGCGCAGACGAATGATGAGGAGGTCCAGAACGGGGTTCTGGTGCATGAGATCGAGAGACAGCACAGTTATACCTTGCTCGTGGTGTGCACCGTTCCGGGCGATCCGGTGGCAAGGGCGCAGCGGTGGAGCGTGACCCTGTCCGTGCGCGGCATTGCCCAGTGCGAGGCCAGGGACGCGGACTGGCCGACGCCTGCCTGACCGCGGGATTTTTTCATGAACCTCCCTGATGTCGGTCACGTTCTCTACGCTATCGAGGTTGTGGGTGTTGTCGCCTTCGCCTTTTCAGGCATCAGCGCGGCGGCAAGGCAGCAACTCGATCTGGTCGGCGTCACTGCTGTTGCCGGCCTGGCGGCATTCGGTGGCGGTACTTTACGGGATCTGCTGCTCGATCGGCGTCCGCTTTTTTGGGTGGAGCATGTCGAACTCGTGTGGTTGATCCTTGCTTTAGCCGTTGCCGCGGTACTTTTCATGCGCGCCAGACACATCGCGCCTACTCAGCGCGCCATGCAATGGCCAGACGCTATTGGTATGGGATTCTTTTCTGCTGGCGGTACGCAAATTGCGCTTGGCATGGAGATGCCGGCGCTGGTTGCGGTCATTATGGGACTGTTCACAGCCACTTTTGGAGGCGTACTGCGGGATATTGTTTGCAATCAAATTCCCAGTGTGTTCAGCGATCACCGCCTCTATGCGATATGCGCTTTTGCCGGTGGTTGGGTACTGGTGGCCTGTCATGCCGCAGCATTGCCCACCGCGCTGGCATTGATCATTGCTGCACTTTTCGCAACTGTCATGCGCATGCTGGCCATTGCTTTCAACTGGCAACTGCCACGCTGGCGCATGGAGTGAGGCCGAAGAGTGGAGCCTTCTCTCGTTTCATCAGGTGTTATGGCCTTGGTGGAGATTGGCGAAAAAACTTAACTGCTCGACTTTATGCTGGCGGCGTGTTTCAAAAAGCCCGCATCCACTTTCCTTGACATTTTGCTTGCCACACTTTCGAATCAAGGTCTTGTCGGAGCGCTGGTTGAACTGAATCACTGCCACATTCAATGTGGAGTTGACTCCGTTTCGTGGACACCTGATTTTTTTGGGAAGGAGGTGCCCACGATGACGAGACGAAGTACAGCATACCCGACGGAGTTCCGGCAGCAGATGATTGAGCTGGTCCGTGCGGGTCGCAACCCGGAGGAGCTGGCTCGGGAGTTCGAGCCCACGGCACAGACGATCCGCAATTGGGTGGCCCAGGCGGAGCGCGATGAGGGGCGACGCACAGATGGCCTGAGCACGGTCGAGCGCCAGGAGCTCACGCGCCGGAGACGGGAGAATCGCCAGCTCACGCGGCGGCACTTCGAGAACCAGTCCGCCGCCCGGATGGCCATCTTCGAGTTCATCGAGGGCTGGTACAACCCGCATCGTCGCCACTCCGGGAACAGACGGTTTGAACCCCAAACCGTAGACCGTCCACGAAACGGGGGAACTCCACTCTGCGCTCGATCCCGCAACACTGGCGAGAGCAACGTTATGGATCCGGTTATGTCAGGGTTATTCCATTGGTCGAGATGGCGATCATTCTCACCATGCTCTCGCGTTGCTCACCCCGTCACCTCCGGCAACATCACACTCCAGATCGCCCCTACGAACCCGATCGCTGCGAGAATCGCGATGACCCCTGCCACCGGCATGACCGCCGTGAGCGCGCCGACGCTGCCGGCGAGCAACAGCACGATGCCGATAACCGTGTTGCTGACCGAGACGTAATCGGTGCGGCGGTTTCCGCCGGCGAGATCGACGATGTAGGTCTTGCGCCCGAGGCGGATGCCTGAATGCGCGACCGAGAGCAGGAAGAAGAACGCTGGATAGATCCATGCCGCAGCGGCCAATGCCGGAATGAACGTCGCCACGGCCGCGAGGGCGGCTGCGCTCGCGGACGCCGCTGCGCCGGCAACGATCATGACGCGGCGGCTGGAGACGTCGGCGAAGCGGCCCCAGAACGGGCCGGCGACGACATGCGCGATGCCGTCGGCGAGCACGAACAGGCCGAGTACGAGCAACGCGCCTTCGGTCTGCTCATGCGCGAGCATGATGACGAAGGGCGCGCTAAGCGCCGACGACAGGAGCAACGCGCGTGCGATCACGAAGTGGCGGAACGGTGCGTCTCTCCGCAGTCGGTCGAGGCGCTGGACGGTTTCGATGAGCGCGTTACCGCCGCCTTCGGTGACCCCCGGGTACTCGCGAATCAGTGCATAGGTACCGGCAGCTAGCAGCCACAGCCCCCCCGCCGCGGCGAACGGCAGCAGGTAAGTGAAGGTATTGTCGGTACCGGCCGGATCGACCATCAGCACGATGCCGACGCCGATGGTGACGATGCCCGCCGCGAATTCCGACCAGCCACCCACGCGGCCGCGGCGTGTCTTCGGTACCGTCTTGCCGAGCACGTCCTTAGAGGCGACCGAACAGAGGCCACGTGCGAGGCTGAACATCACCAGCGCCGCGATGAGAGCGACGCCGGCGGTCGTGCCGGTGAGTGTGGCGGCGATCACGACCATCGCGAACAAGGCCAGGGCTTCGAGCACGGAACCAAGCACGAATGTCCATTTGCGTATCCGCTGCAGGCGCACGTAACTCGCGATGACGAGTTGCGGAATCAGGGAGCCGGATTCGCGGATAGGGACCAGGAGGGCGGTAAAGATGCCCGGCGCGCCCAGGGCGGTGAGCAGCCAGGCGAGGACGGTCTTCGGGTTCGCGAGCGCATCGGCGAGCTTGGTAAAGAACTGGGCGAGGATCTGCAGAAAGAAGTTGCCCGGGACCACGCGGCAGGCATCGTCGGAAATGTCCTTGCAGACGCGGGCGTCTTCGTCATCGACGAGCGCCTGGTAAGCCATTTCGATGGCGGGGCTGGTACGAACGGTCTCCTGCATCTGGTGGCATGATCCAATCTGGTCGGCGGCAGGGGCCGCCATTGCGCTTTCGGCCCAGCCAACGACACTGCGGGTCAGGCGTGAGTGACCCCCGCGCGGTTCGACGAGATGTGCGGATCCTTCTGGGGAATACCATGTGTGCTTCACAACATTTCGCCGCCATGTGTCTGGTGTTTGCGACCGGGGTAGCCGTCGAGGAGCCGGCGCACTTCGTGGCCACGCCCGAGGACGCGCAGGTCGTGAGCGCTACACCCGACAGCGATGCAGAGATGAGTGCCAGTGCGAGTCCAGGGACGCGAACTGGCCGACGCCTGCCTGACCGCGGTGGCACCATTCGTTGTTCGGGGTGGTGCGGTGCGTCCATGCGCCGCACCCGTTCGGGCCTCGTAGGACAAGTCACGCCCGGTGATTCCATCGTCCGGGTCAGTCAGTCGGTATCTTGCTCATCCCGACGCTCACGCTTTTCCTTGCGTCGTTCCTTTAGACTCTTTTGGGCCTTCTTCTTCGGTTTCTCCTTACTCATGATGATCTCCTGATAGAGTGGTTCAGAGGATGACAGCATGCACGTCGAATGCATCGTCGACGTGGCTCACCGCGATACGCTGATCAATTGAGGGAATCCCATGCGTGCCCCCATCACTTCCGGCGCGGCCATGTGCGGCTCGCGGGCCGGGTTTCAGGGGGCGACCGACTGTACCGCGGGCGCGTGTCTGTGCCGGCGCGCTTCGGGAGGGAGAACCTCGAGCACGAGGTAGCGAAGCGGCCGCCCCAGAAATCGGACTTCGGCGTATTCCGCGGGCTCCAACCCGAGGATGGAGGCCCCCAGCGGCGAGAAGATGGATATTCGGCCTCTGGGTGGCGCGCTGTCCACGGGAAGCACCAGCTCGATTTCCGCTTCGCTGTTGTCCTGCAGATCGAGCAGTCTCACTCGGGATCCGATGCGGACTCTCTCCGGGTACTGGTTGGCCGGCGCCGCGTCGGTTTCGTCCAGGTTCTCCAGCTTCGCCAGTATGGATGCCAGTTCCTGGGGGCCGAGCGAGAGGCCGAGGTGGGTATGCAGGTAGTACTGTTCAAACTGCTGAAGCACCTGGTTCTTCAGCTCCGTGAATCGTTCAGACATGAGGATTCCCCTCCGACTTGAAACTCAGAGTCAGACGACAGCTTCGGGTGTCAAGGAGAACGGCCGGACGCGAAGCCGCGTCCGGCTTAGGCCGGAAAGATCGGGGAGGGACGGAACTGGAAGGTGAGGTACGTTGCCATGGGTGCTGACAGGCCTGAATGATCAGTTAGTGCGGATACGTATACCGCCGGAAGCGGTTGATCGAAGTCAGACCATAGCCCGGGGGGTCGGGGAAAGCAAACTCCACCACTTTCCGGAGGCTCTCTCCGGATTCGCGATGTGATCAGGTCTTCGCGGGAGCCCCCGTAAACTAAAGAAGGGGTAGGGACCGACTAGTCCGCATTTCCCACCAATAGAACGCGGTGTTACGCCTCTACCTGTGGGTTGGGGGCTCTTATGGTGTTCCCCTGAAGGCGGCGTATCTGCATTTTATCGATGAGATGCGCGGGCTAGCGAGAAACGCCTCTGTCCGGAGAAGCATAGCGAACTGCCGGGTTGCGAAATACGGTGAGGAGCCATGAGCGAAGAAAGACAGGGCGCCCATGGTCCTGGTCGAATCGTGTGCCCGGCCATTTGACGCGGGCCAGTATGGCAAGATCTGTAGGACAGGAACCGAGCGTCCACCTGATAATCACCCTATTCGCCGTGGTTGGAAGTATTGCGCCATGGTGGAAGGCCGCTTTGTTGGGAACCGGTATCTCCGTCCCGTTCTGTGCGTGGGAACGCTGTCATTTTGCGCATCCGGGTCGGACGTCGGTGACCCGGATCCGAGCCGCGAGCTCATCCGTGCATCACCTCCGCCTTCGCGCGCGGTTCGAGAGTGGTAGTCTCCACTGGCGTGTAGTGGCTCAGCGTCATGTTGATGGTTGCAGTGTCCCCATGGAGTTCCGATACCTCATCGTAGCACCCGAGCAGCCCGGAGATCGGCGCCAGCATGTGGAGGCTCCAGTCCTCCTCGTTGTAACCGGTGGCGATGATGCGTGCCCCTCTTTCCTGGAAACACTTCCGCAGCCCGTGCAGAGTCCAGAGCGGTGCATGCACCACGACCCGCATGATCGGTTCTGACTCCACCGGTTCCCGGGCGAAGATGATCGAGGGTGGGGATGCTTTCAATGGGCAGGCGGAATAGGCATGTAGTCGCGCGGCGGCCTGCCGGAGGGCGATCTCGTTCTCAGCCAGTATACGAAACCCGCTGCTGATCGCGTCGATGCGCGCATTCGGCAGGTCGGACAGATTCATCGCCCGCTCGGGTTGTGGCGGATATTCCGCGTCATTCGGTTTCAACAGGACTTGCTCCAGTACATATGCCATGGTGGGCACCCCCGTAACTCTTGGGCAGACAATCAGTGTCCGAATGCGAGGTCAATGCGTGACCGCGGTGGCGTGGCCTGCGCTCTGTGCCGGGTCCACAGGTTTGTTCCTGTATCGACCAAGCGTTGTGCGCCAAAGAATGCGGAGCGGTGGAAGGCACTCGAAAGGCATCATGTCCAGCGCATGCGTGAGCGAGGACTCCAGTAATTGGCACATGCACTGGGTACGACGGCCTTGCGGCGTTCTGCGTCCGCCGACTTTGGACTCGGGGCCAATGGGGATTTTCCGCCGGGGATGTCGCCCCCGGCGGGATTACGGCTGGGCGATGTGGCGCCCCAGGGAATAGGACCGTCTCGTGTGGCGACGGTGGAGGGTTGGGTTCAGCATGATCATCACAAACGAAAATCCAATCAAACCCGCTACGAGATCGATTATACCCATTAGACGCAGCAAAACCAGCGCTTCGGGGACGCACTCGCAGCGTGTGTGGGTTAGAATCGCGCCTGCCTTCGACGTACCTCGACGATCCGCTCTGAGGCCTCGAGCGCATCCCGCAGGGTATGGATTCCGCGCTCGCGCAGGAGCGGCAGCATCCGAGCGAAGATCTGGGCGGTGACCAGCGCATCGCCCAGCGCCGTGTGCTGAGCGATCAGTACCGCGCCCAGGCGCCGGGCGGTGGCCTCGAGGGTGTGGGCGGGCGTATGGTCGTGGAGAAACACCGACAGCAGCAGCGTGTCGAGTACCGGATTATCAAATCGCGCGCCACAGCGTTCCTCCTTGAGACGTATGAACTTCATGTCAAACGCGGCGTTGTGAGCCACCAGTACCGCATCGCCTACAAATGCCCTGAACCTGGGCAGGACCTCCTCGATTGCGGGCTTGTCGGAGACCATGTCATCGCGTATGCCGTGGATCCGTGTGGAGGCCCTCGGGATGGGCCGTCCCGGGTTGACCAGTTGATCGAAGCGCTCGCTCTGGAGCAGGCGGCCGTTTAGCAGGCGCACGCCGGCGATGGAGACGATCTCGTCGCCTTGCGCGGGCGCGAGCCCGGTGGTTTCAGTGTCGAAGATCACGTAGGAGAGTTCCTCCAGGGGACGGTCCAGGTGGGCTCCCTGGTTGGCGGCCTGGTCCGCAAGCGAGAAGTCGTAGAACTCGGGCCGGGGCTGCACCCGCTCCTGCGGGGCCTCCCACCGCCGGCGCGCACCCGGCAGGGCAATCTGCATCTCGGCACGCCCCGGACCGCCGGGCCGGTTGTGCAACGCGCCGTGATGACGTTCGAGAATGCCGCGCATTGTGGCCTCCCCGCCCGCCTCGGGCAGTTCCTCGTCCAGCCACTGTTCCAGGGTCTCCTCCGGTACCGGCCATCCGTGCCACGCGATCCCGAGGCAGACCCGGCCGTCGCATGGCCGCGCCTCGATCGTCACCGTCTCCACACCCCGGCTCCCGCACAACCGGCGCAGCAGGTGTTCGAGCACCAAGGCGACGGAATGACCCTCGGCGCGCAGCCAACAGGGGGAGCCTGCCACGCTGATGCGCGGCAGCCCGTCGGGATGGCGGCGCCGGACGCTGGCGATCAGGTCGGCGCTGCTGACGTCGGCCATGGTCCACGGCGTGGAGAGGGCCCGTCGGCTTTGAAAGGCCAGATGCTCGAGACGCCGTCCCAACTCCCGGGTTTCTCGAACCAGGGTTTCTGCATGCAGGTGCTGTCCTTTCGGTGGTCCGGCGAGGCCCTCGGCGGCCGCGGAGAGCGTCGCCAGTGGCAAGCGCAGCGCATCGATTGCCGAGCGCAGCGCGTGCTCGCGACGTGCGGCATCCTCGATCCTGTGCGTGATGTCCTCCAAGGTCACAACGAAGGCGGAGCGCAGCGGGCTCGTTGAAGACATCAGACTCATCTTGCAGCGCAGAAGGATGCCGTCGTCGATCGTGGCGCAGACAAACTCGGTACCCTGTTCCGGGCCGGCGTCATCATCGGCCCGGGCCAGCCGATGGTGCAGCACGTCCAGGGAATGATCGATCACCGAGCGGTTGAGCAACTCGTAGATGGAACGACCCAGGCCCAGGGACTCGCTGCGCAGGATCGTGCGGGCGGCCGGGTTGTAGAGCAGGATGCGCCCGTGCGCATCGCTGACGATGACCCCTTCCCGGATCTCCCGAAGCACGATCTCCAGGCGGTCCTTCTGCCCTTCGATGTCCTGTGCGCCGCAGGTCAGGGTCTTGGCCACCTCGCAGCGTGCCTCGTGGAGATGCCGAGCCAGGGTGTGTATGCGCTCGGGCAGCTTGCCGAGCAAGTGGATGCGGGGCAGTTCCAGTTCGTGGCCCGGGTCGGAGTGGGTCAGAATGGACGTGCCGCGGGCGAGTGCCGCGAGGGAACGCATGATCGTGGCGTCCAGCAGCAGCCAGATGCCTATTGCAGCGCCCAACAGTACGAGGGCGCCGATGCCGAAGGCGGCCACCAGGGAAGTCGGGTCGGAGCCTTCCGGCAGCGCCTGGAGGCTCAGCGCGGCCAGGGTGCCTAGAACGGCCACGATGAGCAGCGTCAGCACCATCGCCGGGGCCCAGAACATCAGGCGACGGGCCACCGCGCCCGGGATCCCGGGGTGGTGCACACTCCCGGATCCCGACGTGTCTGTGCGTTCGTGCGTTCGTGACTGATGACGGGGCATGTCGTCGTTATTCCGCCCGCTGCTTCTCCATTTCATGCCCGTGATCTGCAGTCTCATCAGAACACCTGCCCGGTGATGTCCGTGCGCACCTGATCGCGCAGGCGACGCACGCTTCTCATCGCGCGTCTGAGACTGCGTACCTGTGAGCGGTCGAGTTCGCCGGGATGAACGTAGTAGTCCGGTGTCTCGCCGGCGTGCAACTGGGCGAGTTGGTGGCGCAGTACCAGAGACGAAAGGGTACCGTGGGCCCGTTTCAGGCTGTCGAACCTTGCCAGGTCGATGACCTCGAGATCACGCAGCGCCTCCAGACGCGCCAGCGTACCCGTCACGGCGACGCGGTGCTTGAGGGCCAGCACCCGAACGGCGGTGATCAGGGGCAGGATCGCGGTGTGTTTGAGATTGATGTGGCCATGATGCGCGCTGCCGCGCTCCATGGTGACGAACCGCCCGAACAGGCCGAGACCGACACCGTGATCACGGTGCTCGTCGACCATGGCGCGCAGCAGCGAGGGCGTGGCGGCCGCGAGTTCCTGCAGGCTTGCGCGCAGTTCAAGGCCAAGCTGCAGATTCCCGGAGACGGGCCGGAAGTCGTAGAAGACATCGCCCAGGCGGATGCTCACGGTCGCCAAGGTGCGCGCCCAGATCCGGATCTGAGTCCGCCATTGGCTCAGGGTCTTTCTCCATAGGGGGTTGATGCACATCACATGGCCCACATCGCGGGGAAAGCCGGCCAGTTCCAGGTCCTCAATCAGGCCCTCGCTGAAACGCTGAAACCAGCCATCGATCCAGTCGTGGTCCGCATCGGGGTAGTCGGCCAGGACCAGTCCGTGATCCTGATCGGGAGCGAGGTAGTTCTCCGCGCGACCGCCGGAACCCATCAGCAGCAGGCAAAAATCCGCCGGCGCGCGGCCGTGGCCCTGTGACTCGAGCAGGGCGATGCGTCGGTCGGCCAGGCGGATGTAGATGTCGTCGTTGAGGCGCGTAAGCAATGCCTGAATCTCGTGGGCATCAGCCTGTCGGGCCAGCAACTCCTCGATCAGGGGTGCCTGCGCCTCCCGAATTGCCCTGGCGGCCTGCGGGTCGTCGTCGCCGCTGCCGCCAAGCCCGCGAAAGTGGTGCAGGACGCGCCCGCAGACCCGCGGCAATGCCCTGCTCAGGTCGAGCAGGCCGCATACGCGGCCCTCCACGTCCAGGACCGGCGTGCGTCTCAGACCCAGTTCCAGCATCCGGCCCACGGCACGGTAGAGCGGGTCGCCGCACGTAACGGTGTGCACGGGAGAGGTCATGATGCGCACGCAGGGTTCCCCGCCAACCACGGCGTAGGCGGCCCTGCGGACGATGTCCTGTTCAGTCACGATGCCACGGGGTGTCCGTCGATGGTCAATGATGATCGCGCAGCTGGCATCCGCCTGGGCAAGCGTGGCGACAAGGTCACGGCAAGAAACCGTCTCCGCCACCAGCGGAGGCGGACCTTCCATGGCGTCATCGACGCGCTCGCCAAAGAGGGCCACGTCGGTTTGCAGTGGAGCCATGTCGACTCGCTGCCCGGTCATGGTCAGAGTCCGAACACGCCCTGCACGCGATCCTGGAAACGCTTGATGGCGCGCATGCTGCTGATCAGCGACTGCAGGGCCATGTCGTCGAGATTGCGCGGATCGATGTACTTGTCGGGTGGGTGGCCGCCGTCGTGCTGCGCGAGCTGGTGCGTGAGCAGCAGGTCCAGCAGGCTCTCGTGGGCCGCGATCACCGAGGCCACCTTGTCCGCCGAGAGCACTCCCTCCCGACGCAGGCCCCGCAGCCGGGCAACGGTGTTGGTCTCGCGCACGCCGCTCGCCAGAGCATAGATGCGTGCGCCGTTGGCGATGATGCGAAGCCCGTTGCGCTTCACGTCCACCCGGCCTTTGCCCTCCTCGCGGTCGGAAGTCACCAGGCGGTTGAACATGCCGAGAGCCGCCTGTCCCTCGGCATCGTCGCCAGCCATGAAATGCAGCAGCCGGTCGTGTTCGCCGAGTACCGAGAAGATTTCCCGCCACAGCGCTTCCACCAGCGTGGCGTCTCCGTAGAGCAGCTCGAAGTCGAGGAAGATGTTGCTCCAGCGTGCCGCCTTCAGGTTGGGGTAGTGCGCCATGTGTCGGATCTGCCTGCACCAGTCCATCAGGCAGCGGCGGTAGTACGGGTTGCGCGCCATGATGTCGCCCCGGCACCACTCGTAGCCGATCTCGTCGAGGCGCCGGTTGAGCAGATCCGTAAACGTCTCGAACCAGTGTTGTTCATCGTCGTCCAGCGGGCGCGAGTCAGCCTCGCCGGGGCGGGCGTCGGCGATGATGATGGCGTTGTCCTGGTCCGGGTTGAGCAGCGACTCCTGCCGGGCGAGGGAACCCAGGACAAGCAGCGCGTAAGGCCGCGGAGGTGGGCCCAGGCCGCGGTTCGCCAACTCATCCAGCACGAGTTCGACGCAACGGCGCTGCAACTGCAGGTGGTACTCGCTCAGCAGAGAGACGGCACGACTGGCGTCCCGGCTGCCCTCGCGGGCATCACTGGCCACATGCGGCACCTCGGCCACCAGGGCACGCAGATCGTCCATTCCGCCGGCGTGATGGACGCGGTGCCGCGCGATTGCGTGCCCGGCGCGCACCGCGTCCAGGATGTTGGTCTGGGAGAGCATCCCAACCGGCCGTTCGCCCTCCATGACCACCAAGTGCTTCACCGCCTCCCGGACTTGGATCTCCTCCGCTTCCCACAGCGGCGTGTCCGGTGTGATGTGTGGCACAGACGCCGCCGCCCGAATCAGAGGCGCGTCTGAGGGCAGGCCCTCGATCACCGAGGCGTGCGCCACGCTGGCCACCGTGGCGAGACCGATCAGCCGGTCCTGTTCGTCCAGCACACCGAGACTGCCGATGCGCCGCGTCTCCATGAGTCGCAGGGCCTCGCCCAGGCTCGCATCGGTGCGCAGGAACGTGAGCGGAGTGGTCATCGCGCCGCGCGCGGGCCGAGACAATACGCCTGTGGCAATAGATTGCGCGCGAGTCGATCCGGCCCGGATGCGTTCTGCGATCGCATGACTGAGTGTGTCGGCCAAAGCGGGGTGCCGAACCTCGAGTTCGCGTACCGCATCCAAGGGAATCTCGATGACTTGGCAGGAGCCGATGGCCGTTACCGTGAGTGAATAGGGTTCGTCGTCGAAGTAGCTTGACAGGCCCAGGAGAGAGACCGCGTCGCAGGTAGTGATGGCGCCATTGCCGTCACTCAGCGCGACACGGCCTTCCGAGAGAATGTAGAGCAGATTTCTGTCCGCATCGCCGCGACGAAAGAGCTCGTCCCCGTCGTGCAGGCGACGCACGGTCCCATGCGCAACCAGTGCCTTCAGCGCTTCGCTGCCCAGCGAGCCGAAAGCCTCCGCAGTCGCCAAGCGTTCGATGTCCATGCCGCCTTCCAGTCCGGGCGCGATCGCCCGGGTGATCAGTGCGCCGGCGCGTCGGTCCTGCCCCAGACGCGTCGACTGAGGGCGCATGACGCGCATGTCGGCATCGTACCCGGAAGGCGCGACCTATCGCAAAACACTTCGATAAATAAATTGGCTTTTCACAGGGGAAAATAGTTTCCCTTGCAGCAAGACAAAAGTGCGACTCAATGAAACAAAACGATGCTGACTTTCCCCTGTGACGATGGGTGCTTCGGAAGGGTCCTTGTTTTAGCGCATAAAAAGAGCTTGAAAGATAAAAAAGGTAAGACTTCTATGGCAAAAAAGTGTGATCAGAAAGAGGATCAAAGAATTAAAAAAAAAGAAAAATTTTCTCCACACGATTTTGACAAGAAAGTTCCCCTAATCCTGCAAAAAGAGGTGTTCCTCTTCCACAAAAAGGGCGGAGTTCGTCAAATAAGCGTGCCGATCTCCTGTCTCGCCGCGTATTCCCGGGAACGCATTGCGTGAGATGTCAAAAAATGCTGATTGTCTTGTAAAAAAGTGGAATTTGGCCGGCGCTTTCGAGTGGTTGGCAGGCAAAACAGGCTCGACTAGACTCAGGCGCCAGGACGGACTCGCCAGCGCTTCATGAGAAGCACCAGCTTCCATTGTGGATGTTCATTTCGTTGAGCGGGCCCGTCTATTTTTTTGTCCGTGTTTATCTAACTAAAACAAACATACCTTTTACATTCATAAAGGAACGGAGGAGGAGACCTGATGGACGCCAAAGCCATATGGCTCTTCGTATTTGTAGGCCTGTACTGGGGATACTGTATCTTCTGGGGCATCAAGGGTGCCCTGGCCACCAAGACCGCCAGTGACTACTTCATATCCGGTCGGTCGGTTCCCATGTGGGTGTTCATCCTTGCGGCGACGGCGACGTCCTGGTCGGGGTGGACGTTCGTCGGTCATCCGGGCCTTCTGTATCACACGGGCATGCAGTACGGGTACATCGGACTGTACGCGATCGGCATCCCCATCTCCGGCATGCTGTTCCTGAAGCGTCAGTGGATGCTCGGCCGGCGGTGGGGCTTCGTGACGCCCGGCGAGATGTATCACAGCTACTTCCAAAGCAACACAATGGTGTGGCTGGTGGTCATCGTGGCCACCATCTTTGCGGTGCCCTACCTGGGCATTCAGCTGCGTGCGTCCGGCTTCCTCTTCAACGTGCTCACCGATGGCGCCCTCGGCGTGACCTTCGGGATGTGGGCCCTCTCCGCCATCGTGCTGTTCTATGTGGCCTCTGGCGGACTTCGTGCCGTGGCCTACGTGGACGCCCTGCAGTGCGTGCTGCTTCTGTTCGGCATGACCGCCATCAGCTTTATTGCCATCTCCTATATGGGCTCCATCGGAGACCTGGCGCGCAGCATCGCGGCGGCCAGTCAGTGGGACCTGGTCACCGGCGGAGAGAGCGCGGGTCGCCCGGGTCTGACGCCGGCCGGGCACAGCGGTTATGTGGCAACGCCCGGCGTGATCCAGTGGGTCAGCGGGGTGGGGGATGCCCAGGGCGGCGCCTGGACCTCGGTGATGGTGCTCAGCTACATGATGAGTATGGCCGGCATCATGGCCTCGCCTTCGTTCACCATGTGGGCGTTCTCCAACAAGGATCCGCGTCCGTTCGCGCCGCAGCAGACCTGGGCTTCCGGCCTGATCTCCGGTGCGGTGATCGTTGTGCTGCTGGCCGTGCAGGCCATGGCCGGACACGGCCTCGGCGCCAACACGGACCTGGTGCGCGACATCTACAACCCGGAGTATGAGGAGACCCTCGGCCAGTACCGGGACTTGTACGCCAGCCCCGACGACGTAGTGCTCCAGCGTGGCCTGATCGCCACGCAAAACCCGGAGCTGAGCCGCGACGAGGTCGCCGCGCGCATTGACCAGGGTCTCGCGGCGGTTCGCGCCGGGCAGGATCCGCGCGAAGTGGCCGGCTGGGTGGACCTGCGCCGCGAAGGTGGCGGTGACTCCGGTCTGGTGCCGCAGTTGATGGGCCTGCTGGAGGCGGTCGCGCCATGGTTCGTGGGTCTGCTCGCTGTCTGCGCACTGGGCGCCTTCCAGTCGACGGGTGCGGCCTACATGTCCACCACCAGCGGCATCTACACCCGTGACGTGCTGCGTCGTTTCATCAACCCCAATGTCAGCCACAACATGCAGAAGCAGGTGGGAAGGGGTGTCGTGACGCTCCTTGTGCTGGCGGCATTGACCGTGGCGACATTCACGACCGATGCACTGGTGCTGCTCGGGGGCATGGCGGTCGCCCTGGGGCTGCAGATGTGGGTGCCGCTCATCGCGGTGTGCTACTGGCCCTGGCTCACGCGTCAGGGTGTGGTGGCCGGCCTCATCGTCGGCATCGTCGCCGTGCTCATGACCGAGAACCTGGGCCTTGCGGTGGTCGCCGCCCTTGGCATCGACGTGCCCTGGGGTCGCTGGCCGCTGACGATCCATTCCGGCGGGTGGGGCATTATGCTCAACATGCTGACCGCGATCGCCGTCTCGGCGGTGACCCAGGATGCCAGGGAGACGCAGCATCGCATGGGTTTCCACAGTTGGCTGCGTGAGCATGCGGGTCTGCCCGAGGACAAGCGCCGCCTGATTCCGGTGGCCTGGGGCATCGTGGCGATCTACTACATCTTCGCGATCGGACCAGGCAACATCATCGGTACCTACCTGTTCGGCGACCCAAACAACCCGGCCACCTGGTGGGTGTTCGGGTTCCCGTCCATCTACGTTTACCAGATCGTCTGCTGGCTGTTCGGCGTCGGAATGCTCTGGTTCCTGTGTTACAAGATGGAGATGAGTACCGTTCCGAAGCGGGAGATCGAGATCCTCTACGATGAGGATGCGTCCACCCCGCAGAAGGGCGGTGATGTTCAGCTGGGCGATGGCTTGAAGGCAACAACCTGAGCCCGGGCAAGACGAGGGCGGCGGGCCGGGTTTTCCCTGCCCGTCGCCTTCTTTCGTTGGTGACTAACGGAGTGTGGCAGTGACAACCTGGGGTTTTGCCTTGTATGTGGTCGTGTTTGCGATCCTCCTGTCCTTACCTGTCCGTCAGTTGATCTTCAACTTCAGCGTGCGGCGCCTGCAGGTCCGACTGCAAAGGACGCTGTCGGACGAGGAACTCGCCGGCCAGCGGCGAAGGGCGTGGGTGCTCGCGACCTTTGTCTGCCTGGTTTTTTCCTTCTTCTTCAGTGCGAACATCGTAGGTATCCCCGACTATGGATGACGCAAGCTATAGAATCCTGACCCGGGTGGCTATCGCCGCCCTGGTACTTTCCATCGGCTGGATCATCTTTGATGCCCTGCGCTCGGATCCGGCGCCGGGTGATGTGGCGTTGCTGGCGGCGGAACGCGCGTTTGCCGACGGTCGCTATGACCGGGCGCTCGACGAGTACCGTGAGGTTCTCAGGGCGGACCCCGATCGCGTGGAGGCCATACGCGGCAAGGCCCGCACCCTGCTGCAGCAGGGTCGCCCCGAGGAGTCCCTGAGGCACTTCGACCTCGCTATTGCCCGAGCGCCGGAGTTTGCCGGCACCTATGCAAACCGGGGGATTGCCTTCGATCGCATGGGCGAGCACCGGCGAGCGCTTGAGGACTACGAGTATGCCCTGTACCTGGACGCTTCAGTGGCCGATGGACCGGGCTGGATCACCCGTCTGCTGCACATGGATGCAGCGGGCCCACCGACGATTCGGGACCGCGCGGACTATCTTCGCGCGCAGCTGGCCCTACCCGAGGAGGAACGGCAGTTGAGCATGCCGGAGGAGGACGCTGCCCAGAGGCCTTATCGCCGCCGTTGATGGGCGGCCCGTCGATGTGGCCACGGGTCAATGATGCCGGGTGCAGCCGCGGCCGCACACTGCATCCGGTGCGTGCGCGATCAGTGGGAGATAGGAACCCCCGGGATGGGCAGGCCCATGATGTCCACCAGCAGAAAACGCAGACAGAACATCAGCGCAATGCAGCCAAACAGCAGGTGGACCGCCGGGCGGTCGCCGTTCTTGTCGCGGTAAGTAAGACCGTGCCACGCAATAGCACCGGTTACGATGACATAAATCCACATGGTTCGGACGTTATCCCCTAGTGTAGGCATCGCGCATGACAGTTTTGGCTTGCGCGCCACAGGTGCGTTGAAACTCTGTTTACAAGCATATCCGAGCCGTGCGCCGAAGGCCACTCGAGCGTGGCGTGTGTATGAAAAAGCGCGTGCAGCTTGAGAGAAATATGCGGGGAGGCCATAATCGATAGCAACACGGATTGTTAAGGCGAAACTAAAGAATGAGCGCTACGCCATGTGGATGAGGGTATGCGCACCCTGGTTGGTGTTTAAACGGCACGACCCGCTTTTTGGTTTTCGGATCCCGACAGTTCAGAGCAGTCCGTCGCAGCCGCAAGGAGACGGACGCCGCGAACAGTTTTGCACTTGGCGGTTCATCGGAGCCTGTCGGAGCCTGCGATAGAGGAGTTCGGCAAAGACGATTCACACACTTGCGTGTGTGAATCGCGAGCGAGGCATCCACGCCTCGCACCAGCAGGCTGTTTTTCGACAGCCTGCCAGACGTGGAACGGTGGGAGTGTGTTGAGTGGGCGGCTTGGCCGGGCCGATACGGTCATCGGTCGCAAGTCGATTTGTCCATTTGGTCGATTGCACCTTTCGCGGTGCGTACAGGCCTTGGGGTGGTGTTCTATGAGCAAGGTACAAGCGGCGCAGCGACTCGAGAGTTCGCACTCTGACGAAGTTGCCGAACAAGAGAGCGTCGGAACAGCCTTTGCCCGAAGATTGCGCATGGCAATCGGCGATCAGCCTGTTTTTCGATTCGCGCAAGAGTGTGGCATGAGCGACAGCCTGGTACGCAAGTACCTGGAGGGATCGCTGCCCGGGCTGGAGAAGCTGATTATGATTGCCGGGGCCGCCGGCGTTCGCGTGGGGTGGCTGGCCACGGGCGAGCTTCCCATGCGCGACAGCGTGCGGACCGGCGCATCTCCGTGTGTGCGTTCGCTGCATCCCGCAGCGTTCGGAGACTTCGAGCTGGTGCCCCGTTATGAGATCCAGCCTGACGCCAATGATGAGGCCGACGTGGACCAGGGGGAGGGCATCGAGCTCCTGGCTTTCCACCGTGACTGGCTCATGCGTGAGAGCCTGCAACCCGACGGTTTGGTTCTGGTGGGCGCCCGCGGCGATTCCATGGAACCGACCGTGGCGGACGGCGACCTGCTTCTGGTGGATACGCGTGAGCGTGGTGTGACCGAAGATGCGATCTATGTCATTCAGCTCGATGACCACGTGGTCGCCAAGCGTCTGCAGGTCGACTGGAAGGGAGGACTGTGGGTGCGCAGTGACAACCCTCAGTACGTGGAACAGCACATCACGGACCAGGAGGCCGCGCAGCTGCGCGTGGTCGGACGTGTTGTGTGGGTCGTCCGACGCGTCTGAGCATCACCCGCTGAATTATTGCCTCTTCCTTTGGAATTGCTTGAAGCGGTGCTCGATGAGCGTATGGCGAGATTGCGCGAGTGTCTTGATCACTGGGGTCGGTTGCCAGACCCCGCCTAACGGCTGCATGCACACAACAATAAGTAGACCCATGAGGGTACTTCCGCAGTGCCTCGACAGGGCACATCAACACGACCATCAACTGGAGCGATCATGTCGTGAAACACCTTTCCAGCTTCATCGTCCTGTCAGCTTTGCTTACTCTGACAGCGCCTATGAAGGCCACAACCAGTGAATCGCTATCGCCATACAATGAGCCTCGAAATCGCGGTTGATCTGGCCTTAGATCTGCCGTTTTCGCCCCCAAACAGGCATTCTGGAGATCATGGACACACCCACGTATTCAGTCGATGGATGGCCGTTGGGGCAGCGCTCTCAGGGCTCATCCTCTGTCCGAGAACAGGGCCCGGAGCCGCTCCAAGTCTTCATCGTTCCATCCCTCCGGCTCGGTCAAGGCCAGCCAAGCCTCCAGGTAATCCTCCGCCGCGTAGCGGTTGAGGGGTTGGCTGTCCTCAAGTAGGCTCGATATCGATGTGGATCTCATGGACGCAATCATCAAGTACCCGGAGCAGTTCCCAAATGTAACCGACAACCGGTGACCGGTTGAGCATATGCGTTACCTTGCACTGGCGGCAGACTACGACGGAACACTCGCCTCGCATGATCGGGTGTCGGATGACACAGTTCGCGCCGTCGAACGCCTGAGAAAGTCGGGACGACGGGCGATCCTCGTCACCGGGCGACGGGTGGACGACCTGCTGTCGGTCTGTCCCTGCGCGCGGCTTTTCGATCTGGTGGTGGCGGAGAACGGCGCCATCGTCTATGACCCCGCGACCCGGGAAGAGGCGCGCTATGCCAACCCGCCGCCGAAGCTCCTGCTCAAGGGTCTGCGGGAGCGCGGCGTGAACCCCCTGGAGATCGGGCAGGTGGTGGTGGGAACCCATGCGGCGCAACGGGCGACCGTGCAGGACGTCATCTGGGAGCTTGGACTGGAGGCACAGGTGATCGGCAACCGTGGCGCCCTCATGGTTCTGCCGGCCGGCGTCAATAAGGCGAAGGGGCTGGAGCGCGCACTCCGCAAGCTCGGACTCTCGCGTCACGAAGTGGTGGGAATCGGCGACGCCGAGAATGACCACTCGTTTCTGGAGTTGTGCGAATGCTCTGTGGCGGTGGCCAACGCGGTGCCGTCCCTGAAGGCTTCCGCAAGTCTGGAGACGACGGCCGAAAACGGCAACGGGGTCATCGAACTGATCGATGAGTTGATCGCCAACGATCTGCGCCGGCTGGACAACAGGCTCGAACAGCACCTGATCCCGCTCGGTACGGCGGCGGACGGGAGGGTGGTCAATCTTCCGCCTTTCGGCCACAACATGCTGGTTGCCGGGCCATCGGGCAGTGGCAAGTCCACGCTCACCGCCGGCGTCATCGAGCGGCTAATCGAGAAGGATTTCCAGGTGTGCATCGTCGACCCGGAGGGCGATTACGGGACACTGGGCGATGTGGTGGCGCTGGGCAACCAGTGGCGCGCTCCGTCACTCACGGAGATCCTCTCGATCCTCGAGGACCCGAAAGTCAATCTGAGCATCAACCTCCTGGGCATTCCGCTCGGCGACCGACCCGAGTTCTTCGGGCAGCTCATTCCCAACCTGCAGGCCATGCGGGCACGAACCGGACGGCCGCACTGGCTGGTGCTCGACGAGGCCCACCATATGCTCCCCGACACCTGGGGGCATACCGGCTCCGCGCTGCCGAACCGACTCGGTGAGACACTGTTGGTGACGGTGCATCCGGAGCATGTTGCGCCGGAGATCCTGGCACCGATCGACATCGTGGTCGCCATCGGTTCCTCGCCCGAAGAGACGCTCGCCAGATTCGGCCGGGCCACGGGCAGAACGCTCCCATGGCCCGAGGGCCTGACACGGGAGCCGGAGCAGGTGGTCGCTTGGTTTGTGGACGACGCCCAGCCTCCCTTCGCCATGCGGCCCATGCCCGGGCGCGCTGAGCGCGTGCGTCATCACCGCAAGTACGCCGAGGGCGACCTGCGTTGGCACAGCTTCTATTTCCGCGGCCCCGACGGCCGCCACAACCTGAAGGTGCAGAATCTCGCCATCTTCTGCCAGATCGCGCAGGGCATCGACGAGCAGACCTGGCTGTTTCACCTGCGCCGCGGCGACTACTCGCGGTGGTTTCGTTACGCGGTGAGAGACGAGTTTCTGGCCGAGGAGGCGCACCGCGTCGAGCAGCGCACGGACCTCCCGCCTGCGCAGACACGGCAGATGATCACCGAATTGGTCCAGGCCCGCTACACCCTGCCGGAGTGAAGCGGAGGGGGTTGGTGGGGTCGGACCACGGGAACCTTCTGATTCGCATTTTATGGACGCCTCCCTTGTTTCAAGGGCTGGGTGCTGGTGGGTCTGGAAGCGCTGGCGGCTGTCGTTGCGATCGATATTTGCATCTACGCGATGATGTCCAATCTCTCCCGCCTGGTGGTGCGCGTGGGCCGTGAACCGGTACGGGTATGTCGGAAGAGGAGCTCATGGATCGCTGGGCGCGCCTGTTCTCATTGCCCGTGCTGCTCACCCGCCTCCGGGCCGAAGAGACGGTCTCCGCCGCCGAGGCCGAGCAGCCCCGAGCCTGCTCGTACAATGGCGTGAGCGGCTATGTGACCTGTCCTGGTTCACGCGAGGCCTCAACGAGTGCATGGCCCGCCGGGCCGACGAGGAAGACGGCTGCGGGGCGTACAAGGGAGGGCCGTTCAAGAGCCAGGCGCTGCTGGACGAGGCCGCGGTGTTGATCTGCATGAGCTATGTGGATCTTAGCTGGTGCGTGCAGGCGTCGCTCAAACCCCGGAAGCATCCGATCTCACCTTCCTCCGGTAGCGTATTGCCGAGTAATCGGGATTGGACGGGGACCACCTAAATGACAGGCACGAATCACAAGGGCCGCACCTGATGAACCTGAACCGCACGTCTGCCGGGGATCACCCCAACCACATCTCCTTCACTGTCGACGACTATATGCAGCTGCTCGGCTGCGCGAGGCCGGCGATCCGGAAGATCAAGTGCGGCGCCATCCCGGGTCACCTTCCGCCGATTCTTCTACGTCTGGGCTTGAACCCCTAGCATCATCTTCGCCATGTGCGGCGAGACAGTCGCGGTCATCACGTCGCGGCGCTTGCTTACGTCAATCCGCTTCGCAAGGCGGCCGAGCAACTCGGGTGGCGGTTTCTCAAGGGATTGGGTCAGGCACGGCGGCTTTATCAAGCGCTGGCCTGATGTGCTACGGTTGAGGAGCTGGCTGTCCTCGGGTACGGCGTGGCAAATGAGAATGAATTGCCATTGGCCCCGCTTTGCTGTTATCTGATCAATCGAAACACGAAGATTGGCACATCGGCTGCCTGCCGACGACCAGAGGAGACCAACCATGGTGTCAAGAAGTGTACCGGTGGAGGAGTTCACCACCCCCGACCCAATCACCGCGAACGAAGATATGACGATCGACGATCTTCGGAATCTGATGGAGAAACACGGCATCCGCCATCTGCCTGTCGTCCGCGGTGATAGCGTCGTGGGGGTGATCAGCGACCGCAATGTACGCATCGTGTCGAGTTTGCCTTTCGCAGAAAAGCACCAAGTGCGGGCTGCCGACATAATGGCGGCGGATCCCGTGACTGTGGTTGCTACCATGCCTCTCGAAGACGTGGCGTACGCCATGTCGGAAAGGAAGGTAGGCAGCGTGATCGTCAATGATGAGGATGGCAAGTTCCTTGGTATTTTCACCGCCAGCGACGCCTTGAATGCACTGGTTGAGATCGTCCGTGGAGATGACACGCCCGCAGCGTGACGTAAGTGCGGGGAGAGAGGCAACGATAATGGGGTCGAACGACTGTGATGCCCTAAGCGCTGTCCGTGGTCTCGCGGAGGCGTGCCAGTTCCTCGCGCACGAATTCCTTGAACACGCGAACACGGGCCGGAGCATCGCGGCCCGCGACGGTGATGGCGTAAAGCTGGGCTCTAGCCACCATCCAGTGGGGGAGCACCACCTGCAGCCGATTGTCCGCCAGCGCGGAGGCGGCCACCAAGTCAAGTATCGGCCCGATGCCCGGTCGGCGAGGACGATGCGCGAAACACTGGCCAGCTCGCTGGTCTGGACGGCAGGCCTGAGCGAGATCCGCTCGACCCGGCCGCGCCTGGTCAGCGTCAGGGCGGTCGTAGTCATCAGGTCCCGGGCAACGACCAGATCATGAGACGATAAATCTCCGGGCACTTTGGGCTCACCACGCTCACGGAGATACGCCGGGGTGGTGTACAGGCGCACGTCCAAGTTCTTCAGTGGAATCGCGCGATAGTCCATGTCTGGCAGTTCGCTGCTCGCCCGTAGGGCGATGTCGATCCGGTGTGGGGTGAGGTCCAAAGCTCTACTGGTCAGGAGCAACTCCACAGTGATCTGTGGGTACTTACGACGAAAGCCCGTGATGATTGGTGGCAGGAGCTCCACACCCAAATCCGCCGGTGTGGTCACACGCAGATGACCCTGCGGCAGTGAGCGAGCCTCGCTGGCCGCCTCCGCGGCGTCGCCCAATAGAGAGAGCCTCCCGGGCCTTGGCATGGAAGGCGAGCCCCTCCTCCGTGACGCTCACCGCCCTCGGGCGCCTCGCTAACAGGGTCGTGGAAAGCCTTCCCTCGAGGCGGGTTACGCGTCGGCTGACCGCGCCCTTGGTCTCGCCCAGTTTGCCGGCGGCAGCCGATATGCTTCCTAACTCAACAACGTTGCAGAAGGCCCGGATGTCGTCCAGGGAGCCGCGAAGCTCCCGCGGATCCACCGCACCTGCGGAATTCCTTGTTTCCATTCTGTCAACCATAAGTTCCGATTCTACTGCCTTACGAGAAATCTACCACTAGGGCAGGATGGCTCCCGTACCCATGCCGGAAAAGACTGGAGGCACCCCCATGGCAAAGGCTACTTCCGTTCAAGCCCTAGCACGGACACGGACCCCGCAGACGCCGGTGGCCCTGGCCCTTCAAGAGCCGACGGCCGCGGAGCGCGATTCTGCGGCACCACAGTCTCAGGGCCGGACGCAGGAGCTATACTCGAATTCAATGTACAGGCGATTTGAAGAAGGTGGCGTGCTCGTTGACTCAGGAACTGGCGTCAGTACTCCGGCGTGCACGCAGGAGGCGGAAATGGTTAACGAAAGAAAAAGAAAGATGGTCCAAAGAAAGAAGAGAGACGATGAGGTCGAACGGCTAAAGCGTGAGCTGGACGAGGAGTTGGACCGTCAGCTGCGCGATAGCTTCCCGGCAAGCGACCCCCCTAAGATTACACGCACCCCCTAACCCAGAGCGGAAGCGTCATCGCAGGACTAGAGAGAGCAGAGTCCCAACTACGGCATTCCTGCAATCTGTACGCTGGATGATTCCTCAAGGTACGCTGTTTGAGTGCGCGCCCCTGCTTCTGGACCATCCTGGGTTCTACCCCGGTTTCACAGACGGTTGAGTTAAGAGTAATTGCTTCTGCTTAGCCGCCTCAAGACGCCGCCCCCATAGGGTGCTATAGAATGCGGCTTACTGGTCGACTCGTATCGGAACCAAGGATAGCCCACGGGCCCCATCGACGGAACCAGGGATACTCGGGAACTCAGGGATGGACCCCAACTTCCATCGAGAAGACCATCGTCCTTAGAATGAACGTGGTCTGTCCCTGGTCTGCCCGTGATCTTTTCCGTTCTACCCATACCTTGTGGGTGCCTATCAGGATGCCACTTCTGGGCAAGACTCTTGTAGGCAGCCGGATCACCGGGTCGCTGGTTTTGCATGATACCTGAAGGCTGAGCTAGTTGAGTCAGTGCGCGTTGACAGCTTTATTGACTGGGATTCTTTGTCCTAGCCTCTACCATCGAAGCCATTACTTCCGATTCCGGAAGCCCCGTATCCTTCAAACCCGCAATTACGCCGATTTGGTTTCTGGTTGACTGGTTCTGACTGACCTTCCATTTACCAAGCAACTTTGTGATTACCATTTCTACGCCCACTATGGCCGCCATTATTCTTTCGATATAGTCGGGCGGCGCGTCGGATACGGCCCACGGCTCTGGAAAGGACGATTCATTGTGCTCCGTAAGGTCGTCGAGCTGTCTCCGCAACCACGACGCATCATCGACTGCACGCAACACGCCGTAAGCATGCACGACCGCATAATTCCAGGTGGGGACGACCTTTCCGGTTTCCTTCTTCGTTGCGTACCACGAGGGCGTTATGTAGCTGTCTGGGCCGCGGAAGATTGCCAACGTTTCAATGCCGTCCACAACCTCCAGCGCCAACGGATTTGCACGGGCGATATGACCCCGCAGTACGCCATACGATGAGGTTGCCTGAGACAAATATAGCGGAAGGTGATTAGCGTTTAGCCCTTCCAAAGAATGTGTCACTACAGTCGCCAACGGATACGCACGAATCAGAGCGTGCATGACCTCTAGTCGTGACTCATCAAACCGCATAGGAATGTACACGCTCTACCCTCTGCTTTCGCGGAAATGCCCTTCACCATGACTACAGGGCCGCCGCTCGGATTCGAGCGTGATCGTAAACCCAGAGTCGTTCAAGTCGAATGTCTTCATTATGGTAGTTCAATACTTGAGATCTACCGATAGAGCTAGATCGCCCCCCAACTGACTTGTCGTCATTCGCTCACTGCTCGACGCTGCGCAACAAACGCGATTGCATCGTCCAATCTGTCGTTTCCCCAGAACATCTCTCTTCCTCTGAAGAATGTCGGAGCGCCGAAGATGCCCAGTTCTCGGGCGCGCTCAATTTGCTGTCGGAGCACGTTTTTGCTTTCAGCCTGCTTCGCTTGCCTGATCAGTTGTTCACCGGCAAGTCCGAGTCTATTCAGAAGCGACTGCATGGCAACCGCATCATCAATTTCCAAGTCGTGCAAGAAGTTCATGCGCATTACCTCTCGACAAAATTCCCCAATCCATGGTTCATCTGAACCGAGCAGCGCAATGCGCGTTGGCAGAGTGGAACTGCGTGGAAACACTGAGGGTTTTTTCCATGGAACATCATATTTCGCGCACTGGCGTTCCATATCCCTCCACATATAGCGTCCCATGGACTCGTAAACGACGAACGGGGATGTCTCCCAGCCCATCTCCTTGAAAATCGGCCCGAGCAGGAACGGCCGCCATACCACTGTCACACCGCACCGATGGGCAAGATCCTCCACACGCATGACTGAAATGTGACTGTAGTTACTGGCAAAATCGAACCAGATCTCCACCGTATCCGTTGGGTCGCAATGTGCTTGTATTCTCTCGTCCACGGGGTTACAAGTTCATCGGTCAGAACGTAACAAGGCAGCGTACTTCGATACTTTCGCGCGGAGGCGCATCCGGGGGTGCCTGTGGATGATCGAAGGCGCCATGGGGCGTGAAACGCGACACGCCGCTCAGAACCGAATCATATTGCTTGAACACCAGGGCTTCGTTTCGGTCCATGGCTGAATAATAGTACCAACGCTGCCAGGGGCTATGGCGGCATAGGTAGATCCAGCCGGTCCGATTCGGGTAGCGAACCTCGCCTTCGACCAAATCACCAGTCGATACGGTGCGTGCATCACACAGCGCAAGCGGCGCATCCAGCACAGGACCATTGATAGGTCGCCAAATGTTGATGATGCAAAAGCTCTGTACATTCCTGCGTGCATCTGGGTCCGGTAGATCCAGGGCCAATCGCTGGCGCCCGGATGCTTCCGTGAAGTCATTATGGAGTCGACCGTTGGCAGGCGCGAATCCATCTGCGCTACCCCGCCCGAAGTTCAAGGGCGTACGGCCGGGGCCACGCCGGCGAACCAGGTGATCAAATACGTACGCCTCCCGACCGCCGGTGACCATCAGGGCCAGTTCACGGGCTTCTGCATAATAAATCTCCCGCACAACCTTGTGATCTCGAAAGTCTCTTACCGCAGAAGGCGCGTCCCAGAGGTCAAACCCCATCGAGTCGACCCAAGGCCTTACCCGAAGTCTTCTGGCATCAACGATTTCGACCGATCGGTGGTCATAGCCGGCGTTCTCCCACGGAACGCCAGGCGGTGGTGGATAGGCGTATTGAACCGGTGACTCGTCGGTTTCCGGTAAAAAGCCTAGTACGGCTGATGTGCTGTCTCGCCGACCGGGAATCAACCCGTTGGAAAGGGGCCCTGCCAACGATCTCACATGCTCTGTACACATGCCTGCGCTCCTCGCTCATACCAGTCTATGCAGGCCTCCAAGCAGGTAGTGATGGTTTCTTAAAGGCCGGCGAGGTGAGTAAAGCACGCAGGCCAAACGCCTCTCAATCGAGTTTTCCGCACCGTTCGCATGCACGTCAGGAATGCGAACGGTGCGAAAGCTCTGCCCCGGCGCTCACCGGTTCACATTCGGCTTCCGCCATGAGCCAGTCACGAAGCGCTGCCACAGCAGGGCGCGATTCCCGCCCATCGGTCACGAGCCAGTAGGCATAGGAGACGCCAGCGGGAGGACGTGGATCGAGCAGCGCCACCAGACTACCCTTTCCCAGCACCTCTCCAAGGAGGGCTGTACGCCCCAGGGCAATGCCCTGACCGGCCATCGCTGCATAAATGAGTTGATCGTACTGATTAAAGCGAAGGATCGAGCACGGATGGATATCTCCAAGGCCGTTTGAGTCCAGCCAGTGTTGCCACTTCAGCCAAGGAGTTTCAGGGCTGTCAAACTCGAGCAAACAAACCGATCCAAGAGTTTCATGGGAAAGCCCATGCCGAGGCGCAATGCCAGGATGTGCCACCGGCGCAATCCGTTCCTCGAATAGCCGTCGAGCACCCGCAGGCGCGGATTCCCTGTCACAGTATCGAATAGCCAGATCAACCCCTTCCCGACCAATCTCACGTACTACGCGGTTGCTGGCGGCCACCCGCACTTCCACTTCCGGATGCAGTGCTTGGAACCTTCCCAGACGTGGCAATAGCCACAGCCCGGTCACTCCGATGCTGGCACTCAGCGTAACCGCCTGCCGATATCCGATGCCAGGGAGACGCTCAACGGCATCCGAGATCAAGTCTAACGCCGCGTTACATGCGAGAAACAGCGATTCGCCCTCCGGTGTGAAGGCGATTGAGCGATGACCTCGAATGAATAGTCTTGTATTCAGACGCTCCTCGAGCGTACGAATCTGGCGGCTCACCGCAGACTGGGTTAAGGCCAGATCCTCTGCTCCTTCTGTAACACTACGTCGACGTCCGACAGCCACGAAGCCACGGAGTAGATCGAGATAGTTGATCTTACGCAGGTCACGGGACATCGCCGATTGCGCCTGGACACTTGGGGCAGACCAGCTTACGGCACTCTGGCAGTTTTACGAAAGAGAGACCGTTCATGGTCCCGAGAATCCCACTGTCGTAGAGAGGCCGGCTGGCCGGCTTCCCGGTGCAGTTGCTATCGTTATGTTCTGGGCACCTTTCGCGCTCTGGCGCCTTCGCCGGATAGGCCGATCAGATCGGAAATGCATGAAGTGGACCTGTTTCCGCTACCAACTGTGAGGGTGTGCGGGCCACGTTCATGATCCAACAAACGGCATAGAAGTAACCGATCAACGCGGTCATCTCCACGACTCCCTGTTCTTTCAAGACAGCAACCGCACGGGCGTAGGTGCCGTCCGACAGCCCATGATGGCCAGATAGCTCCCGGGTGAAGTCATACACCACTGCTTCGTCTGGGGAGAGTGTCTGGGGCCGCGCACCTTCAAATAGCTCCTTAAGCGATTCCGGCGCCACACCTGCCGCGATCGCCAGTGGGTAATGTACCGCCCACTCGAACTGGTTTGATGTCTCACGGGCCACGATCAGTGTGGCGAACTCCTTGAGGTCTTCGGGCAATGTGGACTTGAACCGTAGGTATTCACCAGTGCTAGCCAGGTTCTCCAAAAGCTCTGGAGAACGCATGAGCGGTATAAACGGCCCCTTTATGCCCTTGCGTGGACCATTGATCAATGCATCGGCTTGCTCCTTCTGTTTTGTACTCATCTGTGCTGGATCAGGAAGGGGAAGGCGGGAATCGGTCGCACCGGAGAATCCTTGTGGAGTCGAACTGTTATTTGGCCTCATCAGACTGTCCTCTCAGGGTAATGCCCGGCACAGTGGACCAGGCGATCATGGTGGATGCCGCGACCAAACCGATCGCAGCCGTGAAGAAGGCGTAGTTGGTAGGCAAGCCGGAGTATATGAACCCGTTGAAAACCATGGGCCCCAAGAGCTGACCCAGTGCAAACGCCGCGGTCATCCACGCCATGAGCGTCCGCGCTCGGATGCCTCCCAGGGACTCACCTACTCTCATGCCCAACATGGTGATGACCATGAAAGTACTTCCCACACAAATGGCGCAGATCACGACGTTGGCAACCGAGGTACCCATGGCAAGCAACACGAGACCTAACGCCATGACCAAGTTCGCCAAAGCCCAAGCAGTACGCGGACGCGCTCCTCTGGTCAGCACCCCAAGTGCAACAGTAGAGAACACCGTCGCCACCCCGAATAGAGGCCAGATCCATCCGAAGGATGCGGGATCCGGGACGATCTCTCTCGCGTACACGGGCAAGAAAGTCGCCGGTAGGATATACCCATAGCCAAACAGACCATAGGCCAGTATCAGGGGCCACCACGGAGGGCCTGACAGCGCATCGGGAGCTACCTTCGCGCTCTCTCGAACATCCGCTCTTTGCTCGGCTCGCACAGAGTGGCGGCGCAAGAACAAAATGAACCGATCCCATAGCTCCTTCATGTATCGAGCGCGGAGCTGCTGTGCTCGGCCGGGTTGGTAATCGATGTCGCGCCTGTTGTCGGTCCCGCGACCTATACCGGAATGGTCTCGCATGGACGTCGCTGTATGCGGCGCGGAAGCTCGTCCATTCCTCGTCACCAGAACAGGATCACCTATGCCACTCTCGCGTGGCACACACCGCCAGGCATAGACGGCGAAGGACAGACCGAGCCCTGTTAGGGCAAGCCACGCCCCGGCAGAATGATTCCCAGACAAGAACAACGCCTGGCAGGTCAGCCCCGCCACGGCGATGCCAAGACCCACGCCGGCGAAAGCGATTCCGTTCAGGCTGGTACGACCTGCTTTACGCAGTCGCGGAATGACCAAAGAGGTAGCGCCCACCAATACCCACGCACTCCCAATCCCTGCCAGGCACCGGATCAGCAGCCATAAGGGCAATGAACTGATCACGCTCATCAATGCGGTGGTGGCTACCACTACCCCCAGCCCCGTCCGGAACAAACGGAATGCTTCAATGCGCCGATGTGCGGCAGAAACGGCGCCAATGAGATAACCTAGGTAGTTGGCAGAGGCGATGAGGCCCCCGTCTGACAGGGACAGGTCGAAGTCGACCTGCATGATCGGCAGGATCGGCGTGAACGCAAATCGACCGATGCCCATTGCTACCGCAAGTGAAGCGGCACCTGCCATGGCCAGAGTCAGTTCGTTTCCAGACGCTGCGCTGTTCATGTCCGGAGACTCTACGCGCCAGCGGACATCGAAAGATATTGAATTATCAAGAAGGAGCGTTCTGAAAATGAGAAAGCTGAACCTGGATGAGCTTGAGATCTTTCAGGCCGTTGCCACAGCCGGCGGCGTAACGGCTGCATCGAAGCTGTTGCATCGTGTCCCTTCGAACATCACGACGCGTCTTAAACAGATGGAAGAGCGTCTGGGTGTCCGCCTGTTCAACCGTTGTGACAATCGTTTGTCGCTCACCCCCGAAGGAAACCTTTTACTAAACTACGCCGAGCGTTTGTTCCAGCTGGTCGGCGAGGCGGAGCTTTCACTTTCCGAACGACGGCCAATGGGAACGCTGCGAATCGGCTCCCTGGAGAGCACTGCCGGCGCCCGCTTACCCACGATTCTCTCGGACTACACGAGCCGCCACACCGATGTGCAGCTGGAGATCCGGACCGACACTACTGCCGGCCTCATTGAGGCCGTATCCAACTGCGAAATTGAAGGTGCCCTTGTATCACAACCTTTCTGGGCGCCCAGGCTTTCGGCTGCACCCATCTTCAGAGAGGAGCTCGTGCTTATCAGCGGAAGTCAATCGAAACCCACCAATCGCATACAGGACATCGATTGCTCGACGTTGATCTGTTTTCCGCAAGGGTGTTCGTATCGGAAGGTTGTCGAAGGCTGGTTATCAGCTGAAGGTATTACACCGATACGCTTCGTCGAACTCGCATCCTATCCTTCAATCATCGGTTGCGTGGTTGCCGGCACCGGTGTCGCTATCGTGCCGCTATCCGTGGTGGATTCGTTAGGCATTCGAGACGAGGTGCAACGGCATAGACTCCCCATAGAGCTTTCTCGAAATATCACGCACTTCGTATGGCGCCCAGAGCGCGAGTCTCTCGCACTTCGTGCTTTCCTCAGTCTTCTCCAACAGCACGCGACTGATCTTGGTACCGTTACGGGTACTATGTTTCAGCACGACTCTGCCGTTGCTACCGTACCCTTCGAGTCCGATGCAGGGGAGACTGAAACGATGGCACCCAACGGACGATCTCCACGGAGGCATTGACTGGCTCAACAAATCGCTCACCTACCACACCCAAGGTTTGCTCACCGTCCCTCGATTGAGCCGGAGATCGCGCACGGGAGCTATGTTACGGCATCCGTCCATAGTATTGCTCAGACAGCACTGGGATTCCGCATTTCTGGTAGCGAATAGGTATCGCCCGCACCGCCAGCGGCATCAAAGGTCTTCAATGCGGGACACGGTCTCTGTCGGCATGCGAAGTAGGTCAACCTGATTGGGCTTCAAAGCGAAGGTCGCGCCCGGATAAGGGGCTGGCGCCGTTAGATGAGTTTCGCCACAGCGAACAAGGCCCGCTCAAGACGGGCGTCCCATACTTTCGCGCACGATAGTCGAATGAAGTTGGCGAACTTTCCGCTCGCCGAGAACAATGGGCCCGGTGCAATGCTCACGCCGTCCCTTAGCGCGCGACGTGCGAGCGCCATACTGTCCGTGCCTTTCGGCAGTTCCACCCAGATCACGAACCCGCCCCTGGGCTGCGAGATGCGCGTGCCCTCTGGGAAGGTCCTCATCACGGCATCGCTCATGCGCGCCACGGCGCTTTGATACTTGCTCCGTACTTCGCGTAAATAGCGCTCGTAGCGACCCGTGGCAAGCAACTCGGCCGCCGCAAGCTGTGGCGCAGTGGAGCTGGCGATGCTGGTGACGTACTTGAGGAACTCGACGTGCGCATGATGGCGACCGGCTGCGATCCACCCTATACGCAGGCCGGGCGAGAGTGATTTTGAAAACGAGCCGCAGTAAAGAATGTCGGCATGCGGAGCGAGCCCTTTGCAGGTCGAAGGGCGCTGGCTGGAAAAGCCCAAGTCGCCGTAGACATCGTCCTCAATCAGCGGAATTCTGTGTTTCTCAAGCAGACGAATCAGGGCGTGCTTTTGATCGTCCGACATGCAGTATCCGAGCGGATTGCTGTAATTCGGCACGAGTACGCAGGCCTTTACAGCCCAGCGTTCAAGGGCGAAACCAAGCGCGTCGAGAGAGATCCCCTCAATCGGATGAGCCGGAACCTCCAGCGCCTCAAGCCCTAACGATTCCAGCACGTGTAAGAGCCCGTAGAAAGCTGGCGATTCCACTGCAACAACGTCACCAGGCCGTGTCACGGCGCGCAAGGCTAGGCTGAGCGCCTCCTGACAGCCGGTGGTGATGACCATATCGTCGACCGAGACGATAGCACCCGATTCGCTCATGCGCCGCGATATCTGGCGACGCAATTCCAGTGCGCCGGGCGGCATCATATAGCTGGATACTTGTGACCTTTTCGTGCGCATGACCGTTGCCAGTGCACGCGCGATCGCTTGCGTGGGCAGGAACGCGGGGTCCGGCACAGCGGCCCCGAGTTGCACAATGGCAGGGTCATTGGCGGCCTTGATCAAGGCCATCGCCATCGCCTGACCCGTGACAAGCTTTGGCGCAGCCGCCTTCGCCGAGAGCGTCGGTTCGATGGTTTGAATAGCCTTTCGGGCACGCACATAGAAGCCCGAACGCGACCGCGCTTCGATATAGCCCTCATCTGCCAGCGTTTGGTACGCCGAAACCGCTGTTGCAGTGCTGACGCCGCGAGTACGTGCCAAACGGCGCACACCAGGGAGGCGATCACCCGGTACGTAGACGGAACGCTCAATGTGCTGGGCAATCTCCGCAGCGACCTTTCGATAGAGCGGGTCCATAAACGCCTCATGACGATACAGATGGATACTGATGGTCCAGTACAGTTGTCGAACGCGCCAATCTGTACCGATTCATTTTAAACAATCTGGATCTGTATTGCGTTTTTACCTGTACCTATCATGGATTGCAAGAGAAGTGGTCTTGCCACCAAGGCATGAGGAAACCGCCGTGCCGCCACGGAACGCCAATGACTCCAGGTCTTTCACGCCCCATTGGGTCGACGCCTCGCTGGCGCACTGTAACCATGATTTCGAGTCCTCCTCGCCGTTCACTCGACAGTGCGCCGGCGAGCATTCCGGGAAACTCACCGGCATTGCAGCGATCAGCGCCTATTGGCGGACCATCTTGTCGCACGTGCCCAACCTGCATTGCCAGTTCGTCGATGTACCGGCCAGCATCCGCTGTTTCACCACTTTGTACCGAGGTCACCGCGATTTGTTGGCGGAAGTGTTCGATTTCAACGCGGGCGGGTTGGCAGTGCGCGTCCCGGCACTGTACGTGGAGTAAACGGGCGTTCGATTATGGATGCGGATGCATACAGATCCTGGCTGAGCGCAATCGCAGTGGTGCTCACCCTCACCGCCTTCTTTCCCTACATCCTGTCGATTCGTGGCGGCCAGACCCGTCCACATGTTTTCTCCTGGGTCATCTGGAGCATGAACACCAGCGTGGCCTTTCTCGCCGCGAACCAGGCAGGCGGTGGCATCGGAACCTGGGTGATCGGCTTTTCCGCCGGGGTCACCCTGTTCATCGCTGTGTTGGCCTATATCAACCGCGCGGATGTGACTGTCACACTCACAGACCGCCTGTTCTTCGCTGCGGCCCTCGCCGCAATGCCTCTGTGGTATTGGTTGAACGATCCCCTCTGGGCCATTTGGCTGGTCACGATCATCGAACTGCTCGGTTTCGGCCCGACGCTGCGCAAGGCCTGGTTCCAGCCATATTCCGAGTCGTTCGCGTTCCTGGGAATGCTGGTGGTGCGAAACGCCTTGATCATCTCCGCGCTCGAGCGCTATACGACGACCACAGTGCTGTTCTCCGCCGCGATGGCGGCTGCCTGTCTTGCGCTCATCGCCGTCATGGCCTACCGCAGGCCCATGGTTACGACCTCTGACGCCCGGATCCGGTCATGAGGAGGTACACATGTTGTCACTCGACATCCTGGTCGCGCTGACGGCGTATGCCCTCGTCATGACCATTACGCCTGGGCCGAACAACATTCTGTTGTTTGCTTCGGGGTTGGCGTTCGGTCTGAGAAGGACGGTCTGGCACATGGCAGGCATCCTCCTCGGCGTACTGTTGCAGATCGGGCTGGTCGGCGTCGGACTGGGCGTGTTGCTCACCAGGGAGCCTGCCGTGCAGGTGGTTTTGAAGCTGGTCGGCAGCATCTACATGCTCTGGCTCACCCGGAAACTCTGGGGTACCCGGGAGTGGCAGACCATGGAGACGGCGCGACCGATCCGTTTTCACGAAGCCGCCGTGTTCCAGTTTGTCAATCCCAAGGCCTGGCTGATGGCCACCACAGTCATCGCCGCGTTCGTGCCGCCGGGGGAACACTATGCGGAGCGCGTCCTGATAGCCGGACTGGTGTTCACGGCAGTCGCCCTGCCATGTATCTGTCTGTGGGCGGGGAGCGGCGGCGCATTGCGCGTCTGGATCCAGGATCCCGTTGTGCTATGGAAGGTCAACCGTGCCATGGCAGTGCTAGCCGCCGCTACGGTGATCCTGTTCTGGTTATGAAGCATGAACAAAACCCTGCGCCAGATACGACAACGTCCATGGGCGACCTGTCCGGCGTGCGTCGCAGAAACGACGGCGGCATCGATATCGATTACTACCACTGTCTGGCACGTCAGCTTCGTGCTCTATACATGAAGGAGCTACTCGGCCAGTTCATACGGTTCTTACGTGGTCACTCTGTACGATGTGAACTGAAACAATCCGATGAGTAAGCGCTACACGGTATCCACATCGTGGGGCATGATGATGCCTCCATGACGAGCGGAGGGAACTTTCGAGATCCCAACAGCAGGCCGCGCGGCGCACAAGCAAGCATCGTCTAGATGTCAATGAGAAGGAGCGTCCCATGTACGACATCAACATGCTAACCCTGATGTCCCACCACAATCGCTGGATGAATGAGAAGCTCTACGCGGTCTGTGCCAGCATGAGTGACGACGAACGCAGGCGCGACATGGCTGCGTTCTTCCGCTCCATCCACGGCACCTTCAACCACCTTTTGCTGGTCGACCGGCTGTGGCTCGGTCGCATGACCGGCACGCCATTCTCCTTGGAATCCCTTGACCAGGAACTGTATGCGGACTTTGCCACGCTGGCGCGTGAACGCGTGGAGAAGGATGCAGCGATCGCGGCCCTCGTCGCCACGCTCGATCCAGTACGCCTCGCCGAACCGGTGACTTATACCTCGTTTCTTAAGAGGGAGTCGGTGACGCTACCGCTCGGCCTGATCCTTATACACCTGTTCCATCACCAGACCCACCACCGCGGTCAGATCACGACGCTGATCTCGCAACTCGGCTACGACTTCGGCGACACGGATCTGATCTATATGCCCGGAGCCGCAACAGCGTATTTCGGTGCTCAACCCTTAACTGCCAAGGGAGCACAATGACCGCAAAACTTACTGCGCTTGAATTCTTGCAACGGCAGATCGACGGCACCCTCCCCGCAGATGCCAGCTGTGACCTCAAGTACCCGACTGCCATTTCGCAACTGCTAGGCTTCCGGATTGCCAGCATTGACAAGGGATATGCCTGTCTGGAGATGGACGCGGACGCAGCGATCCACGGCAACCAGCAAGGCACGGTTCATGGCGGGTTGCTGAGCGAGCTGGCCGACGCGGCCATTGGCACAGCGCATTCGACCCTTGTTGAGGAGGGCGAAAGTTTCACAAGTATCGATCTACGCATCAATTTCTTCCGGCCTGTATGGAAATCCATGCTCACAGCCACAGCCAGGGCTGTCCGGCAAGGACGTACCATCTCCCACTACCAATGCGAAATCGTCGGCGATGGCGCCAAGTTGGTAGCCTTGGCCTCGGGCACGATCATGCCCCTGCGTGACTCGGCTGCCAAGGGATGGGGACACAGCGCTGACCTGCCCCCCACAATCCGTACCAGACCGTAGTTGGTGCAGCCCGTTCAATCAACGATCTCGAGCCGGGGTTTTCCCGGTGAGACATTCAACCGCTGTTAGGCGGCAAACTCCGCTGGCGTCTGGTAGCCCAGCGATGAATGAGGCCGTGCCTCGTTGTGGTCGCGCCGCCAGGCGGCGACCGCTTTCCGGGCATGGGCGAGGCTGGTGAACCAGTGCTCGTTCAGGCATTCGTCCCGGAACCGCCCGTCCACCCATTCCTCTTGGTCATAACCAAACGCAGCGTGACACCAGAGTCGTCCGAAGCCCCTTTGCGTTTGAGGGCTGGGCTGCGAGGGATTCGACTCCTCTGGACAGAGTTCGACCACCTGAACGCGTGGACGCGGTTATCTAGCGGCACCCCAGGTATCAGAAGGTCGTCCCTCCCACCTGTGTTGCGAGTGCCGCGATTCGTGCGTCCAACGCATGTCCCCGCACGTCGGTGGCCGGGAGGCGCATGAAGTTGCAAAGCGTGGGGCTCGTCGTGAATCGGCAGCCGGGTACCCAGTCAACAACGGTCCGGGGTGAGCGTTCCTGCAGCAAACAGGCATCTGCGCCGGGTGGCAACTCGATCCACAGGGCCGATCCGCCTGCGGGCCGGTACAGACGGGTGGTCCCCGGAAAGCTTGCACGCACAGCCTGTGCCAGGTCGTCCGTTTGGGCTTCGAGGGCCCGGCGCAGCGCGCGGAGGTGCCGTTCGAATCCGCTGCCCTGAAGGTATTCGGCCACCGCGCGCTGTATGAGCGGGGGTGGGGCCACGCTTGACGCGGCCTTCAGTTCCAGTACGCGTGCACGGTATTTCCCCGGCGCCAACCAGCCGAGCCGCAGTCCGGACCCCAAGGTGTAGGTGAACGATGAACAGACCAGAACGTTGTCATTCGCGGCAAAGGCCGCTGCGGGGCTGGGACGTGCTCCATAGGCCAGATCCCCCAGAACGTCATTCTCCACAAGCGGAACCCCGTGGTGCGCAAGAATGTGCATGAGAACGCGCTTGTCCGGCTCGGGCATTACATAGCCCAGCGGATCCGCACAATTGGTCGAAAACAGACAGGCACGGATCTCCCGGGTGGTCAGTATGTCCTCGAGCTGGTCAAGGAGAATGCCGTGTTCGGGCGTTGCATGCACTTCCACGGGCGCCAGCCCAAGACTTCGGAGCACTCCGAGCGTGGCGGCACTGCAAGGGGACTCCACGGCGATCGCATCACCCACTTCGGCCACGGCGCGCAATGCCAGGGTCATCGCCTCGAGTCCGCCGGAAGTGATCACGATGTCCTCGGCGCGACAGTCAAGGCCGAGAGCTGCGGTCCGCCGTGCGATCTGTCGTCGGAGAAGATTGTCCCCGCGCGGATCGGTATTCTCGCTGATCATGGATGGGTGGCGCCTCACCATGGCGCTGATGAGGCGACTGAGCCGATGCTCGGGCAGGAGATCCGCGGGCGGACGGGGTGGTAGCCAGAGTTCGGAGTCAGACTCATGGGGGATTGGCTTGGACGACTCCCGCCTCATGGATCCTTCGCACCTGGTCGTGACAAAGAAGCCGGAGCCGGGCCGTGAGTGGATCAGGTCTTCATCCTCAAGCCATCGATAGGCTTGGATTGCCGTCGCAAGACTCACGCGGTTCCGGCGACTGACCTGCCTCAGAGAAGGCAGGCGATCGCCCGGTTGCAGCACGCCCGATCGGATCAGATTGGCCATACGCCTGGCGATGCCTTCGTAGTTGGGGGAAGAACGATCGTCCTGCACTGTGGAAACCCTCTTTTCTTATGTCTTTTGCGGCCGTCCTCCCCCAATGTCCAGGGTTCGTTGGGGTGGGCGCTGGCTATCGATGGACGATGGCGAACTCAGATGGAGGCGCGCAACAGTCCGCGGCCGACGCTGGGGCTCGCCACAAGATCCTGGATGCTGTACTTGTCCAGGATGCCGAGGAACCCATGTGTCGCCTCGCGCAGGATGGAACGCAGGACGCATTCGGGGAGCAGTGGACAGGACGACTGCACAGGCCCCAGGCATTCCACCACGTGAAAGCTGGTTTCACATTCCCGAATAACCTCCCCCAGATTGATCAGTGACGGTGGGCGAGACAGACGGACTCCTCCGCCCTTGCCACGGGTCGTATGCACGAATCCCTTGGATGCCAAGTGGCTGACCACCTTCATGAGATAGCTCCTGGAGATGTCATAGGCGCTCGATATCTCTGAGATGTTGACCTGATCGTCGTTTCGAAAGCCCAGGTACATCAGCACCCGAAGCGAGTAGTCAGTAAACTGAGAGAGCTGCATCACGGCCTCCGGTATCATTCTCAAACCAGCAAAGAGTCGTTCTCGACGAATCTTATATTAAGATTCTGCAAAGGGCCATAGGAGTCTCTAAGATAGCCACATGCTAACGATGGACTTGCATAAGACACGACAACAAAAGACCGTGTATCAGTGAGTTGTGTGATCATTTGTGGGTTCCACGTTCCCGACTGTTACGGTGAAAATGTTGTTAAACCGTGTTTGATGTTCAGGGCACGTCTTGTAAAGATGCGCCCGACGAGACGCTTTAAGGGTAGATACTTCGGAACCCAGGAGCTCTCTCGCTAACGTCAACCAAAACGGGAGGCATCATGTTGAGACGCACACTGCCCGCCGCGCTGCTCGCCGTAGCCGGATTCACCGCTTACCCCCTCTATGCCGAGACCGTGAAAGTCGAGATGACGGTCAAGGAGATCGATGTTGCCGTGGACAATGCCGGCAGCACCCAACGCATGTGGACCTATGATGGCACCATACCAGGCCCGCTGGTCAGGGTCCGACAGGGGGATACTGTCGATTTCACGCTGCACAACCATCCGGACAACGGCAACAGCCACTCGATGGATTTCCATGCCGCGCGTGTCGATGTGCTCGATGAATTCAGTGATGTCCGCCCCGGGGAGAGCAAGCAGTTCACCTTCACAGCTGACTATCCCGGCGTGTTCCTCTATCACTGCGGGAGCGATTCCATGTCGGAGCACATTGCACGCGGGATGTACGGGGTGATCATCGTGGACCCGAAGGAGGGTTATACGGACGCATATCCGGCGCCGGATCGAGAGTATGTCCTGGTCCAGGGCGATCTGTTCGAGCAGGGGACATCGCCGGAAGACATCACCATGGGCCAACGTTGGCAAGCCATTCTAATCAATGGCAAATCCTTTCACTACGACCCGGTACATGACCCCAACGCCGCGCTGACGCTCGAGGCCGAGCCTGGAGAGCGCGTGCGCATTTATTTCGTGAACGCAATGATCAACGAGGGTGCGGCACTCCATCCGATTGCCGGCATCTGGGATCGTGTCTGGGACAACGGGCATCCTCTGAATCTGCGTCATGGTTTGCAGACAGTCGAGGTGGCGCCGGCGCATGGCATGGTGATGGATATCGTGTCGCCAGCTGATCGGCCGACGAACAATGCCATCGTCGATCACCGCATGCGCCATGCCATGAAGGGCGCAATTACCGTGCTGATGAACCATGCCGATGCCGATCCGGAGCTGGGGCGCGGCGACAACCTGATTCCGCGCTGATCCATGTCTGTCCGATGGATAGGAGGTGATCTCATGTCGACTGCCAGATGGCTGTTTATCGGTGCGCTGCTGGTTCTGGGCGCACCGGCGGGGGCCGATGACTCGCCCCGTTACTTCAAGGGTGGCGCCGGCACCGACGTGGCAGCGTTCGTGAAGGAGAACTGCTTGGCCTGTCACGCAGTAAAGCCGGGTGATGGCGCGAGTCATTCGCCCGCGATTCGAGCGGAGCTCGGCCCACCGCTCTACTACGCAGGCGACAAGTATCGGGAGGAGTGGCTGCTCGAGTGGCTTCAGGCGCCCGAGCGGATCCGGCCGGCCGGCTACTACCCGCCGACCCATGTTCGGGCAACCCCGGAGGGTGATGTGATCGACGAGGCAAGTCTCGTCAACCATCCCGTGCTCGATGCGAAGCTCGCCGAGGAGGTCGCCAGGTACCTGATGACATTGACTCCTTACGCGGATCGGCTCGCGGAGGAAGATTACGAGCCGTCCACGGTGCCTTTGCGAATGGCGCGGCTGGACTTCCGACGCTTCAAGGGTTGTGTGGCCTGCCATCAGGACGTGAAGGGGGAAGGCGGCGTATCCGGGCCCGAGCTTTATAGCGCCTGGAGCCGCCTCCAGCCCGAGTTCATCGTGTCCTTTGTGAGGTCTCCGGGCCAGTGGAATCCGGGCACGATGATGCCGGTGCTCGAGATGAATGATGCCGCCATCCACAGGCTGGCGAACTATCTCAAGACCATCGCCGAGGAATAAACATGCGAATCCTTGTAATGATCGTAATGCTGATAGCTGTCGCGGGCTCCGCGATGGCCCAAGAAGGACGCCTTCTCTATGAACGCTATTGCGTCCAGTGTCACGGTGTCGAGGGGACAGGAAAGGGCATCAATGCGCCGCACATGTCTGTGTTCCCGAGGGATCACACCGACCGTACCGAGATGATGGGGCGCTCGGACGAGGAGTTGTTCCGTGTCATCAGAAATGGCGGTGCATCCATCAACCAGTCGGTGCTGATGCCTGCCTGGAGTCACAACCTCGATGATGATCAGATCCACGTGCTGGTTCGTTACCTTCGCGAACTGTGTTGTGAGGAGCCGTGACGGTTTGATCGGAACGATATACGCCCGAATCAAGAGTAGGAGACTGTTCAATGCCGATGACAATTCGTTTGACTCTGACTATTCTGCTGCTAATCGCCGTACCGACGGTGATGGCAGAAGTGCGCCAATTCGAGATGACGATCGAAGAAGTGGAGATCGACGTGGCGCCGAACTTTACGGCGCAGGTGTGGGGCTTCAATGGTCAGGTTCCAGGCCCCCTGATCCGGGTACAGGAAGGGGACGAAGTGGAGGTGACCGTTCACAACCTCACGGGTCTGAGCCATACCGTGCACTGGCATGGCATTTTTCAGACAGGAACCTGGCAATCTGACGGGGTGCCGCACGTGACGCAGCATCCCATTGAGCCCGGCGAGAGCTATACGTACCGGTTCGTGGCCGACAAGGTGGGTAGTCTCTGGTATCACTGCCATGTGAATGTCAACGAACACGTGGGCATACGAGGCATGTGGGGTCCCCTGATCGTGGAACCCAAAGAGCCGACGGCGCTGGAGCAGAAGGTGACGCACGAAGCGATCCTCATGTTCTCCGGATGGTCGGCCAAATATGCGGACAGCTATGGGGACGGACCGCGTCCCGGTGACGCGCTTAACTATTTCTCCATCAACGGCAAGTCATTCCCCATGACACAGCCCATCCGGGTGCGTGAAGGTGACGTGCTGCGCATGAGACTGTTTGCGGCGACCATTCCCGTCGCCTTTCACCTGCACGGACACGACATGATCGTCACCCACAAGGACGGTAAACTGTTACCGGAACCCTATGAAGTGGATGTGGTCGGGATGCAACCTGGGGAGCGCTACGACGTGATTGTTCATATGAACAACCCGGGCCTCTGGATGACCCATGACCACATCGACCATCACACCACGAACAACGGTCGGGAACATGGCGGATCCATGTTGGTGGTCGAATATGAGGAGATCGAGAAGCCCGAATGGTATGACTGGAAGAACATCGAGTATCAACCGGATTTCTACATGATCGAATCCATGCGCAAGCCGTTCGGATTGCATGACATCCCGGTTCATCGCGGCAGGGACCTCAATTGAGCCGGAAGGGTTTCCGGAGCCGGCAGAACGCCGGAGTCGCACCCCGATGTGACAGGGATGTCGCCTGGGGCCCATGGCTACCGGGTGTTTGCGTGGACTTAAGGCTCAGGCAACATGCTTCTTTCGAGCGTCAGGAAGATCACCCGGACGATCAGGGGATCGCACATCCTTCACTCTCGGGAGCATTGGTGTCATTTGGTGAAATCGAGGAGCTTCTCTCCCTGGATGAGGGTAGTGAGTTGTGGATCGCGACTGTGGCTTCCGGCGTAGATGGGCGGCGTGGTGTAACCGGTCCGCCGGCAGCAATGGGTGTGGTGATTTAAGGAAGGGCGCTGAGCATGTCTAGGCGGTCAGGTTTGCTCTCGGATTGTCCTGACTAACCAGATAGATAATCAAGTTCACGGTGTGGGTTGCTTCTTCCCTTGGTCCGGAACTTGGCGGGTAAGCCTAGTGCGGCTGGCGTGCTTATTCCTGATGAGGTGCGATCGTGACCTATGTCGTAACCGATGACTGCATCAAGTGCAAGTACACTGATTGCGTAGGAGTCTGTCCAGTCGATTGTTTCCACGAAGGTGAAAACATGCTTGTGATCGATCCAGAGGAATGCATCGACTGCAGCTTATGTGTGCCAGAGTGCCCGGTCAACGCTATCTACTTCGAGGATGACTTACCACCTGACCAGCAGCACTTCCTGGGCATCAACGCAGAGTACGCGCCGAGATGGCCAGTGATTTCCCAAGTGAAAGACGCGCCGTCTGATGCTGACGAGTGGGCAGGTATTCCGAGCAAGTATGAAAACCACTTCAATCCTGAACCGGCCGGTAGGCTGGAGGACTCTGAGTAATCATCACCTGCACAGGTTCCGACCTCCGTACTCACGGACACAATGGTGAGCCCAATCGCAGGGGAAGGAATGCGATTCCAGTGGCTGGAGGTGAAGCGTTGCGCGGCACCTGGTCAGGGTGGAGCGGAAGTTGCTTGACTTGCCCGAGCAACTCATCGAACACAATCCACAGCGCCATGCGTACCAAGGGCACACGCGGTCACTCATGAATGCCCAGACCGTTGAGAAGACATATTTCTGATTGTCGCCCTAGGTGTGGTTCGTATTGGTTGCGCAGCTAGTCGTCAGCTATGGTCGCCGGCGGCGCCTCGTCGCCGGCCTGCCGGATGCGATCGAAGAACACCCGCACCAGGTCGGAGCGCGTGATCATGCCCACGACGCGCCGAGCGTCGTCGCACACCACCAGACGCTTGATCCGGTTCTTCTTCATCAGATCGAGCACATCGTGCAGCGTGTGTTCCGGCGTTGCCGTGATGACATCGGTGACCATCACCTCCTCGACTGTGCCGGTCGGTTCCTGAAGTCCGCTGTGATGCGCGAACATCGCCTCGAGCGTCTGCCACAGGCTGTGGGTGGGGTGATGGCTGGGCACTCCCAGCGTGCGCAGGAAATCAGCCTCGGTAATCACGCCCCGCAGGCGTTTGTCGCTGTCCACCACCGGCAGCCCGCTGATTCGGTGCGTCACCAGCAGATGCGCAGCCTCCGACAGTGAGCAATCGGCCTCGACGGTCACGACCGACTGGGTCATCATGTCTTCCACGCGCAGGTTGCCGGTGACTCGGAAACGTGCGTGCCTCTCGGCCCGGGTATGTAGTGCCATTAGATTGTCTATGGTGATATCTACGAGGGTGTTTGACTCCGCCAGTGCCCTAACGAAGTCTTCACGAATCAGACCATGGGCTGTCTTGGTCATGGCCAGCTCCGAGAACCGTTCCTTAATAGAGCTTAGGAGCCGCCTAAGACAAAGGAAAGCGAAATTTATTGGCCTTTAAGATCGAGTTTCACGATATTAAGGGCTGAACTATGCTCGGGATTCCGGATGCCGAAGTGAACTGCCGGACCCTGCTCGATACCGGGTATCTTCATGTGGTCCCGGCCTATGACCCCCACCGGCTATCCCCCCGGGCCTCCATCACCTGAGGGGGTTCACCCGGCCGTAGACAGCGAGCATCAATACAACACCCCATCAGCAGGAGGCCGAGAAGGATCAGACGGGCGCGAAAGATCTCCTGCCGTCTGTCTACTCACCCATCGCCATGTCGATGTAGCCGGTGGGGCAGACCTCCGCGCAGATATGGCAGCCGATGCACTTGGCGTAGTCAGTGGCCACGTAGCGGCCCGTGGCCGACTGCTTCTTGGGCACCCGGTACACGGCAGTCTGCGGGCAGTAGATCACGCAGTTGTCGCACTCGAAGCACATGCCGCAGCTCATGCAGCGCTTGGCCTCCTCGACGGCCTCCGCCTCGGACAGGCCCTGCATGCGCTCCTCGAAATGCCCCACCACATCCTCGGCACCCGGCCCGCGCTCCTGGCGCAGGTTACGCGGGACAAATGGGAAATGCCCCTTGAAGAGCCTCTCGTGGGAGATGATCTCCTGGAACGAGCGGTCCTCGTAGTTGTGCACAGCGAACTCGCCTTCGGAGGTGCCCCAGGTCTCTCCACCGGAGTAGGGGGCCGGCTCCAAGCCGAATTCCTGAAGCTTGCAGAGCAGGTTGAAGTGATGCACGTCCACGCGCGGGCGCTTGATAGGCTCTTTCTGGCGCAGGAAGTGGTCGATGCTGTCCGCTGCAATGGCGCCGTGGCCGATGGCCGTGGTCAGCAGGTGCGGGCGGATGATGTCACCGATGACGAAATGCCCTTCCTTACCCGGCACCTGGTAGAACTTGTCGGTGTCGATGAAGCCTCGGCCGTTGTCCAGGGTCTCGAGACCCGACAGGTCGCCGCCCTGGCCGATGGCGGAAATGATCAGGTTGGCCTCCACGACGAACTCGCTGCCTTGTACCGGCTTCGGGGTATTGCCGTCAAATTCGCACTTGGCCATCTTCAGGCCCGTGGCGCGGCCCTTGTCGTTGAGCACCACCTCCACGGGCATCACGCCGTCGAGGATGGTCACACCCTCGCGCAGTGCATCGCGCACCTCGTGTTCCGCGGCGGTCATCTTCTCCTTGGGGTACAGGGAGGTCAGCGTCACGTCGGCACCGGAACGCATGGCGGACATGGCGCTGTCGTGGCCCACGTAGCCGTGAACCATGTCCTCCGGGTGGTCGGTGATGTTCTCGGCCTCGATCTTGCCGAGACGCCGGGCGACCGAGACCACGTCAATGGAGGTGTCACCACCGCCCACACAGATGATCTTGTCGGTGTTCAGGACCTTTATGCGCCCGGTGTTGAAGGCTTCCAGGAAGTCCACACCGGTGATGCAGTTGGGAGCGTCACCACCCGGAACCGGCAGCTTTCGGCCGGTCTGGCAGCCCACGGCCCAGACCACGGCGTCGAATTCCTTCTCCACGTCCTCCAGGCTCACGTCCGTTCCGACCCGGGTCTGGAGGCGCGCCTCGATGTCCCCCAGGTCCAGGATGCGTTTGATCTCGTGACGCAGGCGATCGCGCGGCACCCGGTACTCCGGGATGCCGTACATCATCATGCCGCCCAGCTCCTCGTGGTCGTCGAAGATGGTGCTGGCATGGCCGCGGCGGCGCAGGTGATAGGCCGCGGACATGCCGCCGGGGCCACCACCGATGATGGCCACGCGCTTGCCGGACAGGGCAGGGGCCTCCTCATACTTGAAGTTTTGCTCATATGCAGTGTCGCCGATGAACTGCTCGACGGAGTTGATGCCGACGAAGTCGTCCACCTCGTTGCGGTTGCAGCCGGACTCGCAGGGCGCCGGGCAGACACGGCCCATGACCGAGGGGAAGGGGTTCGCGCTGGTCAGGCGCCGGAACGCATATTCCTGCATGGTCATCTCGGCCGGCGGCTTCTCGATGCCGCGCACGATCTGCAGCCAGCCGCGGATGTCCTCGCCGGACGGGCAAGACCCCTGGCAGGGCGGCGTCCGGTGTACGTAGACAGGGCACTTGTGGGAGTGATCGCCCTCGAAGATCGCCTCTCTCCAGCTGCGCTGTTCGTGATCGCCGTCTCGAAATCTCCGGAACGTCAATTTCATGTCATCGCTGGAAGTTGCCATGCTTACTCTCCTAGTCAAATCCGGCCGTAGGCCTGATGTCGATTTGGTCGTTTTCGCTTACTGTTTCTGACCCAGAACGATGGCGTCGCTCATCAGCTGGTGCACGCTCATCATTTGATCCCTCTGGAATCCGTAATAGGGCAGTACCTTGGAAACTGGTTCTTGCAGCTGGCGCAGATGGCCGCCAGGTGCGTCACGCCGTTCTCCTCCACCACCTGCTTGAGGGCCTGCATGCGGGGCAGGGCGCCCTTCACGCGCAATTCCATCAGGCTTGAATTGGCCTGTGGGTGTCGAACCCTCGGGGCCGCGTGGGCCCCGAAGGTGGAGTCTCGCAAGCTCCGCTTCTGCAAGACGTCTCAGAAGCGGATATGGCTTGAAGCGTTCAGGCTGTTACGCGCGCCGCGCCAGGTCTCCACGTGGAAGCGCGTAAACGGCAGATCGGTGAGCTCGAAGAAGCGCGCCCAGCCGATCCGCTCGACCCACTCACCCACCCGTTCCCAGTCCCTGGCGTCCTCCTGGTAGCAGCGCAGGATCTTCTTCACCAGCGCCGCCACCTCCGGCCAGCGGGGCGGGTTGTTGGGCAGGCCCGCCGCCACCAGTTTCTGGAAGGTCGGCTTGGAGCGCGCGTTGGAGTTCTTGCCCCCGATCCAGATGGCTAGTTTCGAATGTTCCGGGTCATTGATCTGCATGGGCGGGCACGGCGGGTAGCAGGCGCCGCAGCACACGCACTTGCGCTCGTCCACCTCCAGGGACGGCTTGCCGTTGACCAGCGCCGGCCGGATGGCCGCCACGGGACAGCGCGCCACCACGGAGGGCCGTTCACAGACGTTGGCCACGAGGTCATGATTGATCTTCGGCGGCTTGGTGTGCTGTACGTTGATGGCGATATCCGCCTGACCGCCGCAGTTGATCTGGCAACAGGACGTGGAAATACGCACACGATTGGGCATCCGCTCATTGACGAATTCGTCGTAGAGTTCATCCATGAGAGACTTCACCACCCCGGATGCATCCGTCGCGGGTATGTCGCAATGCAGGAAGCCCTGGGTGTGCGCGATCATGGACATGGAATTGCCCGTCCCACCCACCGGGAACCCTTCCTGGTTGAGTTTCCCGATCAGCGGATCCACCTTCTCCGCAGAGCTGACCATGAACTCGATGTTGCTGCGGATGGTGAAGCGCACGTGGCCCTCGGCGAACTCGTCCGCGATCGCGCAGAGCTTGCGGATGGTGTCCGTATCCATCTGCCGCTGTGTGCCCGCCCGCACGGTCCAGATCTGGTCTCCGTTCTTTGCGACATGGTGCAACACACCCGGACGCGGTCGGTCATGCCAGTCCCATTGGCCGTAGTTACTGGCCATCAACGGGTGCATGTACTGGAATGCGTCCGGGACGCCGCTCTCCACCGCCTGTCGTAACTGCTGCTGTGACATTGTTTTGGGCTCCTGATCAATTCAGTCTGAGAGGTGACACGATGAGGCTGGCATGTTCAGCCCGTACTCTCGGCATGGCGCATGCGCCATTTCTCCGCCTCTTCCTCCCATCGGTCGGTACGCACATAGGAGCTGGTGCGCGGATGCACGACCATGGAGGGGTCCACCTCCAGGCCGATCGCCTCGAGGAAGTTCGCCAGGCCGATGCGATCGATCATCTCGCCACAGCGTTCATGCTCCAGGCCGTTCTCCCCCCAGAAATCGATGATCGTCCCGGCCAGTTCCACCAGACTGTCATAGTCCTCTTCGGTCTCGAGCTTCTTGAAAGGCACGATGACACTGCCAAACAGGTCACCGATCTTGAGTGTGCGTTTGCCGCCCACCAGGATGGTGACACCGCGGTCATTGCCCGGTGACAGAGCCTTGGTCATCACGTTGATGCAGTGCATGCAGCGCACGCAGTTGCGGTTGTCGATGTCCAGCGTGTCGTCGTCTCTGAGCGAGATGCAGCTCGTCGGGCATCGGGCGACCACGTTGTCGATGACGTACTGCCGGCCCTTGGCCTTGATAAACTCGCCGACCTCCTCCTGCTTGACCTGGATATCGTCCCGCCAGGTCCCGATGACGGCCATATCGGCGCGCTGAATGGAGTTCATGCAATCGTTGGGGCACCCGGAGAACTTGAACTTGAACTTGTAGGGCAGCGCCGGCCTGTGCAGGTCATCGACGAAGGAGTTCATCACCTTTCGATGCGCGACCGCCTCGCTGTAACAGGAATGTTCACAGCGTGCCGCTCCGACGCAGGACATGGAGGTGCGCACGGAGGGGCCCGCGCCGCCGAGATCGAAACCCAGCTCGTTGATCTCGTCGAACGCCTGCTGCACCTGATCCGAGCGTGCCCCCTGGAACATCATGTCACCGCTCTGGCCGTGCAGGGCCAGAAGGCCTGAGCCGTTCCTGTCCCACACATCGCAGAGCTTTCTCAGGATGTTGGTGTTGTAGTGCATGCCGGGTGCCGGCATGACACGCAGAGTGTGAAACTCGGCGGCATCCGGGAACTTTTCGGTGACTTCGGAGAACCGGGGAATGATCCCGCCCCCGTAGCCTCGAACCGAGACGGTGCCACCCTTCCAGTAGCCCTTGCGTGTCTGATAGGAGTACTCGAGCTGCCCGAGCACGTCTCCGATCATGTCGCTTCGTTCCGCAAGCCGCTTCAGTCCGGTGACAAAACTGGGCCACGGACCGCTCTCGAGCTGGTCCAGATTGGGCGTGTCATGCTGCTTGGCCATAGGTCACTTCCTCGGATTTTAATATCGCATTTAGCGATATGTAAGATCATTAACACCGATTCTTTAGATATCATCGGTGAAAGTGACCATAGTCCGCGGTGGGTTGCCCGGATATATCTCCTTATGCATAGCCCCGGCCGCGCAGTTGATCCACGTCAACCGGCGCTGCCCGGTTCATGGATCCGCTCCGCGATATTCGGAGAAACGCCTGTGGCGAATCGCCAACGGCAACATCCACTTCCGGCTGATGACGCCTTACTGGGACGGAACCAATCGCGCCATGTTCGAGCCCTCTCCCTTCATCATCCGGCTGATGGCACTGGCGCCCAGGCCGCGAGTGAATCTCACAAGAGTCCACAGTGTCTTCGCCCGAAACATCAAACAGGGTGCGTTGCTGGTGTCTGCCAGGCGGGGCAAGGGCAACAAGTCCAGGGCGTGTCCCACGACACAAGATCGGTCACATGCCGAGCGTCGGGGCTCGATGACATGTGCATGGAGGCCCAAGCGTGTTTTCGACAACGAGATCGGAACCTGTCAGCAATGCGGCGTGGCCGTCCTGGTTATCCCCTGCATGGAAGACCCATCGCTGATCGCGAAGATCCTCACCCACCAGGGGAAATAGGCGACTGCGTGTCAGCCGTCTAGATACCCGAGGGCCGGGCTCCACTGAGGGGCTAATTCGGCTGAGGTCCCGAGTGACGGCAGTCAGGTGCGGCTTGCCTGCGTGCAACCGCGTACTTCGCTGAGTTCTCCGGGAACCGGCGGTACGGCGTTCTTGCCGGCCCACGGAATTTGCTGATACGTAGCAACCTGGGGGTTGTCTCCAGGATCGGCCTGACAACACCCGAGTGGATTCTGCGGTGCAGCAAAGCTGGCGCCCTTTCGGCGGCAACGGATTATTCGTGAACTGCGCGGTAAAGATACTTATGCTTTCCTTATCTACAGACCACTTCACAAGGAAGTATGGGATCACCCGTCGGCCCATGACAGGAATCAGGCCGATGCCAGAATATCGTCTGCAACCCATTTCGGCGGTAGCCCCCGTTGAGTTGCCCGATGAAGTCGTCCTGCATCGGACGGCTGAGTAGTATGAACTCCAGTTCAACGCCACTCTTTCCGGCCCAGTCTGCCAGCGCTGCCGCCACAAGTTCAGGCCCAATGTCCAGCGCAGCCTGCTCGGGTAGCCTCGGCAAGCCGCGACGCGCTTCAGCACGCGCACCACACGGGTGGCCGGCAGCTTCAGGTCGATCTCGATGGCCGGTGCCTCCCGGTTGAAGTCATCGATCCAGTTGAAAGTGCGACAGGGCGGGCTATCCCATAGTGCGTCGGACATGAAGTCCGCCGACCAGGTGGCGTTAGCCGCCTCGGGCACGGCGAGCGGCTGTGGCGCGCGCTTATACAGCCGTTTCATGCCCTTGCGGCGCAGGTTCGAGCTTGAGGTCACAGTACACGCGCCACACCGGCTTGTGGTTCCAGGGCATTCCCAGGCCAGGGATGAGCTTCTAAAGCTCCGAGAATCCCCCCTCCGGGTAGTTCTCGGACAACTCTAGCGGCAGCGACATCACCTCCTCATCCCGATCCGAGCAGCGCCTGTAGCGGATCACTGAGCGCGAGATGCCTGTTGCCGCGCCGGCGCGGAGTTTACGCAGTCCGTGCTTTCCGATCAGGCCAACGACCCACTCGCGCTGGGCGCGCCAGCCTCAGAGCAAATACCTTGCGATTACGACCTTGAGCGCAGTGTTCTCCAGCGCCAGAGCCGTGTGCATACGCCTGAAGCGACTATGCAGTAGCAATCACGCTCAACTCCGATTTCGTTGGAACTGGGGTGGAACCATGTCTTTTGACGGGAACCTTATGTGCTCTCCATGCATCTCTCTCATCAAGTCGGTGTCGTCTCCGGCTTTATTTTTGCCCGATACATGCATTGGAAGAGGAAGAGAGCTATGAGCATAGAGATAAACCGATTCGTCGTCGCACTCACGAGCATCACCGCGCTCGCGGTACTGAGCGCATGCGCTGCCTTGGCAAGCGGTCCTGAGGCAAACGCCAAACTGGACACTATGCCCCCGCCAGCGCCTTATGCGCAGGTCAGCAGGCTGCTGCCCTTGCCGGAGTTCATCCCCGGTCTTGGCACGATCTTCGTGGCCCCGGATACTCTGCCGGCGGGCCCGTTCCTGGGTTACGACCGCGATGGCCGCCTGTCTGCCACGATCTACATGACTCCCCTGAAGGATCTTGAGGGCGGAATCTCGTTTGATGATCTGGCTGTTGGCAATAGCAACGTGGTTTCAGTCGATATTTACTACAATGCAGGCCACCCAGGCGTCGAAGCACCGCATGCCCATGTGGTTCTGTTCCACGATGAAGGTGCGAAAGGGCGATTGGCAGAATGAAGCTGACCAGACGTCAATGGCTGAAAGGGACCGGGGCCGGTATCGCTACCCTCGTAGTACCGCTCTGGCTCCTGGCGGAGGAGCACGCGGTGATTGAGATGCGTGGTACGCCCCGGGGGGAACGCATTTGGTTTACGCCCCAGGGACTATTGGTGCCAACCGGTACGGTCATGCGCTTCAGCAACAAGGACCCGGTTAACAGTCATACGGCGACCACTTATCACCCATCGCTGAATGGCCGTCCGGCGCGTATTCCTGAGCAGGCAGAGCCATGGGACTCTGGATATCTGATGCCGGGCGAGCACTTCGACGTGCGGCTCGATGTTCCCGGTGTTTATGACTATTACTGCGTTCCCCACGAACATGCAGGCATGGTCGGCCGCATCGTTGTGGACCCTGTGGAGAACCTCGAATGGCAGGCCATGGAAGATAGTGATGATGAATTGCCGGAAGCCGTAACCAACGCTTTGCCATCAGTTGAAAGTATCCTTCATCATAAACGGGTCATAGTGGAGAACTGACGATGACAAGCGTGCCAGTAACCAAACTGACTACCGAACGGGCGGCAGAGCTTGATGAGGAGAGCCTGTTGTGCGCAGCTCGTGCACAGGATGAGGCCGCGATAAGGGAGCTGATTCGACGTTTCAATCCGCGTCTCTTCCGAATTGCCCGAGGTATCGTTCAGTCGGATGCGGATGCCGAGGATGTGGTGCAGGAGACATACGTGAGCGCATTCAGGCGACTGAGCGATTTCCGCGGAGAAGCCCGGTTTGCCACATGGCTCAGTCGCATCGCCGTCAACACGGCTCTCATGCGCCAGCGAAGCAGGTGGCGTGATCATGTCCCGCTAGACACTGTGGAGGAGAAGTCAGTCAACGAGCGGGTGGTGACATTCCCAAGCGCCGCAGTCGATGATCCATACCAACAAGCAGGGCGACAGCAAATCAGACAGATCCTGGAAGCGGCCGTTGCGGAACTGCCAGCCCCGCTTCGAGTTGTGTTTCTGATGAGAGAAACCGAAGGGATGAGTATCCTGGCGATTTCGCGCGATCTCAATATCAATCCGGTTACGGTTAAGACCCGGCTGTTCCGGGCGCGTCGAAGTCTGCGCAAGCAGTTGGAAGTCCGAATACGGGGGGGATTTGATGTGATCTTCCCGTTTGCCGGCGCGCGCTGCGCCGGCATGGCAGAGCGCGTGGTTCGTTCGCTAACCACCTGCTGATGGAGTGCCTATTGCATGGGCGAGTGCGTTCTGATCCTGCGCAAGGGCACCATGGTCGATGCTACCCTGATTGCTGCGCCGAGCTCCACGAAGAACCCCTAGAGCCAGCGCGACTCTAAGATGAGTTCGTCCAAGAAGGGCAACTAGTGGTACTTCGGCATCAAGGCCCGTGTGGGTGTGGATGCCGCTGACGGACTGGTGCACACAGTGGTGAGCACGGCGGCGAAGGTGCCGGATGTCTCGAGCACCCATGAACCGCTGCACGGTGAAGAGTTCGAGGCGCATGGGAACAAGGGCTACACGACCCGCGAGCACGACCTCTCGGTTAGAAACTGCTCCTTGTGAGTCTGCGTCGGTTGCTTCGCAAAGCCCCTATCTGGAGGCGAAGCTGTTTCAGCAGCAAACCGGGTCCACTTCGTTCGTATTCCCCAGGTATGGGCAGATTTGTCCAGTGTCTCTCAAAATGATACAGTTCATATACATGTTTAATCGTCCATGGCACGGATGCCTCTGACACCCGGATAGCGGCTCGGTCTCTGGCGTGGATCGGCGGTCCTCTCGTTTCACGTACGCACTCCGGTCGAAGGCCGCCAGGCGCGGTCAGATGGTACGGTAGGTGTCTTGCCGGCCTTGTCGGTTCCGGCCGTTTTGTTCGTTTAAGGAGTTGTCGGGAGCGCTGCATGATTTCGGCCGTGATTTCCCTCATTGCACCCTTCCCCGCTGGGGAGCGGCGTACCGTGGGCCTGGTGTCCACGGCGCATGCCTTCAGCCATTTCTACATGCTGGTGCTGCCGCCGGTGTTCCCGCTACTGCACGGGGAACTGGGCCTGAGCTACGCGGCGCTGGGCCTGTTGCTGTCGGTGTATGCAGTAGTGACCGGGCTGATGCAACTGCCCATGGGGTTGCTGGTGGACCGGGTGGGCGGGCGTGCGATCCTGGTGCTGGGGCTGGCCCTGAACGGCTTGGGCATCCTGCTGGTGGGGCTGGTGCCCGGGTACTGGGCGATGCTCGGGTGCATGGTGCTGGCGGG